>CAVIGM010000071.1:0-2532 GCA_963642455.1 Anaerovoracaceae bacterium | reverse complement strand
ACATCTAACATATTAGTAGAGAAAATCGCCTCAAAATCGGCGGATTTTCTCTATTAATGACGAAACCAAGCTCCGCGCGTGACATAGCACGCGGCGTCGCAACGAAGAGGAGTAGAGAAAATCGGCTCAAAATCGCTCGATTTTCTCTATTTTTTTGAATCCCAACGCCTCTGACACGAATCCCACCTCGCTTCACCCGCGCCTTGACCGAACTCCCACGCCTCGCCTACCTCTTGCCTTCACTTGGCGCGAGGCTTGTTGCTTGAAGGGCCTTTGCTGACGTTCGTGCTTAGCGATTGGCCTACCTCTTGTTGCACTTGGCGAGACAATCTTGCTTGAAGAGCCTTTGGCGACGCCTGTACTTAGCGATTGGCCGTAGGCTTGCCCTGCGGACAGAGCTTAGTACCAGCTGCGTCGCCAACGGAGCGAGAGCGTGTCTTCAAGCAAGCTTTGTCTCGCTCCTGCATCGGCTACGTCAGCAACTGCAGAGAGCGTGCCTTCAAGCAAGCTTTGCCTCGCGCGCTTCAACACAAAAAATACACATTCAAACTGTTGACATTTAAATACCCCAGGGGTACACTATGGACAGTGATTAGCACTCTTGCAAAGTGAGTGCTAACAACTAACAAAGATATAACACAAGACAAGGAGGAGCCATGGAATTAAGCAAAAGACAATTGCAGATACTGCAGGCGGTAATTGACGACTATGTGCAGAGCGCTGAGCCTGTCGGTTCGAGATCGATTTCGAAGAAGTACGAACTTGGAGTCAGCTCTGCGACAATCAGAAATGAGATGGCCGACCTTGAGGAGATGGGGTATCTGACTCATCCACATACATCAGCAGGACGAATTCCTTCAGACAAGGGATACCGACTCTACGTTAATGAGTTGATGAGAAAGAAGAATCTTACTGCTAAAGAAAAGCGGGCGATCAGCGATAGGCTTTCGGCTTCGAGAGATGAGTTCGATGCGACGATTAGACATGCGGCAGAGCTTCTTTCGGAGATAACGCATCTTGCATCCTTTGCGATGACACCGGCGGGCAATCAGGACAGACTCAAATTTGTCAAGCTGCTACCGGTTGACGAGAGAACGATAATTCTGATGATTGTTGCAAACAGCGGCAGCGTCACAAATACAACGCTTCGACTGAATGCGCCTTATCGGGCCGAGACACTTGAGATTCTGAGCAAGACAATGACGGTTCATTATAAGGACAGAACAATTGATGAAGTTCTCAAGGCTGCCATTATAGAGGATGTCGGAACAGACATCGAGGCGATGACCTTGCTGAGCGGCAATGTAATGCCGGGCTTTATGAGAACGCTTGAGGATATGCTGAATGTCAACCTTTACATGGAGGGCCTGACGAACATCTTCAACATTCCTGAGTATTCGAGCATCGACAAGGCCAAGGCTTTCCTCGAGCTTTTCAATAGTAAGGAAGAGTTCACGAGAAATATGCTGAATCGAGGCGAGGGCATAATCGTCACGATAGGCGAAGAGAATATGGCGGATTCGATGAAAGACTGCTCGCTCATCACGGCAACCTATCATGTGGACGGCAAGCTGGTCGGCAAGATCGGCGTAATCGGCCCAACGAGAATGAGATATGACGAGGTCACCTCGATTATGGAATATCTAACAAATAACCTCAGCGAATCCTTTATGCTGGGCGATGGAAATGGAAATGGAAAGGAAGACAAGTAATGTCGGAAGAGAAGATGACTGAAGCTTTTGAGGAAAATTCAAAGGCGAGGGAAGATACGAAGGCGGCTGGCGAGTCCGCATGGAAAACCGCGGAGGACGCGGCAAGTAAGGCAACCGAGTCCGCAGGAAAGCCTGGCGACAAGAACTGCGAAGGCGCGGCAGGTGATGCCGCAGGGAAGTCGGCAGGTGATACGGCAGGCGAGGCTGCAAGCGATGCGGCTGGCGAGGCTGCGGAGAAGACCGCGGAGGAAGCGGCGGAAGAGAAAGACAGCGAGCGCTATTTGAGGCTGATGGCAGAATTTCAGAACTTCAAGAAGCGAGCCGCAAAGGAGAAATCCGACATTCACGCTTATGCGAATGAGAAGATAATCGGCGAGCTTCTACCGGTTCTCGACAACTTCGAAAGGGCGCTATCAAGCAATGCCGCAGATGATCCCGAGGCCTACGCTAAGGGAATGGCAATGATTTGCGAGCAGATGAAGACAGCTCTTGAGAAGGCGGGCCTCAAAGAGATAGAGGCGCTTGGCAAGGAATTCAATCCGACCATGCACAACGCGGTTATCTCAGAGGAAAGCGAAGAGCATGAATCGGGCTTCGTAAGCAAGGAATTGCAGAAGGGCTACACGCTGAATGGCAAGGTCGTAAGGCCAACCATGGTCGCTGTGGCGAAGTGATTTAGCGAAGAACCGAGGCACTTCGACGAGCGCAAAGAACTTTAGCGAGGAACCGAGGCACTTCGACGAGCGCAAACGCTTTTACAACTACTAACTTAGTCAAACATTATTACTTTATATACATCCAGGAGGAATAGAAAATGAGC
>CAVIGM010000070.1:0-2744 GCA_963642455.1 Anaerovoracaceae bacterium | reverse complement strand
GGCGGTTCCGCTATTGAATCTACCGCTGCTCATATTTCTTTCTTGTATTCGTTCTTGTGTTATTTCTTGCATTCGAGCTTGCATTCTTTCCCTATTCTCCATTTGTTTTCCCCCTTTAAGCTCTGCCGCTATTTCTCGTCTTTCGCTGCCTTCACCTGCTCGGCAATGACGCGAATTACTTTCTTCGCATCAAGAGGCTTCGAGATATGCTCGTTCATGCCTGCTTTCTTGGTAGCGATTCTGTCTTCTGCAAAAGCATTGGCGGTCATAGCGACGATTGGGATTCTCTTCGCATCGCTTCTTCCCATAGCGCGTATATGGCGGGTTGCCTCGTAGCCATCCATGACAGGCATCATAATGTCCATAAGAATGGCAGATACTTCGCCTTCCTCGGATGCTTCGTAAGCATTGACAGCTTCCTTGCCGTTATGTGCCACGATAACTTTGGCGCCGGCTTCACTTATTATGAACTGCGCTATCTCAAGATTGATGTCGTTGTCCTCTGCTAAGATAATTGTCTCGCCTGCGATAGAAATGTTCTCTTCTCCGTCCTGTGCTACGCTATCGTTTTCGGAGAAATCTACCTCAAACGGTACCCGAATAGTAAAGGTCGAGCCGACACCTTTCTTGCTCTCGCATGTAATCGTGCCGCCCAGCTTGTCTGCAAGGCTCTTAGCAATGGACATTCCAAGGCCTGTGCCCTCGTATTTAGAACGAGCCGAGAAATTCTCCTGCTGGAAAGGCTCAAAAAGATGCTTTTGAAATTCCTCGCTCATGCCGATGCCGGTATCGCGAATCGAAATTTCAAGCATGATATTCTTGCCATCAAAGGAAGCCTCGTGGCAGTTAATATATACCTTGCCGTGAGGAATATTGTATTTAATCGCGTTGCTCATAATATTCATTACAAGTCGCTTGAAATGTATAGGGCTTCCGATAAGCCTTGGATGCTGCATGCTGCAGTCTTCCACAATTTCAATATCTCGCTCTGCGGCCTGCTTCTCAACAATAGTAAATATCTCAAAAGATACGTTCGCAAGATCAAAAGGAACGTGTTCAAGTTCCACCTCGCCGGACTCGAGCTTGCTCATATCAAGCACCTCGTTGATCAGTTCCAGCAGTATATTCGAGGATTCACGCACCTTGCGACGGCATTCTCTTACTTTCTCGAGGTCATTGCCATAATGGTCCGCCATATCCAGCATTCCACGTATACCATTCAGCGGTGTGCGAATGTCATGGCTCATACGCAGAAGAAATTCCGTCTTGGTTTTATTTGCTCTCTCCGCTTCCTTTACGGCAGCCTCGAGTTGCGCTCTATAATTCAGCTCCTTCTTCTTCTCGGCCGTGATGTCTCTTGCAGCATAGATTGCGGATATAACGCGGCCTTCCTCATCGCGCTTCTTCGCAATGAATCTTGATTCGAACCACTTATCATAAGGCGCCTTGTATTCTGTTACGAGCGTTGTTTCGCTACCGAATCTTTCTGAGAGTGTCGAAAGATCGATAAATTCACGCATCCTGTCAATATCGTCTGGATGCATATAGAACTTAAGTACATCCTCCATGACGTCATCGAAATTGCCATCATCGACGCCTCCCACGACCTTTTTCATTGGTGAGTCCGTCCGTATAATCTTAAAACCATGAGTCAGAAGGTCAGCCTCCATAATCGTCTTATATATTATGGAAAGTGCACTGATTACACCTGCCTGCTCGGCCGCCTGCTGCATGCTAAGGTCACGCTCAGCTTCTTCGTCGATGCATCTTGACATGGAAATTGCTGTAACCTTATTTTCTGAACATTCCATGCAAATTAGATGGGTGTCCATATAATGCATCTTGCCGTCATCGCCATTCTGTGGATGTCGTAAGATAATTTCTTTCTTCCCTTGACGAAAAGCGTTTATTGCTGCCTCGCGATTAAAGAGTGTCCAGAACTCTTCTGCAATCTTTGCGTCAGGTATCGTTGAGGCTCCGACGCGAATAAGCTCATCAATCCTGCCGAACTCTGCGGCGGTCCTATTAACGAAATTCTCGTATTCGACTATTGTATAGGAGTCGTTCAGATAGTCCATGCTGATAACCAGCGGATAGACGAAACCCATTGCTTCAGCAAGCTTGCGAATTCTGAAATCGCGTGTTCTCTCCTCTTCATAGGATTCAAGCAGGGCCTCTTGCTCTTCCTGGTGTTCGAGCTTGGAGAAAATGCTATTTCTGATGTCGCAGATTATGCAAGAACAGTAGCCTTTGCGGTCTGTAGGATAAGCCTCCACATGAAGATAGAGTCCTATCTCGTCGGAAATCTCATCGAAGCTTACGCTCTTGCCAAGATAGGCTGCCTCGTAATAGTAATTAAGCCATTTGCGGTCGCCTTCTGGGAAAAGCTCATAGAAGCGGTGTCCAATAATCTCGTCGAGGGGCTTTCCTTCAATTCTTGCCAGCTCTTCGTTGGCATGAATAAATGTCCAGTCAAAAGGCTGTCCTGCCTTATCCAGCTCTACGCGGATTATGCAGTAGCCGTGTATTTCGTCTCTTCCTATATATGCAGTGTTAGTCATTTCGAACAGGCACTCTTCCTTTCGCTATATGGATGTATGGGGCGTGCAACCCATACACAACAATCTTACCATAGACCTATACGTAACAGCAAACAAAAAGTGCCCTGTCTAATATTGCAATGAGGGCGCTGCTGATGCAGAAGCGAGGCAAAGCTTGCTTGAAGACACGCTCTCGCTCCGTTG
>CAVIGM010000069.1:0-3007 GCA_963642455.1 Anaerovoracaceae bacterium | reverse complement strand
GATTCCCAAGCCCGAGAGGGCTTACCTTCAAGCATCCCTTCCTCGCACTTATACGAGTTCGTCGACGCCGTCGCGAATGGTTTTCTCGATTTGAGCGAAAGCCTCCTTTTGCTCGGCCTTGCTCATCTCTTCAATGTGAACAAGCGGATGAACTTTGATTCTGATGGTTACATCCTTGTGGTACGAATTATCTATCTCGAAGAGCTTGTACCCGCCATCAAGCGAGACTGGAAGAATAGGAACATTGCCTTTCTGCGCGAATTTGAAGGCGCCGTGCTTGAACTCGCCCATTTCCGACTTCTGCGATCTTGTGCCCTCGGGAAAAATCGTAAGCGAGAAGCCTCTTCTGAGATAATCTTCGGCCTGTGAAAGTGCCGCAAGCGCCTGCCTGCCGCCCCCTCTTATAAGAAAGATAGACCTTGTGTATTCGATAGCCTTTGCGAGGGCCTTCCAACTTCTCCACTCGTCTTTTGCGACGAAGCCAATCTGGAATTTGCGAAATACTGTGAAAATCGCAAGGATGTCCGCGAAGCTCTGGTGGTTGGCATAAATCATTAACGGGCCGTTGTCCGGAATGTTCTCCTCGCCGATCACTTCATAGTTGACGTGCAGCCTTTTCGAGAGGCTGTCTCCAAATTTGGTAGTGCACTCAAGAAGGAGCGCCCTTTCTTCTTCGTCCATTCCCTTAGAACGAAGCTCCTCGAACTTAGGAATGTTCGCATTGTATTTCTTTATTTCACTTGCAACAGCCAGAGCGGCCGGCACTGTTTTGAAAAGATTCATAACTGACCTCAAGTATTAATCGTGTTGAATGCCTTTGAATTTATGGGTTAACATAGTTCTGTTAACGAAGTGAATTATAGCACAATTAGAGAAAAACTCCACAACAACTTGACGCTATCCCTGCGAAGGGGCAAGCTTGCTCAAAATATAGAAAAGTAGTATTATAAGTTGTTAAGTTATGTAATGTCTTGCTCGCCGCGAATCGAGAGTGAAGAGCAAGCGCAAACGCGAATGCGAACGCGAACGAGAATGCAAACGAAATCGAGAGCGAAGAGCAAGCGCGAACGCGAATGCGAACGCGAACAGGAACGAGAACGCGAACAGGAAGCACAAAGATGAGAATTAACAGAGTAACAGACTATTTAGATATAACAGCAGAAAGGCTGCCGGATAAGGTCGCATACCTTGACAGCAACCGAGAGATGACTTTCAAAGAGATGCGAGAGGAAGCCTACAAGATTGCAAGCGCCATCGCAAAGACGGGCAACTTCAAGAAGCCCGTTGGAATTTTTCTGCCACAGGTGGTAGAGACTGTAGCGGCAATAATGGGCGTTGCATATAGCGGCAACTTCTATTCGGTCCTCGATGTGGAGATGCCGGCAAGCAGAATCGAGAAACTTCTATTCGGTTCTCGATGTGGAGATGCCAGCAAGCAGAATCGAGAAGATTCTCGACACCTTTGAGCCAGTGGCAATAATCACCAACAGAGCCAACGAGGAGAAGGCAAAGGCGCTCGAGGGCGTGCGAGAGGTCATCGTATATGAGGACATAATCGCAAAAGAGCTCGCGGACGAAGATGCCGAGCTTGTTGACTGCACCAAGCAGAGGGTTATAGAGACGGATATTCTCTACGTGCTATTTACATCGGGCTCGACGGGAATGCCTAAGGGCGTTGTCCAGCCTCACCGGTCTGTAATCGCACAGCACGAGTGGCTGAGCCCTTGTTTTGGCATTGACGAGACGAGAGTCTTCTGCAACCAGGCGCCTTTCTATTTCGTAATGTCGACGCTTGAGATTTTCCAGTGCGTTAAGACGGGCTGCACGGTATGCATTCCGCCAAGAATGGCCTTCGCTTTTCCGGGCATGCTCATCGAATTCATGAACGAGCATCAGGTGGACATCGTATATTGGGTGCCAACTCTTCTTTGCCTGCTTGCAAATCTCGGGGCGCTCGAGGAGGAGAAGCTGCCGCCAATCAAGACGATTATGCCGTCGGGCGAGGTTATGCCTATCAAGCAGATGAATATGTGGCTCGAGAGATATCCCGACGTTCAGATTATAAATCAATATGGCCCAACGGAGATGGCGGACATTTGTTCCTATTATATAGTCGACCGCAAATTCAAGGAGACCGAGAGCCTTCCAATCGGAAAACCGGCTGCCTATATGGACATCATGATTCTTGGCGCAGACGATAAGCCCGTTAAGGACGGAGAGGTCGGAGAGCTCTGCGGTAGAGGCCCAAGCCTTGCCTATGGCTATTACAAAAATCCAGAGAAAACCGCCGAGGCTTTCGTGCAGAATCCGCTCGTAGATACTTACGAAGAGAAGATTTATCGTTCAGGCGACCTTGTTAAGGTAAATGAACTTGGCGAAATGGTCTATGTTACGCGCAAGGATTTCCAGATTAAGCACATGGGTCACAGGATTGAGCTTGGAGAAATCGAGACTGCGGCCTCGTCACTTGAGGGCATGGAAAGGTCCTGCTGCGTATATGATGACGAGCGCAAGATGATAGTAATGTTCTATACAGGCAGCATTGATGCCGAGCACATCATCGACGGAATCAGAAAACTCGTGCCTGAATATATGGTTCCTAACAAGATAGAGAAGATGACAGCTCTTCCAACCAACCTTAACGGCAAGATTGATAGAGCGAAGCTGAAGGCATCGTTGAAATAAGAATTGATTGAATAAGCATAGCGGGGCAAGAGAACTTAAATAATTCAGATAAATCAACAGCTCAGGAAATGTCACTAACATCATCTACATTCTTAATATATGTGGTAGTACTCATGGTAGTATACTTCGCTTTTCCGGTGAAGAAATACCAGTGGGTGGTGCTTTTGGTGGGAAGCTATTTCTTCTACTGCTACGGCGGCTGGAAATTCCCGCTATATATGGTGATTACAACGGTCTCCGTCTGGTATGCAGGTTGCCTTATCGGCAAGAGGACGGCAGAGACCAAGAAGACAGTTAAAGAGCACAAAGAAGACTGGAGCAA
>CAVIGM010000068.1:1445-3028 GCA_963642455.1 Anaerovoracaceae bacterium | reverse complement strand
AGCGACAACGGTGATAGCGATACCGTCGATAGACAGTCCCTGATACTCGTTGCCAGCATTCTCATCCATGTGGCCAGAAATGGTAAGAGCAGCAGACTCAGCGTTTGCGAGAAGGTGACCTTCTGTGTCAAGAGCAAGTCCGCCGATTGTCCACTCAATTACATCATTGAGCTTAGCATCGCCCTTGATTCCAGTAAGCTGGAGCTTGTATTTGAGAGCGAGGTCGCCTTTGTTTACAACGCGAAGTTCAGGAAGCTCATAAGTGCATCCAGGTTCCCAAAGAACTGCTTCGCCTTCAGCTGCACCTGCAGCCTTCTTGAACTCAAGTGTCTTGCCTTCAGCATTTACCCAGTTGTCGCCGTCCTTCATCTGAAGTTCGACATTCAGCTTACCAGCCTGAATTTTGTTTACAGACGTACTTGCGGTATCTGTAAACCAGGCAAATGTGGTACCAATAAGCATGATGACGCATACAGCAAGGGAGATTATGCTGCCAGTCAGAGCTTTCTTGGTGCTTTTACTTTTTGTCATTGTTTTATCCTCCTTTTCGTTAATTTCTATTCGTCAATGACAATATATAATTGCAGAATCCACAATTATATTATGGGGGTTGAATTTGGGTCGTCCGAGTGGACGATTGTGTGCTCATTCGAATATGTACTTCCCTGCGTATTAGGCTGTGCCTGCGTTGGCTCGCCTTGTGCCATCTTCGCTCTCATGGCAAGGAGCTCTTGCATCATGCGCTGCGCCTCGGCACGGTCATATTCGATTTTCTTTCTTTCTTCATCAAGCTCAGCCTGCTGCTCTGCCTTGTATTTCTTGAAGAGTCTAATGCAGCGAACTCCCTCTAATAGGATGAGAATCAAGAAAGGAATAAGGATACAAGCTATATATCCTGGGGTTGTCTTAAGAAATTGGAAGAATTTTCCAACATTAGGTATGTGCTTCTGGTATTTGCCGAGCACATATGAATAGGTTACGATTGTCTCGTCGTCTGTATCGGTTGTGGTACCGTATGTCACAAAGCCCGGTTGGCCTTTGGCATCGGTGGTTAGTCTTCGTATCTTATGGGTTACGGTCTCGCCGAAATTCGATGTATTCTGCGAGGTATACGCTATAATATCGCCTTCTCTGAGTGTGGAGCAGTCCACGTCTTTAACAAGCACAAGGTCGCCCGCGTCGAAGTCGGTCTTGCTCATGGAATCTGACAGAACAACAAATGCCTTATAGCCGAATAGGCTACGGTCTGATCTGTCGAAGGTGGACACGGATATGATCGTAAAGACCATCATGCAGATAGCAAGTGCCGCCATCACCCATATTAAAATATTTCGAATTACTCTAACTGCTTTCATTTATTACTCTTCTCCTGCTTCTAATCGAAAAGCTTATCTGGATTGTTCTTGGTCTGTGATGCCTCGGCGCACATTGTGAACTCGAGACTTAGGTTCTGTGTCTCGTTGCCGCTTATTTCTGGATAATGGAAAACCGCTGTCAAATCTTTTTGCTGTCCTACTTGCAAGGTATCGTCTGCTGCAACGACGTTCTCTCTTGTAAGTTCGCTGACCTTTCCTGTATAGAGG
>CAVIGM010000068.1:0-1435 GCA_963642455.1 Anaerovoracaceae bacterium | reverse complement strand
AGGACTTCGCCGCTATCTTTGTCCTTAATCGTAAGATCAAGCACGTTGGCAAGGCCGCCCTTAACATCATCAAGGTAGAGGCGATAATACACTTCCCATGAACTCTCGTTCTTAATGAAGAAACTCTTCTCAACGGTCATGCCAGGCTCGAAGATAAATTCATCCTCTTGGATAATCTGCTTACCGTCATTTATATTGATATTCACATCGCCTGTCTTGAATACATTGTTGTCTAAATTGACAGAGGCATATACAAGAGCAAATGTAGTAATTGCAAGGCAGACGGCGAGAATGATGATTGTGATTATGCCGCTGGTCAGCTTTCTTGCTGTGTTCGTCTTGGACGTATTAGACATCTTATTCTGCCTCCTTGTGCCTGCGAATAATCAGCAGGACGATAATTGCAACACCGAAGACTGCCACAAGGGAAGCCCACAGCGTTATATTCATGTAATCGCCGGTCTTTGCGGCTGGCTGAAGCTGTTCTGCCTCAGAATCTGCCACCCACCAGCTGAAGTCTGCTATTAATTCTTTGTTCTGGTATTCATTGCCTACGCTTGTATCGAGGTAAGCTGTAATCTCGTAATATATTTCGTCAGTTGTGCTATCTTGGGAGTTCAACTTGTAGATAGCTTGGTCTGGCATATTCTTGATTGGCCCATCGTAAATGGTCTTGCCAGAATTAAGGACCTTAACACGAACTTTCAGAACCTCGGCTAATAGCTCGTAGCATTCGCGCTCTGTTGCCTTGAAATGCACATCGATTGCTCCCTTATATGACACTTTGACGCAGAAATATTTCGTAATGCTATCGCCTGGGAACATATTCTCTACTTGGAATTGCTCGTTGTCCTCTGCTTGCCTCTTGTGTAGCTCGATGGTGATTGCATCTTCTGGTTCTGCTGGTGTGGTTGCAGAATCGCCTGAGCCTTCGCCACTTGAACCTTCGCCCGAAGTGCTGCCCGACTGGCTGCCTTCAGAGGAGCCGGAATTTGTAAGTGTAATTTGCATAGCATCATTCTGTGCTGTGCCAAGTGTTTCGGCAGCGCTTGTTTCGCTTGCTGTGCCCACTGGCGTTGTTGTCACGCAGCTTGCAAATTCGATGATGCCTGCGGTATTTGTATTTGCGTTTGCAATCGCTGTTGTATTTGCTTCTGCATTTGAAGCATCAAGATTCTCAGCCGAGGAATCTTCTTGCCCTGGCGTAATCAGATTGTCTGGAACCTTAGCTGTCGCAGGCTCTTTGTGTGCCAGCAAGCTATAGCAAATAGTTCCGATGAGCGCCATAATGCTGATTCCGAGCAGAACTGCCAGTATGATTATTGCAGTCTTAATTCTCTTATTCTGTTTCTGTTCCACTCTTATGCTCCCTATAAATTCCTATAAATAAAATATCCACTTGGTATAACCCAAGCGGTTGGCAGATTACGAGAGT
>CAVIGM010000067.1:0-3190 GCA_963642455.1 Anaerovoracaceae bacterium | reverse complement strand
ACTCTTTTTGTTCTCCGCCTTGCCCTTGGCGGTGTTCAGGTCCGTTCTGGTAAAGTACCACTTGATATGATAGAGGGAGCGACGCATCATCTCTTGCACCGTTTCTGGAGGAATCTTCTTTTCGCTTGCCAGGTACGGCGCGACAAAGGCCAGCGCAAACAACTCATTATAAGCCATAGGATTGTCACCTCCGATGTCGTCCGCCTGCTCGACCAGCTGACGATAGATAGTTTTACTCTTTTTCATGATTTCATCCGCATACGCTTTGTCATATTTTTCAATCAGGACCTTTTTCATGGAGCCTTTGAACATCCAAAAATAAAAGCCGTTATACTTCATGTGAAAGAACCTCCTTAGATGGATTGATTAAATCAGTAAAAGCGGACCAAGCGCCAAATGCGACACGTTCGTTGTCCATCATGCTTCTCTGATTCTTCGGACGTTGCGATTCATCAGGTGGCGGCCGAGATTTCTATATAGAAAAGCCTTGAGCGCCGACATTTGCTGATGATGCTCCTTCAAAAGTTCGTCGGGCGAATCGTACACGCCGAAATCCTGCGTGATGCCCTCGCTCTGAATGTAGGTGTTGTTGCGGTTGAAATCGATCACGGGATGCCGAAAATCCGCGACAGCCACGCCGTAGCCGCAGAACGCACCGACGCAGTCGCTGTTAAGCGCCTGCAATTTTGCAAGATACTCCTTGTCGAGGATGAACGCCTCGAGCTCGTACCAGGTATTCTCGAAATACACCTCGACCCAACTGTGGAAAACCTGCTGCGGCGCCTTTCTGTACACAAGGCCGGTCATCGCGCCCTTTTGCAACTTCTTGTCGATGGTGAAGCCGTGAACTCGGCACGGAATGTCGCAAGCACGAAGCAGCGCCATAAAAAGTGTCCCCTTCGTGTTGCACTGCCCGTAGCCATCGCGCAGGACCATCGAGGCGGGGATGCTGTCGTCGGTGTTATAGCCGAAAAGTATCTCGTCGCGAACGAAATTATAGATCGAACGCAGCCGCTCGAACTCGTCCAACTTGCGCCATTTTCTTTTGTCAATCAGCCGCTGTATGCTCTCGTCCGAGAAGTCGAGCATCGGCGTTTCCTTCAAGTATTTGTTCATTGCATTCCGTTTGCCAGAGCCTTACTTTGTTTCAGATTCTGATTCGGTCTCGGCCTCGTCAGCCTTCGTCTCGTCTTGAGTCTCCTCGGCCTTGTCCTTCTTCTTTTGCGCTGAGCCGAAGCAAAGGAATGCCGAGCCAAGGCAAAGCCATACGATGGCCGAAGAAATGCTACTCGATGTGAATAGGCTGAGAATTGCGCTTACGAAGAATAAAGCCGCAGCGACAAAGCATAAGGTTGTGTTAGTTTTCTTGTTTTTCATTTTTCTTGCCTCCTAAATTCTGTTATTGCTATTGTTATTGTTATTGCTATTGTTATTGCTATTGATAATTCTATTGCTCACTAATTATTTTCTTCCAACAAGCAGCGTCGAGCCAGGCAGCATCAAACGCTTCGCCTCAGATTTCGTCATGAATTTGCCGTCGGTCGTGTCAATCAGTTCAACGCGCTCATAGCCCATGTCCTTGAGCCCCTTCACGAAAGCCTGCATATCTCCGTATCTGCGCTCTGACATCAGGTCGTGGATGGCAAAGCAACCGCCTTTTTTCAACACGCGAAGGGTTTCCAGCAGAAGTTTCTGCTTGTCCGCGCCCGTGATGTTGTGATAGACATAGTTGCTCGTTACCGCGTCAAAACTCTCATCGGGGAAGTCCAACTTCGTGGCATCTCCGCGCGCGAATTCGGTATTAGTCACGCCCTCGGCCTTCGCATTTTGCTGGCAAAGTGGCAGGCTGAAGGATGCGTATTCTTTGCCCCAACGGTCAATGCCGATCATTTGGCCCTGCGGATTTCTTTTTGCGCAAGCAATCGTCAGTGCGCCGCTGCCGCAGCCGACATCCAGGCCCACCCCGCCTTCAGGAAGTGTGATATATTCAGCCGTGCCGTCGATAATCTGCTTAGAGAGCTTGCGTTCTCCGTCATAGGAAAAAGCCTTGTAGGCACTTATGCACCACTGCGTGCTTTTGCCACATACGAGAAGTGCAACGGCGAAAATCACAGCAAGTGCAGTGCGAAGCCCGCCCTGTACGCCGACGCCGAACACGCCGAATACAAGCAGTAGCACAAGGGACAGCGCCGTCCCCGCAATCAGCGAATAGAGCATTCCCTTGGGAATCCAGTTCTTATAATTTGGTTTCATGGTTAATTCTCCTTATATTTCAATCGGTCTTCCGGTCTGCCTTTCGCTTGGCCTTCTGATTGGAAAATCTCGTTTGCGCGTGTTTGTGTAAGCGTACGCAAGTTAGTTATATCTAACCGATGGTCTTTTGAAAAGCCGCTTTCGGCGGCTTGTCGTTCTATGTAGGTGTCTTTTCTGTATTTTGCTGGCTCTATTCTATGCCACGCAAGCGCAAAAATCAAGACCGGCTTGCGAGATTCCTCGGGCTTCGGCCTTATGGCAACCTATCGAGCAGCAGGCCGCCATTTTCCTTGAGCCACTTGTTCCACCGATGATATTCCGGGTAAACCCTCTCCACCTCGGCGTAGAAAGCCTTCGAATGATTCATTTGTTTTCTATGGCAGAGCTCATGCACGACCACGCTGTCGATGACCTCGTCTGGCATCAGCATCAGAAGGCAGTTGAAATTCAAATTCCCCTTCGACGAGCAGCTGCCCCAGCGCGTCCGCTGGCAGCGAATGGTTATCCTACCATAATCCACCCCGACAAGCGGCGCATAATAGCGGACTTTCTCGGGAATGACCTCAACGGCCTTATCCACAAGGGCCCTAAGCTCCTCGATTGTAAATTGCGGCAAGTCAGCGAGCTTCTCCTCACGCTCGGCCATAAGCCTCTGATGCTTGTCAATCCAAGCGCTTTTCTCAAGGATGAAGGCCTCGATCGCGCTAATGCTCATTCGCCTCGGCGCACGCACAATAATCACAGACGGCTTCAGCTGAATCGCAACCGTCTTTCGCTTGCTTCTTATTATATTGACCGGCGTTCCCTTGTATTCCAAATCGTTATTCAATAAATTTTCCTCGCTTTCTTGCGACTCGCCTCTAACGCACGCGATACTTCGGGCGATTAGCGTAGTTCCGGCACTCCAAAAGCCCAAGCCTTGCGAATTTCTGCACGA
>CAVIGM010000066.1:0-3495 GCA_963642455.1 Anaerovoracaceae bacterium | reverse complement strand
CGCAAGTGCCTTAAGCTGTGCTTCTCCGTTTTCGATTGTCTTCTTCGAAGCGGCGAGGGTAGCTTTGCCCTGGTTCAGCTCAGCCGTCTTTGCGGTGAGGGTAGCCTTACCATCAGCGAGCTCCTTCTTGCCGGCAGCAAGATCAGCCTGTCCCTGCTCGTAGTCAGCAACGCCCTTAACGTATGCAGCCTCGTTTTCCATGAGCTGAGCAACGCCGTCTTCAAGCTTGCCAAGATTCTTGTCAGTAATTTCGCCTTGTTCTTCCCAATAGTCCTTGCAGGACAGAATGTCCTTTATGTTAATAGCACCTCCGTAGAAGCCGAGAACGGCTCCGAGAAGCAGAACCACGCTTAGAACTTTTGATATACCTTTCACTTTGATTGTTCCTCCTTTCTTTAAAGATTGTCATGATTTACATCATTAAAATCATAACATTTTATGCCTTTTCTCGCAATGCAAAAAGTAGACAAATGTCCCAAATTCTTATGCAATTTCGAGCCATTTTGCCACAAATGTCCGACAAAATTCAATTATTGTTTTTTTCAATAAGAGAGCAACGAATGGCGCGGCGAATTTTCCATTAAATACGCGTCGAATTGAGCAGCGAATGGCGCAGCGAATTTTTCATTAGATACGCACCGAATTGAGCAACGAATGGCGCAGCGAATTTTCCATTAAATACGCACCGAATTAATCGACAAATATCGCAACGAATATTCATCAAGTGCACTTAAATAATTTCGGATAATAGGGTATAATGTAGCAAAGATTTCAATCGGGTGAGTAGGGCAGTTGCAAGAACCCGCAATTGAACACGAGTAGCTGCAAGAACCCGCATTTGAACACGAGAAACTTCGAGAACCCACAAGATTTTGCAAGAACTACAAGGAGGTTACTATGTCATACAACGAGGAAAGAATCCACGAAATAGTTGCCAAGCAGAGAGCTTACTTCGACAGCGGCGCGACTTTGGATATTGATTGGAGAATCAAGCAACTTAGCAAGCTTAAGACCGCACTCATCGTTCACGAGAAAACTTTGGTCGAGGGCATCGTCATGGACCTTGGCCGCAGCGAGGCGGAGGCTTCGTTCTGCGACATCGGGCCTGTCATCATGGAAATCAACGAGACCATCAAGGGCCTTCGCAAGTGGGCGAGAACCGAGGTTCACTACAGCGGACTCACTTGTTTTCCAAGCCTTATCACGAAGGTATACAAAATGCCTTACGGCGTGTCGCTGATAATCAGCCCGTTCAATTTCCCATACATGCTCTCGCTGGGCGTTCTTGTTGCGTCAATCGCAGGCGGCAATACGTCCGTAATCAAGGCAAGCTCGAAATCCGCTGAATGCACGAAGAGGCTGCAGCTTATTCTCTCTAAATATTTCCCTGAGGAATATATTACGGTCATCGACGGTGGCCACGACGTTGCGGACATGTGCCTTGCCGAGAGATTCGACAAGATTTTCTATACGGGCTCGCCTAAAGTTGCTAAGCATGTAATGTCTGAGGCGGCTAAGAATTTGACGCCTGTGGCGCTCGAGCTTGGCGGAGAGACGGGCAACTGGTGCGTTGTGAGAAAGGATGCGGACCTTAAGGATGCCGCAAGAAAAGTAGCTTTCTTCAAGCTGTGCAACAGCGGGCAGATTTGCATAAATATCAATCAGGTTGCGGTTGCCGAGGAGGTTGCTGACAAATTCGTTGAGGAACTGAAGAAGGCATATCTCAAGCAAATTGGGCCAGATCCTCTTAACAATCCGGAATATCCAAGACTCATCGCTCAGCCTGCCTACGACAAATGTGCTAAGGAGGCCGACGAATACAGGAGCAGAATTGTTTTCGGTGGAGAGGGCGACCCTGTAAGCCGCAAATATGCGCCAACTATCATTTATCCTGTCGGAATCGACGAGCCAATCGTCAACCACGAGCTTTTCAATCCTCTGCTCTCGATCGTTAAATACAAGGACAGCGAGATCGATTCTCTCATCAAGACGATTGAGTCGCGCGAGCACGGCCTTGCCTTCTATGTTTTTACCAAAGATATGAAGTGGGCAGAAAAAGTTATGTCGAAGGGGCAGTTCGGTGGCGGCTGTATCAACGAGGTCTGCCTGCAGCTCATGGTAAAAGGTGTGCCGTTCAATGGAACGGGCCACTCCGGAATGGGCGCTTACCACGGAGAGTGGGGCTTCAGAGAGTTCACGCATCCTAAGACTGTGCTCAAGGGGTACACGAAGTTCAATCTCCCTCTGCGCGAGCATCCTTATTCGGGCGCACGCAATAAATACAAAGGGGTTGCACTCAAGATTTTCGAGAGATAGCTTGACCGCCTGTCAGACACGGACAAGCGAGCGGATGGTGGCGGTGCCACCCTTAATTGAGAACTTAACTTCATAGCACGAATAACGCATTGCGTAAATACGATCCTCGTCCGTATGATATTGCGGGCGGGGATTTTGTGCTATCAGCTGCGTGATTATCTGAATTTCCTCCGGGCTTAGATCTTCCTTTGAAGTGCGCTCGGCGGCCAGAGAACCGCAAGCCTCGGCTGCCTCGGATTCATCGCAAGCCTCGGGCCACACGACTTCAAGAAGCCCAATTTCTGGCGATTGTGCGTAAGAGCTTCTTGCGTCAGGATGACTGTCGGAATAGGGGATATATGGCTTGATGTCGAGAAGCGGCGTGCCGTCAACGACATCTGCACCGCTTATCAAGATGCGGTTTCCGCTGGCTCTATCGGAGGCAGTTCCGCCGGCACCTCCGTCGATGCCGACAATTTTTACACATGAAAGGCCGATGCGATTCGGATGAAAAGGCGAGCGAGTTGCAAATATCCCTTTGCGTTCGTTGCCACCGAGCCTTGGCGGACGAGCCGTGGAGTGCCAATCCCAGCTCCCGTCAGAATTAAGATTCTCTGAGGCAAGCCAAATGAGCCAAAGATGCGAGAATTCCTCAAGGCCGCGAAGGGCATTCCTATCATTATATGGCTCGAGCAGCTCGATATAGCCCGCATCGTCGACTATGCCGCTCTGACGGGGAATGCCAAATTTGTCTGGGAAATTGGTGTGAATGTATCCGATAGGCTTGATTTGCAAATTGTCAGGGGCCTCGGTCTCCGAATTAGATGACTTAATTCCGGTCTTAAATTCCATGCTTTGCTCCTTGATATTACTTGATTTCTGTTGATTTGAGCTCTGCGATATCTTCTGATATCTCTTGATTTCTGTTGCTTGTTATGATAATATCATCGAGCGCGATTGTTCGCAAATCGATCGCGAGGCAACAATTTAATAATTTAATCAATTGATTAGCAGCGTGGAGGATTGACCGAGTGGCTAAGGAGCCTGATTGGAAATCAGGTAAGGTGTAACAGCCCCGTGGGTTCGAGTCCCATGTCCTCCGCCATCAGTAGCGAGATACTAATTCGAGTATCTCGCTTTTTTCATGTTTGCACGCTGGCGGGTGACGCTTGGAGTCTGGCATGTTTGCACGCCAGCGGC
>CAVIGM010000065.1:0-3496 GCA_963642455.1 Anaerovoracaceae bacterium | reverse complement strand
CATTCTTGCCATGGCAATCCCCCTTGTAAACCTTTATCTTAGGTTAATTCTATTTGTTCTTTCTAACTCATAATTATACACGAGATTAAGAGCCAAAACCCTATTTTGCAGAAAAAAACTAACGAAAAAAATCCAAGAAGAACTCCATTGATGACATACGATAAACCAGCGCAAGCAAGCCCCTCGGTCATATGCATTATCGTAGCGGAAGCATTCAAGCGATATGCGTTCAGAAAGGACAAGAATCTCCCGCTTTTGTCAGAATATGCAAAGACCTTTCACGTTGACGAGAAGGTCGGGAATTATCTGGAGGTGCTTATATGAGAAATGCAAAAAAACCAGTGCAGCTGAGCATTAACCTCAGCTGCACTGAACCTTTTTAATCTTCTAAGTCTATTACCCTACATCATTCCCATTCCGCCGGCTGGCATTGCAGGTGCTGCTGGTGCAGGTTCTTTAACCTCTGTGATGCCTGCCTCGGTTGTGAGGAGCATTCCAGCAACGCTTGCCGCATTCTGAAGAGCGGATCTTGTAACCTTGACAGGGTCAACGATTCCGGCTTTCATAAGGTCAACATATTCCTCTGTTGCCGCATTGAAACCAACATTTCCGGATTCCTTGATTACTGCTGCAACAACTACGCTACCCTCAAGGCCTGCGTTCTCAGCAATCTGGCGAACTGGCTCTTCCAGAGCTCTCTGAATAATCTTAGCGCCTGTTCTCATGTCGCCTTCCTGCTTGTCTGCATATTCCTTAACTACCTCGATTGCACGGATAAGTGATGTGCCGCCGCCTGCAACGATACCCTCTTCAACTGCCGCTCTTGTAGCATTAAGGGCATCCTCAAGTCTGAGTTTTTTCTCTTTGAGTTCTGTCTCTGTTGCGGCTCCTGCATTGATTACGGCAACACCGCCGGCAAGCTTAGCAAGTCTCTCCTGCAGCTTTTCCTTGTCGAATTCTGAGCTTGTATTCTCGATTTCTTTTCTAATCTTAGCGATTCTGTCCTCGATTTCCTTCTTGTCGCCAACGCCGTTAACGATTACTGTATGGTCCTTATTAACCTTAACTGTTCCGGCCTGACCGAGCATATCCATCGTCGCATCGGATAGCTCATATCCAAGCTCTGAGCTGATTACAACGCCGCCTGTCAGGATAGCGATGTCTTCCATCATAGCCTTTCTTCTGTCGCCAAAACCAGGTGCCTTTACAGCTACAACATCGAGTGTTCCGCGGAGCTTGTTAACAACGATAGTTCCGAGTGCCTCGCCGTCTACATCGTCAGCAACGATGAGGAGACTTCTTCCTGCCTTCATGATTCCCTCAAGAAGTGGCACGAGCTCTTGAATATTCGAGATTTTCTTATCTGTCAGAAGAATGAGAGGATTGCTCATTACAGCTTCCATTGTGTCTGTATTGCTTACCATATAAGGTGAAAGGTATCCTCTGTCGAACTGCATGCCCTCAACAACGTCAAGGGTTGTTCCGAGAGTCTTTGACTCCTCGACTGTGATTACGCCGTCCTTGCCGACCTTGTCCATTGCCTCGGCGATGAGATTTCCAATCTCCTCGTCTGCTGCGGAGACAGATGCAACCTGCGCGATGCTCTCCTTATCTTGAACCTGCTGAGCGCTTTTTCTAAGATAATCTACAGCAACCTCGACTGCGCCGTTGATTCCCTTCTTCAGAATCATTGGATTAGCGCCTGCTGTAACGTTCTTGAAACCCTCTCTGATAATTGCCTGAGCAAGCAATGTAGCTGTTGTTGTTCCGTCGCCTGCGACATCATTTGTCTTGGTTGCAACTTCCTTAACAAGCTGAGCGCCCATGTTCTCGACCTGATCCTCAAGCTCGATCTCCTTAGCAATCGAAACGCCGTCATTTGTAATCAGCGGTGAGCCGTAGCTTCTCTCGATAAGAACGTTTCTTCCCTTAGGTCCAAGTGTAATCTTTACTGTATCTGCAAGCTTGTCTACTCCTGCGAGCAACTTTCTTCTTGATTCTTCTCCGTAACATAATTCTTTAGCCATTTTTCTACCTCCTGAAATTATGATCTATCTGCGGTCTTCTCAATCCAATCAAATGCCAATCAGCCGATTAGCCGGCAACCGCATGTATGTCTCTGCGGTCAACCCGATTAGATGCCAACCGCAAGTGTGATTCTTCGGTTGTTGATTATTCGATAACCGCAAGAATGTCTCTCTGATTGATGATTGTATATTCCTCGCCCTTGTACTTGAGCTCGCTGCCGCCGTATTTCGAGAAAACAACAACGTCTCCAACCTTGAGCTCCATCTTCTCGTCTTCAGTTCCTGGTCCAACCGCAAGCACCTCTGCCTGCTGTGGCTTCTCCTTAGCTGATCCCGAAAGAATCAATCCGCCCTCAGTCTTCTCTGCGGCTTCCATCTTCTTAATAACAACTCTTGCTCCGAGTGGTCTGATTCCAATACTCATACTTTTGCCTCCTTATATTTAAAACAATTATTTATTGTTGTGTTGTTATTAGCACTCTTGTTGCTTGAGTGCTAAGCTGATTATTATTGTACTCAGGGGTATATGCTTTGTCAAGCAGACTAAAGTGAAGATATCGTCACAGACTACGGGCTGCAAAAGCTTGTTGCAAGGTCTTGTTGCCATGTCTTGCTGCAAGAGTTGGTAAGTTGCGTTGGTTCAGCAAAAAATAGAGAAAATCGGCTCGAAAACGCTCTATTTTCTCTACTCGCTCGCTTCATGCATGCCTTGAACATGATGTGAGTCGAACTTGGTTCGGAAGAAAATAGAGAAAATCGGCTCGAAAATGCTCTATTTTCTCTACTGACTATCGAATTTAGAAAGGATGACCGTGCTTCGCCTGCCGAAGCACGACCGATTGAAGACATCGGAGTAGAGAAAATCGGCCCAAAATCACTCGATTTTCTCTATAAATGTCGAAACCAAGTTTCGCGTGCGACATGTCGCGTGTCCTCGCACGGAGACTGAGTAGAGAAAATCGCCTCAAAAACGCCCGATTTTCTCTATTTTTTTGAATCCCAAGTTATTTCTGAATCCCAAGATCCTTTCGAATTCCAAATTCATGCGATTTCAATAAAATTCGGCAGTTATCATAACTGCCGAAATTAGTTGAAATTATTAAAATTTATCTACAAGCCCTCCTACAACGCCTTAACATTCCTATAATAATTAAAGAGATACTGCTGGGCGTAGCCGCCGAGCTCGCCGAATTTTTCCGACGCGAAGCGCTGCATTCCCTTGATGTCGCTCTCCTCGAAGCCGTACATATCCGCCATGATTTTCTTGACCCATACATCAATCGGGAAGGCGTCAACGCAGCCCATTCCGAAGAGCTTGATGCAGCTTGCGACCTTCGGCCCGACGCCAAGATAAGAGGAGATCGTATCCTTGCAGGGCTCCCCTTCCCTAAGAAAACGCTTGCTCGCTTCGATGATATATTTGTCCCTGTAGCCGAGCTTAAGTGCGGCTAAGTCAGCGGGCGTAGCTT
>CAVIGM010000064.1:0-3741 GCA_963642455.1 Anaerovoracaceae bacterium | reverse complement strand
ATTGTTAATATTTTAGCATAGTTCTTGCGGCATGGCGATGATTTAATTGAAAAAAACGCAGCGTGAGCCCTGCGAGGCTCACGCTGCTATGATTCAATTTTAACTAAGATGTGTAGCAAATAAGCATATTTGCTTATTGCTTATTTGCCTACGTGTAGCTTACAGCTAATTGCTAATTGCAAATTACATGCTGCGCTTTCTATTCAGAATGAGAGCAACTGCTGCTACAGAGATGAGACCTACAACTGCGAAGAGTCCAAGCTCACTGTTATCAGCTGTTACAGGGGACTTAGGTGCGGTATAGACGATATTCCACTCGTTCACGTTATCGGTAGCTTTGCGAGTGCATCCATCTCCGAGGTTAATTGTGTATTTGTAGCTTTCCTGAGTATCACCCTTTGAAGGATCAACGATGAATTTTATTGTGCGTTTTACAGTAGCCTTCTCGCCATCCTTATGAAGCTTGATTATGTCGCCGTTCTTTGCGGCGTCAACGGCAGCCTGCAGACTTGGATATACCTGCATAGCTTCGCCCTCGCCGATGCTTGCTGCATATGCAGTAGATACGGTAAATGGTGAGAATCCGCGGGTTGTAAAGCTAACATAAAGTGCGCCCTGCTCATCAGCCGAAACGGTACCTGTGTAGTATTCTACGGTCTTATCGCTCTTATCATGCTTAATGAGAAGCTTGTCGCCAGAAGTTGCAAAGTTCTCTGGAAGCTTGACCACAACCTTTGTATTCTCATTTACAGTAAGAGTATTGCCAGTCGATACTGTAACGGTCTTGCTTGGATTTGTTATGTCTGTTGTTGCAAGAAGATTATACTTAGGAGTTATGTCGAACTTAAGCTCATTACCTGTGCTACCATTTGTTGTAAGTCCTGTGACCTCAACTTCGAGATAAGTCTCTTTGATGATTGTTATCTTAACATCTTCAGTGCTGCCGTCATATGAAACAACGTCGCCATTCTCATCTAACTTAACCTGTCCTGCAGCCACAAGCTTCTGAACAACGTTCTTCTTATCGTCGCTGCTGATTGTAATATTCTTGGCAGCCTTATTCAGATTGCTGGCAGTGACGCTCTGTGCTATAGCTGTTGCAGTAGCTGTATCGCTCTCGGCAACACCATCTCCGACTTTAACTTCGGCTTCGCCCGACCTTGTGCTCTCGTCAACTTCAAGGTTGCTGACTGTCTCAGGAATCTCTTCGACTATATATTTGCCAGTTGAGGAATCTTTGTTCGCAATATATCCTTCAGCACAATACTTGGTAACATCTACATCATAGGTTCCGCCTGTGATTGAGAGCTTGCCGCCATCAGCGACTTTAACAGTACCTGTATAAGTGCCGCCGTTGATTGTGAGGGTGCTTGTCTTGTCCACGTCAATTCCTGTAGCAGAGCCAGTAGTTAACGTTACGTCGGCATTTTTAATTACTTTCAAGGTTGAAAGAATATCAAGATTGTTAATCTTAGCTGTACCACGACCTGTTTCTGTCTTGCTAGATTGAGTATTTCCGTTGATGGTAGTAGTAGCTTTCTTTGTTACCATTGCTTCCTTGATGCTTCCTGTATAAGCATGCCCGTCAAGTATAAGCTCTCTACTTTGCGGAGTGGTACCAAAATTAAATTCAAAGCCACTGCTGCCAAGATTGATATCACAGATAAGGTAGACTGAGTTGGTTTTAGAAGCAGCCTCGTTAAGAGTCTTGTAATACGCTATGGTAGAATAAGGTGCTTTACTTTCGACATATCGGAGGCTGCAAGCAACGTAGCCTTCAGCAAGAGCCATTGCTGGCGTCATATTCGAAACTTCCCAATAATTATCTGTTCCCTTTGTAGCAACAAAAAAATCTGGAAGGAAAGCCTCATTAGGTTCCTTGCTGAATTTACCCCATTTAAGTGAGATAGTGCCATTTTCTGTATTATTCAACTCTCCAGTATGCTTAATAGCATAATCACCACTCTTTTTAAACGATAATTCTCCACCTCCGGCGTTTACAATATCACCTTCGAAAGTGCCACCATTTATTGTTATAGTTCCATTGGCCTCATTTTTTATATTTCCAGTATATGTACCGTTTGTTATTTGTATCGTACCATTGTTGCTGTTTTTTAAGCCACCTTTAATGGTTGGATACATTTGAAATACCAACTTTCCCGTGCCAACGTATTCAACCGCATATGAATTATTGCCAGTTGCTTGAATTTCACCGTGAGTTGTGCCTGCTATACCTTTAATATTAATAGTGCCGTTTCCACCAATTTTCAGTGCCGTGCAGTTGTTAGCTGTCAGCGTCTTAGCATTAAGCACAATATTAGTCAGCTTAGTCACACCAGTGAGGTCGAGTGTTTCATTAATGGTCACGTTGTCAAGCAGCGTGATAGTAACACTACTTGTGGCTGTCCTTGCGGCATTGACAGCATCCTGCAAGCTTGTGTAATTTGTTGTTGTTTTGTTGATTGTGACGCTTGCAACATCTTTTGTGGCAGAAGTACCATCTGTTGCCCATGCCGTCACAGAGAGCATTGAGAGCATCAGTACAAGCATAAGGCTAATGCTCGATAATTTCTTTTTCATTGTTTCCTCCGTGTTATTTATCTCGGTTATTTATTCTCGCGGTTGATAGGAGGTCAGACCTCCTAATAATATAAGTTTAGTGTACCACCCCCTCCAATTTTTACAAGCGCAAATTCGCGTTTCGAGGGGCGAATAAGATTAAATTTCGTTAATATTTGCTGCACTAGTTACTATTACTAAGTGGCATATCTGTCAAAGCCATAATCAAATATCCTCACGAATTCTTGCAAAAGCCTCGTCGACAGAAAGACCTTCTTCTGATTTTGCCTGACGATATCCTTCTTCCATCATTGCATTGAATTGAGATTCCGTCATATTGTCCCTTGTAGGCAAGTTCGGAACTGCCAAAGGATATGGAACGCCCCCTGTCATAATAATTTGTCTGTATAAGGTATCAATCAGAACCGAAACAGGCAAGCCTATCTGAGCAAGAACTTCCTCTGCCTGTCTTTTAATTTCAGGCTGCACACGAGCCGTTACATTTGCGCTTTTAGTTGCCATAATAAGCACCATCCTTTCTAATGTCGATTATAAGACATTGTATAGCTATTTGCAATACAATTCAAGAAATCTTGACTGGATAGTATCCTCTGCAAATCCGAAATTCTGATTTACGATGCGCTCTCGGTAGTTCAGAACTTGGTTCAGCCCAAAATAGAGAAAATCGATGCAAAATAGGTCAATTTTCTCTATAAATGTCGAAACCAAGTTCCTCGCGCCGCATGCCGCAGGGGCTCGCAACGAAGAGGAGTAGAGAAAATCGGCTCGAAAACGCTCGATTTTCTCTATTTTTTTGAATCCCAACGCCACGGGCGTGCTTCGGCGTGCCTTGCTCGCAGCCAAGAGCTCGTTCGAGGCGCGTCGAGGCACGAGTTCGCGTCGCCGTGAAGTTCAAGCCGAGAGCGCCTCTTCACCCCAAAGAGAATTGAAGCGTGAGGCGTTGGGACTCGAAAAAAAGGAAGCCATACGGCTTCCTTTTTCCATTATTTAATTTCAAATTCGCTTCGCCTGCAGCGAATTACTAAGCTGTAACTTCGCTGCTTCAATTCCTTGAAATAACTTCGCTCGAAGCTATTCCAATTCCTCGAATTTCGAATTCGCTCTTCGCTGCAACTACTTTCTTGCTGCCTTTCCGATTTCGAGGCCCTTGTTGAATGCGTC
>CAVIGM010000063.1:0-3861 GCA_963642455.1 Anaerovoracaceae bacterium | reverse complement strand
ACTCCCATCCTCGCGAATCCACCGCTCGCTTCTGCCAATTCCGCCCGCCAATTTCCATTTTGCCAACTCGCATTCGATTCGCCGCGCGAATCAACCGCCTTCATTCTTAACAACAGCGGATAATCTTCAGAATATCGAACGATTATCCGCTTACAGATTCCCATTCAAATCACCGCCAATCCATCCTCGCGAATTCGCCCACATCCCACTCAAATCTCGCCTTGATTCGAGTGCGCCATGAGCGTATAATACAATGAACTTTAATCTGTTGAATCTAATGAATTTCAGAGTTTCTGACGAGGATTTTTATATGAGAAGAAGATTATTGACAATTGGAATAATTATGATCATGGCGATGGCGGCACTGTCTGTTGGCGTTTATGCGGGCACATTCACATCTTATGCGAAATGGAACAACAAGACGAAGTACCATCAGGAAAGATTTTCTAACTGCCTCATAGTCGATGGTATTGATGTTTCTGAATATCAGAATGACAAGGGCTCGATTAACTGGGTCGCAGCTAAGGCGAACGGCGTTGATTACGCAATAATAAGAGTTGGATGGCGTGGCTATGGATCTACGGGCTCGCTTCACGAGGACAAGTATTTCAGGACTAATATTGCTGGGGCTAAGGCCGCTGGCATTATGGTTGGAGTATACATGTTCTCGCAGGCTACGAATGCAAGCGAAGCTGCAGAGGAAGCGACAAAGGCTATGGACATTCTTGCGTCTGCAGGATATGGTCCTGAGGACCTCGACCTTCCTATTTACATGGATTGGGAGTATGCAGGTGCAGGCGATGGCGGAAGAATGTACACCTACGGCATCGGAGATAAGGCAACCTCAACAGCGACCGCAAATGCTTTTGCTAATGCATGCATAAGCAGAGGCTACAAGCCAGGTCTGTATGCAAATCTAAGCTTCCTCAATAATCACATTAACTATAGCTCGCTGAACAGCAATATTAGGCTGTGGGTGGCACAATATAATAATGAGAATGAGTATACGAACGGCTATTTCGATATTTGGCAATACGGAAGCGACGGTTCGGTAAGTGGTCTTAGTGGCAGAATCGACCTCGACTTCTGGTATATCAAGAAAGACGGTGAGGGCTCATCAATCAATAACTGCGAGGTTATGATCGGCACCAACGGTTACTATCAGTACCAGAATGCGGCTGTTGCGCACAAGCCTGATGTCCAAGTGACAATCGGCGATACCGTGCTGACTAACGGCACTGACTACAAGGTAGGATATATTGCAAATACCGCAAGGGGTACTGCATACGCATATATATACGGAATCGGTAATTACAGCGGATACAAGCTCGTGCCTTTTACGATTACGGACAATATGCCTGTTGAAGAAGTGGAATTGACGGCGTTCGCAGATGACGATCTGACGAGCAAATCCGTTGATATAAATGCCGACGACAGCGGTTATATAACTAAGGTCGGACTTGGTGTTAAGACGAGCGAGCTTAAGGCACAGCTTGCGACAAAGGAAGGCTATTCGATTAAGATTAAGAACCTCAGGGGCGAGGAAATTAACGACGATACATTGGTCGGCACCAGAGCTGTTGTTGAGGTATATAATGCCAACAACGAGCTGCAAGGCAGCATGAGAGTTGTTGTTAAGGGCGATATTAATGGTGATGGACAAGTAACTGCCAGCGATTCGATGGCTACACTTCGCAAGATTGCCGGTACATATTCGCCAACAGACAGCCAGTCAAAGGCAATGGATGCAAATAAAGACGGAAATATCACAGCATCGGATGTAATGATGATGCTGAGACATATTGCTGGAACATATACAATCACTGAATAACCTGAGGTATAGAATTAGAATGATGACAAAGGCAAAAAAAATATTACTAAGCATTGCAACGTTAATGGTGGTAATGATATCTTCGATGTGGCTTAGCACTACAGAGGCGGCTGCAGCAAGTGTAAGTATAAGCGGCGTTCCAAGTTCGGTTACCAAGGGACAATCCTTTACGGTAACTGCAACGTATTATGGCGACACCTGGGGTGTTGCGGTTGGATATTTTACCTGCTCATCTAATTTGAGCATTGTAAACGGATCGTCATACCAAATAACTAATAACAGCGGAGTATCTTCATTGAGCGCAAGTGCTACAGTAGTAGCGACAGGAACAGGATCGGGCTCTGTAACAGCTGTTACACAATCGGCGTCTAACTACAATATGGTTGATGTTTACCCGGGTAGTGCAACAGGATATGTAACTGTGTCCGAGCCTGCAAATAACAGCAGTTCAAGCAGCAGCTCAAGCAGCAGTTCGGCAAGCAAGAAATCCAGCAGCAAGAAGTCGACTAAGACCGAGGCTTCCGATGATCCTCAAGCAGAAAAAGAAGAGCAGAAGGAAGAAGCCGCTAAGGAAGAGGAGAAGGACGCAGCAATCGAAGTTGAGCTTAACGGAATTAAGTACACCTTAGTTGAGAGCAAGAAGGATATTCCTGCAGGCTTTAGCAGCAAGACATTCAAATACGGCGACAAGAAAATTCAAGGAATACAGTCGGACGACAAGAAGTATACTATGGTCAAGCTCAAGCCATCAGACGGCAGCGGCAAGGCCGCATGGTTCTTCTTTGATGAGCAAACAGGAAGCTTTGCCGACTCAGCGGCAATGTCACCTTCAGACATCCTCGCAATGTACGAATCACAGAAGAGCGAGACACCTGTTGTGTGGGTAGCAATGACGGTTGTTCTCGGAACATTGGTTATTACCCTCTCGGCTTTTATCTTCAAAATGAAAAAGCTCGGCGTCGACGCGATTGGGGAGTTCGGAAAGAGAGCCAAGATAGATAAGATTGCCGAAAGCACAGAGGAGCCTGATGCTGGGAGAACCGCAAAGAAGGATGACGACAATATAGCTCCTAAGCACTAACTCACAAGTGCGAAGTAATACTAAATAGCGCTAAAGAACGCTAAATAATGCTAAATAATGCATAATGAGGACCCAGTCTGACATCTTACCTTCGGTAAGTGTTGACTGGGTCTACTTATCCATCCTCCAATCCACCTCATTCAAATCGCCGCCTTAATTGGCTTCGCCTCTTGCGTGACTGCCTCTTCAATGTTCGCATTTTGATTTCCGTTCGTTTTTGTGATTTTTAAGCGCTGTCGGCGATTTCTGAGCGTTGAACAAGCTTGAATCAGCTTCCAACGACTTGGTTTTCGCCGACAGAGCCGATTTTCTCCAAAAACGAACGGAAATATTTTTCAGACAGCATCTTATGAATCGCAATGTCCGAAGAATCAGAGAAAAATAAGGGAACACGAACGTGTCGCATTTGGCACACGGTTCACTTTCCCTGATTTAATCAATCTGAACCAGTGTCCGGTCACGGAAAAGGAAAATATAAATTCAAGAGGTAATTTAACAGATTAGGTTCATTGAACAAAAAAGCCCTTTTGGGCTACAATTTTCAGTGAGAGCTTGAAAATCGGATAGAAAACATGTATATTATTGATTGTAAAAACCTAAATAGGCAGAAATTTTCAATGAGATGGAGTGGATTTTATGGAAATTAAGCGCGATAGTTACCTTGAGCAATTGATTTCATATCGTTTTGACGGCTTAGTGAAAGTAATTACCGGGATTAGGAGATGTGGCAAATCCTATCTTCTTAAAAATATATACCGAGATTATTTAATTGAAAACGGTGTGAAAGAGGAGCAGATTATTACGATTGAGCTTGACCTTGCGAAAGATATTAAATATCGTAACCCGCTTATTCTTTCATCGTATGTAAGAGAGAAAGTGGAAAAGAGCAAAGACGAGTATTATCTTTTCGTTGATGAAATTCAAATGTCTGATGAGGTGGCTAATCCAT
>CAVIGM010000062.1:0-3969 GCA_963642455.1 Anaerovoracaceae bacterium | reverse complement strand
TTGTCAACCATGCTTCAAATAAAATCCAAAATAGCGAGGCAAAGCTTGCTTGAAGACACGCTCTCTGCAGTTGCTGACGTAGCCGATGCTAAGGCGCGACTAACTGTTGCTTGAAGGCACGCTCTCGCTCCGTTGTCGACGCAGCTGATACTAAGCTCTGTCCGAGGGACAAGCCCTCGGCCAATCGCTAAGTACAGGCGTCGCCAAAGGCCCTTCAAGCAACAAGCGTCGCGCCCAGCGTCAAGAGCAAGCACGAACGTCAGCGAAGGCTCTTCAAGCAACAAGCAACAATCGTCGCGCGAAGTGACGAAGATGTATTGAGGGTGCGCTCGCGCGTCATAACAAAAAGAGGGGATGCAATCTTGCGATTGCATCCCTCCTTTTGTTGTAATTTATGAAGTTGTAATTTATGAAGTAATGTAATGGATGAATTAATTTGGTCTATTGCTCGCTGCTGCTTGAATTGCAGCAAGAGCATGTGCTACTTGATTTAGAGCAGGAGCAAGAATTAGCTTTATGGCAGGATTTAGCGCTTGGGCAGCCGATACATTTGATACCGCTTTTCTTCTTGCTATATATGTAATATGATGCCCCGCCAACGATTATTACTACAATCAATCCGGCAATAAGATTTACCATATCCTTAATCTCCTTTCTTAATCAGTGTTTATCAATATCTATCATTTTTTATCAATGTTGTGTCAATCTTAATTGACCTTTGTTGAATTGTGTCGGTCTCTGTCGACCTTCATCAACTATGCCTCTTGTCCGAGGTGGTACTCTGCTTCGAAGTTGCTATTGTTCTTCTTGATAATAGCTCCGATAATTACAGCGAATACGATGACTGCGATAAGTCCTCCGAGGAAGCCTGCGCCGAATGATCCGGTTGTAATGAGTGTTCCTACCTGGTATACGAGGAAGCCTACTGTGAAGCCTGTTGCAAGCTGAAGTCCAATTGCACCTGCGAGCCACTTGCTGCTCTGAAGCTCTGACTTAAGAGCACCGATAGCTGCGAAGCAAGGTGGTGTAAAGAGGTTGAACATCATGTAAGCGAGTGCAGCGCACTTTGTAAGACCCATAACTGTAGCAACAGTTGAGCCGCTTCCTGTAAGTTCTAATGCCTCTGTATCTATGAAGCTTGTAAGTGCATATACTGTAGCAAGTGTTCCTACTACGTTCTCCTTTGCGATAAAGCCTGTGATTGCTGCTGCTGCGAGCTGCCATGCTGCAATGCCGCAAACAGGAACGAGCAGATATGCGAGTGGGTTTGCTATGCTTGCAAGGATTGAGGTATTTTCCATACCCTCCTCGACGAGCTGGAAGTGCCAGTTGAATGACTGCATAACCTGAACCAAAGTATTGCATACAAGGATGATTGTGCCGGCCTTGATGATATACGCCTTACCACGCTCGAGCATTGAGAGTGTAGCGAATTTGAGGCTTGGTACCTTGTATTCAGGAAGCTCGATAATGAAGAAGGATTTTCTATACTTCATTCCTGTGATTGCCTTAATAAGCAGCGCACCGAGGAGTATAAGAAGAATTCCTACGAAATACATCAGAGGTCCTACCCAAGATGAATCTGGGAAGAAAGCTCCTGCGAAAAGTGCGATTACAGGAAGCTTAGCTCCGCAAGGCATATATGTTGCAAGCATTGCGGTTGTTCTTCTTTCTCTTTCGTTTCTGATAGTTCTGCATGCCATGATGGCAGGAATTCCGCAGCCTGTTCCGATGATCATTGGAATAACGGATTTGCCCGAAAGTCCAACCTTCTTGAAAATAGGATCAAGAACGACAGTTGCTCTTGCCATATATCCGCAGTCCTCAAGGAGTGCGATAAGGAAGTACATAACCATTACCAGAGGAAGGAATCCAAGTACGGCACCTACACCTCCGATGATACCATCTACGAGAATTGCATAGAGCAGTGGGTTTGCATCTGCGAGCATATCGCCTGCCCAACCCTGGAAGCTCTCAATCCATCCGGACAGAATTCCTTCAAGGAATTTGCCAAGTCCGATTGGGCTCTCTGCCTGTGAAATATAGAAAACTCCGAACATAACTGCTGCAAAAATCAGCAGTCCAAATACAGGATGTGTCAGGATATCGTCCAATTTGTCGTGTGAGGTCTTGAGGTCAGCTTCCTGTGCCTTCTTCTCAACTCTCTCAACAATCTGATTAACGAAATCAAATCTCTTTCTGTCAGCCTCTTCTACGGCTTCCTTGTCTCTCAGATCATATTCGTCGTGAACGTATGGAGCCTTCTGTTCTTTTCCAGCAACAACAAGGCACTCGTCTATAAGTTCTTTAAGTCCCTGCTTAGATGTAGCAACGGTTCTTACTACAGGGCAGCCAAGTTCATTTGAGAGCTTAGCCTCGTCAATCTTATTACCCTTCTTGTCGTTAGCATCGCTCTTGTTAAGCGCAACGATTACAGGAATTCCAAGTTCGAGAAGCTGTGTTGTGAAGAATAAGCTTCGGTTCAAGTTGGTAGCATCTACGATATTTATAATTACATCTGGATGCTCGTCTCTAACGTAAGCGCTTGTGATGCTCTCCTCTGATGAGAAAGGCGACATTGAGTAAGCTCCTGGAAGATCGACCATTATCATCTTCTGTGCTTCATCAACGTTTGCGCCTGTGCCTGCATCATAATATGCACTCTTCAGTTCGTTCTCTTTTCTGTCGACTGTTACGCCGGCCCAGTTTCCGATCTTTTCATTTGCTCCTGTCAAAGCATTATACATGGTTGTTTTTCCACTATTAGGATTACCAGTTAACGCTACCCTCATATAAAGTTACCTCCTATTTCTTATTCTCAGTAATTCAGATTCGATTCGCCAGATTCGGCCCGATCTAAATTAAAATTGACTTTCCTAGTTCTTTATCAATATTGTATCTTGCACCCTTAATCGAAAGCAGAAGATTGTTCTTCTTTCTTGAAATCACAGAGATATCCTCTCCCGTATAACATCCGAGTGAGAAAAGGAATTTCTCAAGTTCATCATCATCGGTTCTAATCTCTTTGATCGAATATTTCTTCTCTAATTCAGCTTCTAAAAGTGTCATGACATTTCTCCTTCCAAGCAAGCTTATGATTTCTGTATCTTCTGCGTCGGCTCTCGGCGTCTGCGGGCGGTTCTCCACGAACTATCTGTGATGAATTTCGCGGTCTTCCGTATCGCTTTTCGCTTCGACCTCTGCGTCAGATTCCGTAAGGTGAAGTTTGTTAGATATAATTTGGGTAAGCTATCTCTAACTTCCTTAGTTATATTAGACTAACTATTGTTAATTGTCAATAACTTTTTCTTTATTATTTGATTTTTTTGTGTTATACTGCTTGTGGAGTTCGGAAAAGACTCCGCAAATATTTCGAAAAAAATTCCGACGCAAATCGCGGCGGGCCGTTGCAAGAAACTGTCCGTGAAGGTTCGAGACATATCGCGGCGCTTCGTTGCAAGAGGCCTTCCGTAAGTGTCAAAAGGAATCAGCGAGGATTAGAAATTACGAAACGTAAATTATATAGATAAGGAGCAGTGCATGAAACCTGTATTAAATGAATCAGTTGAAGATTATCTGGAAACAATACTAATACTTAGTAAGAAGCTGCCTGTTGTTCGCGCAATAGACATAGCCACCGAGCTTGGCTACAGCAAGGCAAGCATCAGTGTCGCACTTAAGAATCTCAAAGAGAAGGAATTCATCGTTGTTAAAGAGCATGGATATATCAGCCTGACAGAAAGCGGCACCGCGATTGCTACGCAAGTATACGAAAGGCACCTTTGGTTCACAAATTGGCTGATAAGTCTTGGTGTCGATGAGGAGATTGCAAGCGAGGATGCCTGCCGAATAGAGCACGCACTTAGTGAAGAGAGCTTCGAAGCCATCAAGAACAGCATTACGCTTTAGTCGCACTTTAGTCGTGGCAAAGCGTTGGGATTCAAAAAAATAGAGAAAATCGAGCGTTTT
>CAVIGM010000061.1:0-4335 GCA_963642455.1 Anaerovoracaceae bacterium | reverse complement strand
CAATCTTCACATTTCGAATTCCGTTCGTTTTTGCGATTTTGAAGCGCTGTCGGCGGAATAATTCTGTCGATTTGAAATTCATGAATATTTATTCACGGACAGAGCCCTCCGCAGGCCTGAAACGAACGTCTCCCTCTGGGCTGCCAAGCGCTGCTAAGCGCTGCCAGGCGCCGACGCAGCATCTCAGATGGCTTCTTCCGATTAAATTCCCTATTATGCAGCGTCTTTAAGGGCTTCAAAGGTCTCTTCTGCGGTTTGATATTTACTCTACTTCCGACAGAAAGCCCTGTTAAATAATACGAAGAAATCAGCGAACACTGATTTCTTCAACTTTTCATTCTTTAATTACCGATCACCTTAACCCCATGATTATTTGATGAGCCGATTTGAGACGCTTCTCTTGATAATTAAGGAATTATTTATTATTATAATTACAACATTTGCAGCTGTTGCACTAACAACAGAGGCTGCAGCAATTGCTGCTACCATAACAGCTACAAACACAAATACTACAATATCAGCAGATTCTACATAATACTATATAAGGAGATTTGAACTATGAGCAAAAAGACTAAGATTATTATAGGCGTTATTGCGGCACTTGTTTTCTTCCTGCTCGGACTGTGGTGCGGCATCAGAATTGACAGAGTCAGCGTTTGGGTTGGACAGAAATTGGTTCCTGCCCTTGTATGCGTCTTCCTTATGCTCCTTCTTGCACTGATTTTCCGTGCAAAGATTAGAGAAAACAAGAAGGCCAAGGAACAAGAAAAGCTCGCGGCTGAAGAAGCAGAAGCTGAGGCTGATGCAAGCGGCGACGGTGCTGGCGAGGACGAGTAACTTTTTTTCGCAACCTGCGGCTTTGACTATAACCGAGTTGCGATTGAACCTATGCTTAAGCTATTAACATATCATAGAAAGGAGCAACATATATGGACGAACTTATCAGAATCATGAGCGAGGTTAAGCCTGATGTTGATTTCGAGACAGCGACTACCCTTATCGATGACGACCTCATCGACTCCCTCGACATTATCGCAATCGTATCCGAGGTTAATGACACCTTCGATGTTGAGATCAATGTTGACGATCTGCTGCCTGAGAATTTCAATTCAGCTGCAGCGCTCTGGGATCTTGTATGCAGTCTTCAGGCTGAATAATCATTTCAATTCAACATTATAAAAAAAGGCTCCAGACAAATGTCTGGAGTCTTTTTTAATCTGCGTATGTCTACAAGCTGTATTTATTACCTAATAGGGGGGGAGGTAATTTCAATTAAAATGTAGCTTCCGCATCATTACGAATATATATTAGCAACACGATGTTTACTTTGCAAGCAGAAATTTGCTGCAGATACGAATTTTTCACTGTATCTTCTTTTTTTATCACAAACAGTGTAGCGCATATGATCAATAAAGCTACAGGAGCGCCTACCTGCCGCCCATTATGATTTTCTTAATCTTCGAGCGACCCCCCCCGATTTTCTGTCACGTCGATCACCACATGCTCGAGCGTCTTGATGTCAATCGGCTTTGACACGTGCGCGTCCATGCCTGCGTCAAGACATTCCTGAATGTCCGAAACAAAGGCGTTGGCTGTCATGGCAACAATCGGGATCTTCTTTCCGAGCGGATTTGCGCCTGTTCGAATTGCTCTTGTCGCGTCAAGACCATTCATAATCGGCATCTGCACATCCATCAGAATAGCATCGTATTCTCCTTCCTTCACATCAGCGAAGGCCTTAACAAGCTCGTCTCCATTTGGATAAATCGTGCAGCTCGCCTCTTGAATATCGAGCAGCGCCTCTAAGATTTCGGCATTAATCTCATTATCCTCGGCACAGAGGAAGCGCTTGCCACTCAGCGACGAAACAATATTCGAAGGAACCGCCGGGTCATCACTCTTGCGAACCTGTTCAATCGCATTGATCAAATTCTCCACGAAGAAAGGTCTTGCAATCAATCCATCCAGATCTATAAATGCCAAGGCGTCTCTCACGTATTCGCGCTGTGTAGGTGTATAGCAGAAAAATACCATTGCGTTTGCCGCACGGCTTCGGAGATTACGGACATTCTCGGCCTGCGCTTCTATTCCCACAATCTCAGAGAGAAGGATGACATCCGCATCGAAATCCTTAAGCGCTTCAATCGCCTCATTTATAGTGCTTGTCGTCAGCAACTCGATATTGCTATATACCGTGCCCATAATATTCGACACATTTGACACAAGCGATTCCTCGCCCGAAACAAGCATTACCTTTTTTACCTTAGGCAACTTCGGTGTCTCTTGGTCTATCGGGAGAGTAAGCTGCACATCGAAGCACGAGCCCTTATCTACTTGGCTCTCAACCTTAATCGTGCCGCCCATCATGTCCACAATGCTTTTCGTAATTGCAAGGCCAAGACCCGTGCCCTGTATTCTATTTGTAACGGAGCCTTCTTCTCTTGTAAAAGATTCAAACATGCGTCTTTGGAAGTCCTCCGACATTCCGTAACCGTTGTCCCTTACCGAGGTGCAAATTGTCGCAAGCTTAGGATTATCGCATGGAATTTCCCTAAGTTCGAAACTAATCTTGCCTCCGTATGGCGTATATTTAACCGCATTTGTCAGGAGATTAAGGAAAACCTGTCGCAGCCTGAGGCTGTCTCCTATCAGATACTCGTGCTTAACATCGTGTACGTTAACGGTAAATTCCTGCTGCTTGTCGTTGCATTGCGGACGTATGATGCTCTCAATCTGACCTACCTGATCCGCCATCTTGATTGGTTCATAGCTAAGCTGAATCTCGCCTGATTCGATTTTGCTCATATCGAGAATATCGTTAATCAGTCCAAGCATGTACTGCCCGGTCGTATTAAGTCTTCTGACATAATATTCAAGCTTCGACGGATTGTCCATGTCATGCTCAATCAGCTTGGAAATTCCGATGATTGCGTTCATCGGGGTGCGTATGTCGTGGGACATATTGGCAAGAAATTGGCTCTTTGCCTTCGTCGCCTCATTGGCAACTTCCAGAGCATTCTCGGCTTGCTTCGTCGCCTTATTCGCAACTTCCAGTGCATTTTCAGCATCATCCCTTGCCGTTGTTAGCTTCGCATTTGCGTCCGTCAGAATCTTTTCGTTCTTTTCGGATTCTTCAAGAAGGATGTTGTTCTTCTGAATGCGTATAATGAAATAAGCTATCAATGTTGCCACTGCTACGACCAGTAGCTCAAGGAAAACGAAAAGCTTAAGGCTGTAAGATACCATTTCGTGCGCGCCGACTGCTACGTCGTCATCCGACACGATAAGAACCACGCCCCAGTCGTATTGAGGAAGCGGATCATATACGAAGAAATAGTCTTTTCCGTTAATTTTTACATCAGAAGCGATGCTATTTCCGGTCTCTGCCGCCTTAAGCAAATCCTCATATCCTAAATGCGGAAGCTCGTGACTTCTGAGGCACTCGAATATATTCGATCCGTCGTGCTCTACACCTTCAAGTTGTCCCGCTTCGTATAGGTATTCTCCTTTGATGTCCACGATAAAAGTCAGATTATTTCCATCATAAGCGGAGGACTTGAAGTATCTCTCCATTTCCGACATCGGCCTAATCAAAATAACTCTCGTTATATCATGTCCGTCTATGGTGATTGAACTTGTCGGCTTCATAGCAAACGCCATATAATCTTGGCCATCAACCGCGCTTGTGTAGACGAAGCTCTGCCTTTCAAGATCTACAAGTGAAGACACTTCCGACCATTTGCCTTGCGCTCCGTTGTTCGAATAATAATTTCCGTCACTATCAAGCGCGAGGAACTTGAGTGTTCGTCCCTCCAGAGGAAGCATTTTTTCATAATGCACAAAAATCTCGCCTGTCTCTTGAGCCGTCAGCGATCCTTCATCCTCGAGCAGCGCTCTTGTCTTCTTGACATGTGACCATTGATAATCTATCTGAGCCTCAAGGCGCTCAATCATCTGCGATGTCATCTCGGTAAGCTGCGAGACCGATTCATTATAAAGTTGCTTGCTCATGCGCACATAAGTTATCGCTATAACAGCAATAACGAACACGGTCGCAATGGTAAGCACCGCTGCAATAAGCTTTCTATTGCTATATTTCTTATACTTCTTATCCGTCTTAGTGGTACCTTCTGAATTCATCTTGTCAACTTTCCTTTATTTTGTACTAAAAAAACCGAGGGCAAGACAAATCTGTCCTCGCCTCCGGTGACCAGGTCTTATATGTGGTAAACATGATATGTGGTGTACGACTTGACGTCCTGTGAAAAAATGTACATGCTCCGAGCCGAGCCGAGCCGAGCCGAGCCGAGCCGAGCCGAGCCGAGCCGAGCCGAG
>CAVIGM010000060.1:0-4419 GCA_963642455.1 Anaerovoracaceae bacterium | reverse complement strand
GGCTTACCTTTGAGAAGCTCTTGATCGCACTTCGCGCGGCGACTGCTTCTTGAAGGGCCTTTGCTGACGTTCGTGCTTGCCCTTGACGCTAAGTTGCGACCGAAGAAATGTTTTTTTGCAATCAATTCTTTACACGGCCCCGCTTAAAGGATATTCTTAAATAAGACTGAGTTCAGAACGAATTCAGATCGAATTCAGATCGAACTCAGAACGAGTTCAGAACGAGTTCAGAACGAACTCAGAACGAATTCAAGACGAATTAAAACGAATTAAGGAGATTGATTTATGTACGATGTTGCAATAATCGGTGCCGGGATATCAGGTGCGGCTGTCGCATTTGAGCTATCCAAGTACAATCTTAAGACCGTAGTAATCGAGAAATGCAATGACGTTTCTTGCGGTGCAACTAAGGCCAATTCTGCGATAATTCACGCAGGCTATGACCCTAAGCCAGGCAGCCTGATGGCTAAGCTCAATGTTCGCGGAGCGAAGCTTGCCAAGGAGCTCTGCCCTAAGCTCGATGTTCCATATAAGCAATGTGGCGCAATGGTTGTAGCCTTTGACGAGGAGCAGATATATACACTTGAGCAGCTCGAGAGCCAGGCGAAGATTAACGGCGTTTCTGATTGCCGTATTATAAGTGGCGACGAGGCAAGAGAGCTTGAGCCTAACCTTTCGAAGGACATCTGCTCTGCCCTTTATGTACCAAGCTCGGCAATTGTGTGCCCTTGGGATTTGTGCCTCGCACTTGTCGAGACCGCAATGAAGAACGGCTGCGAGCTTCTTCTTAATTCTGAGGTTAAGTCAATCACTCGCAAGGATGATAAATATCTTATAAAGGCAGGCTCAAAGACGGTCAAAGCCTCTTATGTGGTAAATGCCGCAGGCATCTATGCCGATGTAATTCACGATATGGTCGCTCCTCACGATTTTACGATGGTGCCTTCCGTTGGGCAGTACTATCTTCTCGACAAGCCCGAAGGTAAAAGAGTAAGCCGTACCATTTTCCAGTGCCCGGACGATGAGGGCAAAGGTGTTCTCGTCACTCCGACCGTACACGGCAATCTTCTTGTCGGTCCTAATATGAAAGTCGTCGAAGGCGAGGATACCTCAACCGACGCAAGCAGCCTCAAATACGTTAAGACGGCAGGCTCCAAATCCGTACCAAGCATAGATTTCTCGCAGAACATTCGTAATTATGCTGGCGTAAGAGCAAGAACAGATAAGCATGATTTTATTATAAGAGAAATTCCAGAAGCACCTCATTTCATTGACTGCGCAGGAATTTGCTCCCCAGGTCTTGCCTCTTCTCTTGCCATCGGCGAATATGTTGTAGCTCTTCTTGAGAGGGCCTCTCTTTCGCTTGACAAAAGAGACAATTTCGTCTGTGACCGTTCAAGAATACGCTTCAATGAGCTATCCGTCGAAGCTAAGCAAAAGCTCGTAGAAGAGCATCCTGCATACGGCCATGTAATTTGCCGCTGCAATACAATAACCGAAGGCGAAATTCTCGATGCCTTCCACGGCCCTATTCCGCCTCGCAGTCTCGACGGCGTCAAAAGGCGCGTTGGCTCCTCCATGGGCAGATGCCAGGGAGGCTTTTGCAGCACACAAATCATGAAAATAATCGCAGAGCAGCTTAACATACCCGAAGACGAGATTCCTATGGACGAGCACGGCTCATGGATGCTGACAAAAGGAGGAAACAAATAATGTATGACCTCATAGTAATCGGTGGCGGCCCTGCCGGACTTGCCGCAGCGCTTAGTGCCAAAGAAAACGGCCTCTCGCATGTACTCCTTGTCGAGAGAAGCAACGAGCTTGGCGGAATTCTTAATCAGTGCATACACAACGGCTTCGGCCTGCATACCTTTAAGGAAGAGCTGACAGGCCCTGAATACGCCCAGCGTTTCATCGACAAGCTCGAAGATACTAATATAGAGCTTCGTCTTGAGACCATGGTTCTTGATATTAACTCTAATCTCGAGGTCCATATGACAAGCAAGAAATACGGCTATCGAATCGAGAAAGCCAAATCTATAATTCTTGCAATGGGCTGTCGCGAAAGGCCTCGTGGCGGCGTTGTCATTCCGGGCTCTCGCCCTGCCGGAGTTTTTACCGCAGGAACTGCCCAGAAGCATATAAACGTCGATGGCTATATGCCTGGCAAGAGAGTTGTAATTCTCGGAAGCGGAGACATCGGTCTTATCATGGCAAGAAGAATGACACTCGAAGGCGCCAAAGTTCTCGCCTGCATAGAGATTATGCCTTATTCAAGCGGCCTTAACAGGAACATTGTGCAGTGCCTCAACGACTTCGATATACCTTTGTATCTTTCGCATTCAGTAACTGAGATCAGAGGAAAGAACAGGCTTGAGCAGGTCGTTGCCTGCAAGGTCGACAAATACAGAAATCCTATTCCTGATACGGAAATGGTCTTCGACTGCGATACTCTCCTGCTCTCCGTGGGACTGATTCCCGAGAACGAGCTAAGCAATAATGCCGGCATCACCCTCGATCCTAAGACCAAGGGCCCTGTCGTATATGAGAACCTCGAAACGAATATTCCGGGAATTTTCGTATGCGGTAATGTTGCGCATGTCCACGACCTTGTTGATTTCGTTAGTGAAGAAAGCACGCGCGCAGGTGCAGCCGCAGCCGAATACGTCAAGAACCTAAGCAACGGCTCAGTTGATTATATTTCTGTGAAACCTGGCTGGGGTGTCGGCTATACCCTTCCGCAGAGAATTCACAAGCCTTGCTCTTATGACAAAGTCACAATTTCCTTCAGAGTCAAGGATGTCTTCGAACATGCAATTCTCAGAATCGAAAGCAAGGACAAATTGCTCGCAGAATATAAGAAGGCAAATCTCGCTCCTGGCGAAATGCAAAGAATCCAAATTTCCAAGGATATGCTCGCAAAGGCCGACGGCGAGATAAGAATCAGCATTGAAGACATCAGTGCTGATGTGACGGCTGATACCAAGTCTGAAACGATGGAGGGACAGAAATGAAGATGATATGTATTTGCTGCCCTAAGGGCTGTCATCTCGACGTAGATGAGAATAATAATTATAAAGTAAGCGGCAATTCCTGCCCTCGTGGCGAAGAATATGGCAAGGCCGAAGCAATATCCCCTGTTCGCACAGTTACATCATCAGTCTATATCACAGGCTCCACAACGGACAAATGCCCGGTTAAGACTAATATGCCTATCCCAAAGGCAATGATGTTCGATGTAATGAAGGAAATTCAGGCAATCGAAATTGCGGCACCTGTCGAAATCGGAGATGTGCTAATAGAAAAGGTCTGCGGAACGGATGCTGATGTGATTGTTACAAAGAATTGCCCAAAGAAGCGTTAAAGAGTCGCTTGGCTAAAGCGTCGCTATATAGAAAAAAACTCTCATGAAATCATGAGAGTTTTTTGGTGCCCAGACTCGGAATTGAACCAAGGACACGAGGATTTTCAGTCCTCTGCTCTACCAACTGAGCTATCTGGGCATAATAGATATTAAATTAATTGGTGGGCCATCGGGGACTTGAACCCAGGACCTGCCGGTTATGAGCCGGATGCTCTGACCAACTGAGCTAATGGCCCACATCGGATAAGAAGTATTGGTCGGGGTGGCAGGATTTGAACCCGCGGCCCACTGGTCCCAAACCAGTTGCGCTACCAAACTGCGCTACACCCCGAAATTTGGCAGGGGCAGAAGGACTCGAACCCTCGGCACGCGGTTTTGGAGACCGCTGCTCTACCAACTGAGCTATGCCCCTATATAAAATAGTGGCGGAGAAGATGGGATTCGAACCCATGCGGCCCTATAACGAACCCTAACGGTTTAGCAAACCGTCCTCTTCAGCCTCTTGAGTACTTCTCCAGACTGATGGTGCTTGGCGGAGAGGGTGGGATTCGAACCCACGGTCCCTTTCAGGATCACTGGTTTTCAAGACCAGCTCCTTAAACCACTCGGACACCTCTCCGGATGCTGTGTTAAATAAATTGGTGACCCATCGGAGATTCGAACTCCGGACGCCTTGATTAAAAGTCAAGTGCTCTACCACCTGAGCTAATGGGTCGTATTTGGCTGGGGTAGCAGGACTCGAACCTACGAATGACGGAGTCAAAGTCCGTTGCCTTACCGCTTGGCTATACCCCAACAACCTCATGTCGTAGTAAAAAAATGGTGAGCCCACAGGGACTCGAACCCCGGACACACGGCTTAGAAGGCCGTTGCTCTATCCAGCTGAGCTATGGACCCACAATGTCCACTTTTTCTAAAAAAAATGGAGCAGATGGCGGGAATCGAACCCGCGGCTTCAGCTTGGAAGGCTGAGGTATTACCATTATACGACATCTGCATGATTGGAGCGGAAGACGAGATTCGAACTCGCGACCCTCGCCTTGGCAAGGCGATGC
>CAVIGM010000059.1:4063-4442 GCA_963642455.1 Anaerovoracaceae bacterium | reverse complement strand
CCGTATTCATAACAGATTCTTGTTGCCAGCTTGCCCGGATGCGAATCTCCGCCGAATCTATCTGTATCGTCAAACATTTTCTGGTTAATCGCATATGCTCCGGATTCTATGAACACCTGAGCGCCGCCTCTTGCGGCAAATATATCAATATCTTCCAGCTTAAGTCCCACCTTGGCGAGCTCCTGTGGAATCAACTCTTTGGCGAAAGCCTGATGTTCCTTGATTGTTTTGAATTTAGGATACTCCTCTGTTCCCGGCGTAAAATTTTTAACCCAGATTTGATCATTATTCTTAAAAACGGCCATCTTGGTAGATGTTGAACCGAAATTAAGGCACAAAATTGTATATTCTTTCATTTGTTTTTCCTCCGAGTATTCAT
>CAVIGM010000059.1:0-4053 GCA_963642455.1 Anaerovoracaceae bacterium | reverse complement strand
GTCTTGCGGCAAGACACATGGAATTATACTTTCCCTTCGACGGGCCTCCTCTTGAACCGAATACGACCGGTACCTCAAGACCGAGAATTACATCCATACTCTGCGCATCCCCAAACAGACCCATTCCTTTTCCTGCAATATTTCCTACAACGATGTCTGGGAAGATAAGAACGTCCGCGTCTCCTGCAACAGGGCTCTCGTAACCTTTAATTTTTGCGGATTCCTCCTGAAGCGCGAGATCGAGAGAGATTGGTCCCTCAACTACACAGTTCGCAATTTCACCCTTCTGGTTCATTTCCTTCAGGGCGGCGGCATCTACCGTATCCGGCTGCTTCGGATTAACTTTCTCTACAGAGGAGAGAACCGCAACCTTAGGATTATCGATTCCGATTTTGTTTAATAATCCAACAGCGTTCTCGATAATCTTTGCCTTCTGTTCAACATTCGGGAACATATTAATTCCCATATCTGTCATTCCGAGCAGCTTATGATATTTAGGGAATTCAAATACCCCACATACAGAGACAAGTCCCTTGCGAATTCCTGTCTCACTTCTGACCATCTGGCGCATCAAGGTTGCCGTGTCGATAAGCCCCTTGACAAGAATGTCCAGCTCTCCAGCCTTGACCATTTCTATTGCTTTAGCGACAGCTGCCTCATTATCCGCAACATCTACGATAGCGTAATCTGTAACCGGCTCATTAAAGCTTTCGATTACTTCTTCTATTTTCGCCCTATCTCCGAGGAGTACCGGCTTGATTATTCCGTCGTTCTTTGCCGCAACTACCGCTTCCATAATGTGAGAATCCGCTGCCGCAACAACGCCCGCTCTAACGCCGAGTTTCATTCCGACAGTCTCATTTACAAATTCCTCAATGTTTCTATACATAGCAATTCCTCTTTCTGAAAAAATGTGCCGGGGCAGATAATGGCAAAGCCCCGGCAAAGGAGATATCTTTCTTATCCTATGTATCCGTCGCCGCCACACATTGCGAATCTGCGAACACGCGTAAACGTATTAGGTGTTGTGAAGCCTTCACCTGTTGTTGTTGCGATTGTCGAAGAACCGAAGCCTGTTCCGCCTACGCCGGTAGCTCCTACTGTAGGTCCGTTCATTGCAAGGCATGTTACGCCGATTCTTCTTCCGAACTTCGTTGCTCTGCTGAGATCCTTCGTCCAGATAGCTGCGGAGTGATGATATCCGTGTTCAGCCTCGATAGCCCAGTTCATTGCCTCTTCGAAATCCTTGCACTTAACTACAGGGAATACCGGCATCAGTTGCTCGCACATTACATATGGATCACCCATATTGCACTCGATGATGGCAAGCTTCAAATCAACGCTTTCGTCAACTTCAATTCCGGCTTCCTTGAGCACAACATTTGCGTCCTTTCCTACAAATTTCTTGTCTGGATCAAATCCACCACGGCCGTTTGCGGAAATCATTCTTGCGGTAACCTTTTCTCCTTCTTCCTTCGTAAGAAGACGTGCGCCACACTCCTGCATTGTCTTAATGAATGTGTCATACTGAGATTCAACTACGAATGCCACCTTCTCTGTAATGCAAAGCATGTTATTCTCGAATGGCACGAAACCTGCAAGGGTCTGTGCAGCCTGAACTGCGTCTGCTGTCTCATCAACTACAACAGGAACATTTCCCGGACCTGCCGCAACAACCTTCTTGTTTCCTGCCATCAGAGTAGCAACCATTCCAGGGCCGCCTGTTCCAATCATCAGAGAAACCTTAGGAGAATCCATAATAATTCCGAGAGAATCTTTGGTTGGCTCGGATATGCATGTGCATACATTTGCAGGACCGCCCTTAGCCGTTACCGCTCTGTTAATCAGATCAACGGTCTTGGCAGCAGCTTTCTTTCCTGCTGGGTGTGGGTTGAATACAATAGTATTGCCTGCTGCGAGCATTGACATCGTGTTGCAAGCTACAGTAACAAGGCCATTCGTTACCGGGGTAAGAGCGCCTACCAGCCCTACCGGTGCAGCGAATTCTACGGTAACACCTTTGCCGCTTGCCATAACCTTATGATGCAGGCTCTCTGTTCCAGGATTCTCAGCGATAGAGCCATAGTTCTTTACCAGTTTCTCATCCAGCCTGCCGTAACCGGTCTCCTCAAACTCCGCCTTCGTCTCTTCATTAACTACCTTAAGTGCTTCCTCCTTAATGGCATCAATGAAAGCCTGTCTCTCTTCCGTGCTGAAGTTAGCGCTTAATTCAACGTATGCCTGATATGCTGCATCAACAGCATCTTCCATCTTTTCAAAAACTCCCATTAACTGACTCATTTTCTTACCTCCTAAGTTCTGATATGAAATCCTTTATTTGTGCATAGATTTATTAGAGTGTCTCACTTATATCAAACATTTCCCCGATAATTTCAGCAAACTCTGCCTCCGAAATCGGCTTAATCGTGTTAGTGAAAAATCCGTTATGCTTGATGGCATCTCCCGCGCAAGCAGCTGCCGCTTCTCTTGTGATTCCCTTTGAGGACATTGTTGGAATATTGCAGTGCTTCATAATGCCAATGATTTTCTCCTGCATCGCTTTTCCAATTTCCTCAGCGGAATCTGCTTCGCTTACATCAAGACCCATCGCCTGAGCCATCTTTATGCCTCTCTCCTTGTCAAACTCCGCGGTCTTATATACTGTGAGCGGGAGAGTCCAAGCACACGCAAGTCCATGTGGAAGGCCGTACACCGCGCCAATTTCGTGTCCCGCGGAATGTCCGAAATGTACTCCTGTGTTGGAGAATGCAATTCCTGCCCAGTTCGCTGCCTTGGAAAGAGCAATTCTGGCATCAATGTCGCTTCCGTCATCGTAGCACTTCTCCAGATTATCAATAATCAGCTTAATTGCCTCCAGCGCGATTACGCTGCTGAATGGATCGTTTCCTGTTCCGGTTACAGGGTCAAGAGCGCCTGCACTGTATGCTTCTACTGCATGGGCAAGAGCATCCAGTCCGCTGTTAGCCGTAACATGTGGAGGTGCTGTAATTGTCAGCTTAGGATCTACGATTGCCTTATTGCATGCGCAAATTACTCCGTCCTTGTTATGATCATTATCTGATACGACCGCAACGCAAGTTGACTCAGCGCCCGTTCCTGATGCTGTAGTTACCGCAATTACAGGAGCATGTTTAGTTAATGTGAAGAATACGCCCTTTGAGAGGAAATATTCCTCAATGGATCCCGGATTAGCAAGGAGTACAGAAACAAGCTTCGCTGTATCCATTGCCACGCCTCCACCTACGCCGATAATAAGATCAGCGCCGAATTCCTTTGCCGCATCACCAGCCTTATCGACATTCGCTGCGATAGGCTCGCCTTGAAGATCGTTGTATCCTTGTGCCTCAACGCCTACCTCTTTGAGGATATTGAGAACTCTGTCGGATATTCCACAAGCTTCTACTCCCTTGTCGTATAAAACAAATACTTTCTTTGCTCCGAACATCTTAACGTCCTGTCCCAGCGTCTCGATTGCATCGACGCCAAATGTTACAGGGCACTGAATTGTGTAAGTGCTAATTTTGTTTTCCACGGTTTTACCTCCTATACGCACTATTACTATTTCGTTGCGGATATACAATATCCTTGTCATATACAATTGTACTTGTAGAAAATTTCCTTATCATTGGAATAAATTACAACAACGGTCGACTTTTATTCACAATATTGCAATGTTTTTCTTGTAAAATTTTGCATATGTTCATCACTTTCATATATAATCAAAGCATGAAAAAAGGCCTTGTAATATAAGGCTTTTCCATGCTTAAATGTTCGAGTTTGTACAAGAATTTCAAAAATCCATGTTTAGATTGTAAAAAATTTGTATCAAGGAGAATCTTCATATGAGAACGATTATAAAAAAATTGCAAAAAAATCTACCGCCTGATTGTGTTGTTACTCTAAATAATCCGAACCAGGTAATATATCAGGCAGAAATCGTTACGCCGGAAACAATATTTAATGATGTGCATACATTATATATCGGAAGATCACAGGATATCCGTCCGGACGTCATGTTTAACGGCATAAGTC
>CAVIGM010000058.1:1104-4471 GCA_963642455.1 Anaerovoracaceae bacterium | reverse complement strand
TGTGAAAGAACAATGCAAATAGTGAAAAAATAGTGTAATTTTAATGGAATAATTAGCGCTCTCCTGATATAATATATGTGTCAGGAGGGCCTTTTTTTATGATCAAAGCTATTTTGTCAAATGAGATATTAAAGTATATTACGGAGATTGATAAAAACAGGTATAAAGTTTCAGAGGTTTCATTGCCTGTTGCTGTAGCAAGTAAGCTGCGAAAAAATTCAAAAAAGAAAAGTTCCTATGCATCTACTAAAATTGAGGGGAATCCTTTATCAGAGAAGCAGGTAGATGAGGTTATAGATAGTGATGAACGAAAGCATTATCTTAAACCGGAGCAGGAGGTGCGTAACTATTTCCTTGCGCTAAATTATCTGGAAGAGAAGGCGGCTAAGAAAGAGCAGTTTTCCAAGAAACTGATATTAGATGTACAGAAGTATGTTGAAAAGGGAGCCTCAAAAGAAAAAATAGGACTTCGAGGACCAATGCCGCCCGGAGTGTTATTTGCGGTATACGATTCTCAAACCGGAAATCCTGATTACATTCCACCAGAATATATTGATATACCGGATTTGTTGGATGAATTGGTAGAATACGTGAATACAACAGATGATCATCCGCTCATAGTCGCAGCTGTAGTTCATTATCAGCTTGTAACTATTCATCCGTTTGAAGATGGAAATGGGCGAACAGCGAGGTTGCTCTCAGGTTATATTTTAGATATCAATGGATATGGTTTTAACGGAATTGGCTCATTAGAAGAGTATTTTGCGTATGATATTGATGAATATTATGAATCCATCCAGATGGGGCTTCCTGCGATGTATTATTCAGGACGAGATAATCCGCCTCACCCAGAGATTTGGATCAATTATTTTCTTCGCATGGTTTTGCTGTATTCAAATAAGGTATGTGAATTATCGGAGAGTTCAAATGGTGAAGAATTGGAAGGAAGCCTATCGTATCTGAAAGGTAAAGAGAAAGAATTACTCTTGCTTCTCATAAAGAATTATAAAAGAGAATTCACGCCTATTGAAGTCAGTAAAGAACTTAAGGTTACAAATAAGACTGTCATCAATCGACTTGCGGCACTTGTAAAAAATGGATTTGTTGTTCCGAATATGGTTAAGGAACGAATACGCTCTTATGAACTTTCTGACTTTACAAAGCAGAATGAGAAGGAAATAAAAAAGCTCACTAGATGAGAAAATGCTCCGTATTCTGCCGTTGGAAGATTGCCTAAGGGCTGATATAATAGATGACAACATCGAAACGGAATAACAATAAATGTGTTAATATAAGCATGCAAATAGAAATCGCTAACAACAAAGTGTTAGCGATTGGAATGTAGAATATGATATGAAATCAAGAAATGTTGTAGGAGGTTAAATATGAGACGACAGACTCTCGGAACACCATGTAAGATTGGAAAGCTAGAGATTAAGAACCGAATAGTCATGGAGGCTATGGGAAATGGATTATCAGAGCTTAACGGAGATGCAAGCAGAGCCGATATCGCTTTCTACGAGGCAAGAGCCAAAGGCGGTGTAGGACTTGTTATGAGCGAGGCTGTTTCCGTTGATTCGACTACTGGCCGTGCTAACCCTCGAAACATGTGCATTGATAAGGATTCTCAAATTGCTCCTATGGCAGAGATGATGAAGGTGCTGCATAAATATGATTGCAAATTCTTTGTTGAGCTATATCATCCCGGAAGACAAGGAAGCGATGAGCTTAACACGGGAAAGGGAATGTTTGCGCCAAGCGATGTTGAATGCCAGTGCGTGCACCAGCCAATCCACCCAATGACCAAGGAAGATATTGACTACATTGTTGACAAATTTGTAAGCGGAGCTGTAAGAAGCAAGAAAGCAGACTGTGACGGCGTATTACTCCATGCAGCTCATGGCTATCTTCTGAACCAATTTCTGAGCCCATATACTAATAAGAGAACTGATGAATATGGTGGCTCGGCCGAGGGAAGAGCAAGAATTGTAATAGAAATAATTGAGGGAATACGCAAGGAGTGCGGCGCGGATTTCCCAATCGGAATCAGACTGAGTGCCTGCGAATATTTGGATTATAACGGATTAGCACAAGAAGAAGGAATCACACTTGAACTCTCCAAGGAATATGTAAAGATGTTCGAGGCAGCAGGTGTTGATTTAATCGATGTAAGCTCGGGAATTTACGAGACGATGAATACTGCATGGGAGCCGGTTGGTTTTGAACAAGGCTGGAAGACTGAGCTTGCAGCCGGAATTAAGGGAATCACAAGCTTGCCAGTTGTATGCACATCTGTAATACGTGATCCTGAATTTGCGGAGAAACTCCTTGAGGATGGTGTGTGCGATTTCGTAGGATCAGCAAGACAGCATTTTGCTGACCCAGAATGGTCAAATAAAGCGCTTGAGGGAAGGGATGAGGACATAAGGCCTTGCGTTTCTTGTCTTAATTGCATGAAGACTCTTTTCTATGCTAATGCGAAATGTGCTGTAAATGCACTCGGCGGGAGAGAAACGGAATTCGAGGAGCTTGTGAAAGACGGAAATAACCGCAAAGTTGTTATCGTAGGAGGAGGCCCTGCAGGAATGGAGGCTGCAAGAGTGCTCGCCACAAGAGGCTTTGTGGTAAAGCTCTATGAGCAGAAGTCTAAGCTTGGCGGATTATTTAGACTTGCAAGTCTGCCACCATGCAAGGCGAAGATGCAGAAATTTAATCAGTATCTTGAGACGCAGATTAGAAAGCTTGGGGTTGAAATTGAAATGGGAGTAAATCCGACGCCGACGGATATAAAAGCAGATAATCCGTATGCAGTATTAGTTGCTGCGGGAACAAATGCAAGTATGCCGCCTATAGAGGGCCTTCAGAATGCGATAGAGGCTGGCAAGGCGTTCACTGTAGAGCAGGTGCTTGAGGCTGAAGAACCTCTTAGGGGAAAGAAAATTCTTGTACTCGGAGGCGGAATGTCAGGCTTGGAAACTGCAGAATACCTTGATGCAAACGGAAACACTGTTGAAGTATACGAGATGCTTGCGGAATTCGCACATGCGGAGCATTTCCAGAACATTATTGATATAATGCATCGTATAGGCCATCTGTCGTTGAATTCAGAACACAAGCTTGTTAGAATCGACGACGAGGAATGCACCTTTGAACTCAAGGACGGAAGCAATAAGACCATTTCTTATGATAATATTGTCATAGCGCTGGGTATGCGTGGCAAGACTTATGCGCAAGAGCTTGAAGAGGCAGGCATAGAGAATGTTCATGTAATAGGCACGAACAAGAAATTCGGTTCGGTTGCTGTTGCAATATCAGACGCATTCGAAGAAGCATATAAATTGAACTAAAGGTAATAGATGAATAAGAA
>CAVIGM010000058.1:0-1094 GCA_963642455.1 Anaerovoracaceae bacterium | reverse complement strand
GAATCGTGATTATATAGTAAAATCAAATAACCAAGACATAATAAGAGTCAGAATTGATGAAGATTCGAATTTGAGAATTCTGTGGTTAGATGAGCAACTTGTCAAATCGGAGAACATTAACAATTTGTATAATGCAAAGGACCTTTATTTGGTAAAGGCTAATTCTGAATGGGACTATGAAGAGGATCGCAGCAATTCTGAAGGCCTTTGCATCAACTCTTACATCGGAGAAAGCGAGCTTACTGGAAATGTCGTAATACCGAATACAATCGATGATTGCAAGATTACATCAATCGGAAATCGCATTTTCTATGAGTGCAAGAAAATCGAGAGTGTTGAGCTTGGTGAGAATATAGAAAGGCTCGGAGACGCGGCCTTTTGCATCTGCAATAGCTTGCGTAGAATCAATTTCCCTTCAAGCCTTAAAGAAATATCTGCGGATTGCTTCAACGAGTGCGGATTTAGAGAACTTGTCATCCCAGATACAATCAAGAGAATCAAGAGGGGAGCCTTTGTAAATAACAGGGAGCTTGAAAGAATTAAGCTCCCTGACGGAATTGAAAAGATTGAACTTATGTGTTTTGCAGGCTGCAAGAGACTTAAATCGATAGTCCTGCCTGATAGCGTGAAGCAAATTGAGGATGGAGCCTTTAGTGGCTGCGAGAGCCTGGAACAAGTTGTTTTTCCTTCAAATGTTGAAAGAATAGGCACAATGGCTTTCCTTGCCTGCAAGAAGCTTGCTTCCGTTGAACTACCTGCAGGTGTCGAACTTGGAGATATGGCTTTTACAGAGAATACTGCTATCCATTATCAATCAAGAAGGCCCCAGCCATAATAATTTAATATCCTCTCGGACATCATTATTCTGAATGATTCATTAGAATCCGCTTGTTGGAAATCTGTATATTCATGGATTTTCTCCAAGCGGTGTTTTAATGTATTGTAATGAATGAACAAATCCTTAGCCGTGTCAGGTATGCTCTGATGGTGCTTAATATACTCAATAAGAGTTACGGTAAGGTCACTGCCTACCTTCTTGTCAATTAAATACAAATCTTTAATAGCGGGATGTATTACACTTTTGAGATCAAGGT
>CAVIGM010000057.1:0-4568 GCA_963642455.1 Anaerovoracaceae bacterium | reverse complement strand
CTCTTGCTGAACAGAAAGCGCAGCATGTAATTAGCAATTAGCAAAGCTACATGCAAGCAACGCAGGCAAATAAGCAATAAGGCTATTTGCATCACATCTTAATCAAATGAATCATCAAGTAAACATGGGGGTAAGATGATTCATGATAAAGCAATCAAATATTGAAAAAATCGAGGAAATCAGTGTTCGCTGATTTCCTCGATTTGCTTAATAGGGCTTTGCAGCAACGGAGCGAACAGAGGAGATGATTAAGTGATATAGAGCGATATGCGTGTTATAATAGGTAATAACAAGATCAATAAAGAGATCCATAATTCAATTAACAGGAGGAATAAGTATGTATTTCAGAGTGGAAAAAGAGATTTTTGATAAGTTGCCAAATGCCTGCTTCGGCGTTGTTATGGCAAGGGGAATAGATAATAGCAAGGCGTACCCTGAGATTGAGAAACTGCTTGGCGAGAGCATTCAGACGGCGGCAGCACATTTCGAGGGGAAGAAGGTTAAGGAAGAGGCGGAAATTCTGCCGTATAGAGAGGCTTTTCGCGCGCTTGGAATCAATCCCAACAAATATCTTTGCTCTATCGAGGCGCTTTTCACTCGCATCGCAAAGGGGAAAGGAATGCCATATATCAATCCGATTGTAGATCTTGGAAATGCCGTTTCTCTTAAATACACGCTGCCAATGGGCGCGCACGATTTGGGCGTCAGTGGCAATCCTAATGGCGAGGATATTTGCATTCGTCTCGCAAAAGAAGGGGACACTTTCCTGCCGTTCGGTGGCGAGGATGAAGAAGCGCCTGATACAGGCGAGGTCGTATATGCTGTTGGGCAGCAGGTGCGCACAAGACGCTGGACCTGGAGACAGAGCGAGCATGGCAAGATTAGCGATGCATCGTCGGATATTTTCTTTCCGATAGATGGTTTTGCTGACTTCAATAAAGACAAAGTGCTGCAGGCGCAGGCAGAGCTTGACAGCCTCTTGAGGGAATTTTTCCATTGCGAGACGAAGCTCGGCTTCGTAGACAGCAGCAATCCGGAAGTTGAATTGTAAGAAGCACGAAATGCCGCGGCGAAGACCGAATTTGCACTGAGCCCGAAATTCGAAAGGAGCGTTATGAATCGGGATTTAACCAAAGGACCCGTTGTCAAGTCCATGCTGCTGTTCGCAATTCCCTTGATTATTGGGGATTTGCTGCAGCAGTGCTATAACATTGCCGATACATTGATCGTCGGGCGCTTCCTCGGGCGGAATGCTCTTGCCGCCGTGGGATCGTCCTTTGCCTTGATGACTTTTCTGACGTCAATCATACTTGGCCTTTGCATGGGAAGCGGGGCCTTGTTTTCTATACGCTTCGGGCAGCGAGACGAAAAAGCTCTGCGTGAGGACCTTTGCGCGTCCTTCTTTTTTGTTGCCCTAATCACGGTGCTACTGGATGTAGCGGCCTTCGCCTGCCTTCCTCTCCTCCAGAAATTCCTCCAGGTTCCCGCCGAGGTCTGGGGCGACATGCGGGCCTACCTTTTTGTAATCTTCATGGGCATCCCTGCTGTTTTTCTATATAACTACTTCGCTTCGTACCTGAGAGCAATCGGCAACTCCGTCGTGCCGCTTGTCTTTCTTGCGGTCTCATCTGCAGTGAATATCGCGCTCGACCTGTGGTTCGTAATCGGCTTGAAAAGGGGTGTTGTCGGAGCCGCAGAGGCCACGGTAATCGCGCAGTATCTCTCGGGAGTCGGAATCGCCGTCTATGCGCTTAGGCGCAATTCGCAGCTTCGCTCAATATGGGAACTTCGCCTTCTGCAGAGAAAACGCATCCGCGAGATTGTTTCTTACTCCATGCTGACCTGCATACAGCAGTCGGTCATGAACCTCGGAATCCTCATGGTGCAGGGCCTTGTCAACAGCTTCGGACCCGTTGTAATGGCTGCCTTTGCCGCTGCCGTCAAGATTGACGCATTCGCGTACATGCCTGTGCAGGATTTCGGCAACGCCTTTTCCACGTTCATTGCGCAGAATTACGGGGCAAAGGAGAGCGAGCGAATTCGTGCGGGGCTTAGAAGTGCGGTGCGTATAGCTGTAGCCTTCTGCCTTGTCATATCTGCGGCCGTCTTTCTCTTCGCAAAACCTCTCATGTCGGTCTTTGTCGATGCCGGGGAAGCCGAGATTATCGCGGAGGGTGCGCGCTATCTTCGTATCGAGGGTGCCTTCTACTGTGGCATCGGCTGCCTTTTCCTGCTCTATGGTTTATATAGGGCGCTTGGTAGGCCGGGGATGAGCGTTGTGCTTACGGTTATCTCGCTGGGCACCCGTGTGGCGCTTGCTTATCTGCTGTCCGCCGTTCCTGCAATCGGAGTGGTAGGCATCTGGTGGTCGGTCCCAATCGGCTGGGCCCTTGCCGACCTAAGCGGCTTTCTCTACTACAAATTCCACAAAAGGAAGCTGCTGAGCTTCGAAGGCGAGTGAGGCACAGCCGTAGAATCCGCCGCTAAGCGCTGACTTGCTTCGACAGCTCTCCGCGCCGCAGCCGCTAAGCGCTGACTTGCTTCGACAGCCCTCCGCGCCGCTAAGCGCTGGCTTGCTTCGGAGGCCGCCCCGCGGAGCCCGCTGCTAAGCGCTGCGAGTGGTCTTGTCTATTTTTTCACAAAAGTATATAATTCTAAAGGTTTATATGCAATGCGCTTCAATGCTTAGAAATGCAATGAAATGCTTTGCAATATATTGAAACACACTGAAAAAGGGAGTTAGCAACTAAGAATGAATTCGGAACAAAACAAGGGATATTTAATGGTTCTGATAGCCGGAATGCTCTGGGGAACCATTGGTTTTTTTGCAACATTATTATCTCAGCTTGGCATGGAAGCTGGGCCAGTCGCTTTCTTCAGGGTACTGTCTGCAAGCTTGGTCCTGGCGATTATCCTGCTCGTTAAAGGCAAAGGCACAAGCCTCTTTGCAATCAGCAAAAAAGGACTTTTCTCGTGTATGCTCGTCGGATTCATATCACAGGCTATATATAATGTCTGCTACATGCACGCCATCGAGCAGGGCGGCATGGCGACAGCCGCTGTTTTTCTATATACATCGCCTATCTACGTGGCCCTACTGTCAAGAATTCTATTTCGTGAACCCTTGACCTCGAACAAAATCATAGCAATCGTTATCAATATCGTGGGCTGCATAATTACAGTTACTGGAGGGGATTTCTCCACAATGAAATTGTCGATGTTCGGACTTGCCATGGGAATCCTTGCGGGCTTCACCTATGCGTTGCTGCCTATCTTGTCGAGAACTGGCGCGGACAAGGAGGACCCTTTTACAGCCGCTTTCTATGGACAAGCCTTTGGGGCGTTGCTGTTATTCTTCCTGATCAGACCTTACAACGGCGTCGGCGCAGAGTTCAACCTGCAGATGCTGTTGGTGCTCATTGGATTTGGTATCGTTCCATCGGCAATGGGTTACATCGTCTATTATGCGGGCATCAGCAAGGTGATTGAGACATCCCGCATTCCGGTGCTGGCCTCCGTAGAAACAGTTGTAGCGGCAGTAATCGGAACGCTTGCATTTGGACAGAGTCTAAGCCTTATGAAAATATTAGGAATCGTATTGGTACTCTGCTCCATCGCCGTGATGAACAAGAAAGCGAAGACGCAAGGGTAAGGGGAACTTCGGGGTAAGCGAAGACTGAGACGGAAACGGAAACGCAAACGTAAACGTAAACTGAGACGGAAACCTAATACACCGCGGTATGTTATTAGAAAGGAACTATTATGGGACTGTTTGATAAGCTAAATGGGCCGGTTTTTCTTAAAGAAGATAGCGAGGCGGAGAAGCAACTCGCTGTGTTAAAATCTCTCCCTCTGACTCCGGAGATTGAGCAAGAGATTAAGCTTGTCGAAGCGGGGATATATGGGGAGAAGCAGATTCGTTTCGAACTTGAGAACAGCCACATACCGATGTATGTGATTCATGACCTTTTCCTTGAACATAATGGGCTGACCGCTCAAATAGATTATCTGATAATCTGCCATAAGTGCCAGTATGTAATTGAATGCAAGAACCTGTATGGGAATATCGAAATTGATAGCAATGGGAATTTCATACGCAATTTCAATTATGGCAAATATTACAAGAAAGAGGGCATCTATTCGCCAGTGACACAGAACCAGAGGCATTTAGAATTGATTCGTCAAATAGTCGGCGATAAGAATTGGCTTAAGAAGCTCGCCGTGCAAGTCGGCTTCGACAGTTTATGGAAAAGTGCTGTCGTTCTATCGAATCCTAAGACAGTTCTGAATGACAAGAAAGCTCCGAAGAACATTAAGAATCAAGTAATGCGAGCAGATCAACTGATTGCCTTCATCAAGAAATGTGAAAGCGAAAGCACGGGAGCGTCAAGTAGCGAATCCGAAATGAAGTCGACAGCAGAGCGCTGGCTTGCAGATAACAAGCCAAATCCAATAGACTATACGGAAAAATTCAAGAAAGGAATAGAGCAAGCGCAGGAGCAGGCAGAGGCGCAAGTGCAAGTGAAAGCGCAAACTGAAGCCGCTCCGGCAGATTCCCCAAAGACCGC
>CAVIGM010000056.1:0-4879 GCA_963642455.1 Anaerovoracaceae bacterium | reverse complement strand
CTCTATCGCGCAGCTCCCGCATGACGGACACAGCAATTCGCCGCCACATTTCCATGGGGATGGGAAAACCAATCCGCAATCACAACAATACCACATGGCCAATCCTCCTTTTTATTTTCTCGCATTTTATCTCGCGCTTATGTCTCTTGCTATATCTCTCTCTTATAATAAGCTTCACTTTCCGCCATTATATCATGAAAGCTTGAAGAAGGATTGAAACATAGAAGAAAGCTGAGAATTCGTTGATAATTCAATGAGATTTTGATATTATACACTTGAGTAAAAGTGAGATGATGATTGCCACGGCGAGAGCTGTCGCATTCGTAATTACGGTCGCAACGACAACCGCGACGACCGCCGCAATAATCACAACATCGACTGCCGATTGAGCAAGGAGGCACAGCAAGCTAATGCAGAGAATTTTACTTGTTATAGATATGCAGAACGATTTCATCGATGGAGCGCTTGGCACAAAGGAAGCTGTCGAAATCGTTCCGAATGTTAGAAAGAGAATAGAGGAATTTGACGGAACCGTTATTTATACAAGGGACACGCACGAGACCAACTACCTGAGCACGCAGGAGGGCCGCAATCTTCCTGTCGAGCATTGCATCCGAAATACGAAGGGTTGGGAGATTCGCGAGGAGCTTGACAGCCTTCGCAAGACAGAAGCGATTGACAAGCCAAGTTTCGGCTCGGCGGCTCTCGGAGAGATGCTTCGCAACATGAACGACAAAGATCCGATTGAGTCTGTTACCCTTATCGGCCTTTGCACCGACATCTGCGTAATCTCAAATGCGATGATAGCGAAGGCTTTTATCCCTGAGGTACCGATTATAGTTGACTCCACCTGCTGCGCGGGAGTAAGCCCTGCGACGCACGAGAATGCGCTCAAGGCAATGGAGTGCTGCCAGATTCAAGTTATAAGATAGGCTCGCGGAAATATAAAAAAATTCAGAGGTGTGAGTTACGCGAGCGAAAATCCGCAACGCGAGCGAAAATCCGCAACGCGAGGGACTGAGCGAAATGAGCGATATCAGAGTATTCAAAGTAGATAAAGATAATCCGCATATCCGCGAGATTATCGACAGAATCGAAGAAATATACGAGCACATTCACGACGAGACGGAGCAGAGTAACTCCTCAATCGGCTGGATTCGAGGCATTTACCCATGCCGAAAGACGGCCGAGGACTCGCTCGAAAGAGGCGACCTTTTTGCCATGCTCGACGGCGACGAAATCGTTGCCGCGGCTATAATCAACCAGACACAAGTATATGAATACAAGGACGCAGACTGGAAGAACGACGTCGCAGATGATGAGATTATGGTCCTGCATACGCTTGTGGTAGAGCCGGGCCGCAAAGGTAAAGGCTACGGGCGTGAATTTGTGGCCTACTATGAGGACTATGCAGCACGGAATTCATGCACCGAGCTTCGCATGGATACAAATGTTATCAACGTAAGAGCGCGCAAGCTGTATAAGATGCTCGGATATGATGAGGTCGGATTCATTCACTGCGACTTCAACGGCATTCCGAATGTGGAGCTTGTGTGCCTCGAGAAGCGGATTTGAGGCGCCGAGCAATAGGGCAAGTAAGTTAAAGCGAAAAGATACGAAGCTATTAAGATATACGCAAGAGCTAAAGCCGTGAAACTATTAAGATATACGCGAAGGGATAATGAGGGGTACGCGAAATGGTAAAGAGCACTTCTAAGATCAAGAAAGATCACGCCGCACATATCAAGAATTACATGCGCCTTTATATGAGCAGACCGAAGGACAAGAGCACGCTTATGGACCTGCTCTATGACGTCGCGGATCACTATCACGCCGACCGCGTCGCTGTCTTTGAGATAGATTATGAGAAGCGGGTGCTCCGCAATATCTACGAATGGTACAAGCCAGAATTCGGCTCTAAGAAAGATCTCCAGCAGAACATTCCGCTTGAGAGCATTATGCCGTGGCTTAATAAGGTGCTTGAAGACGACGACTATTATATCTCGGCGCTCGAGGAAGAATACGGCGAAGATACTTTTGCATATAAGATTCTTGATGCGATTGAAGTAGATAGCCTTATCGCATCGCCTATTTATTTGGATGCCGAAGTTATGGGCATTCTCGGTGTTGAGAATCCGAAGGTAAATACGGATGAGCGTCTGATTCTTGATGTAATCGCTGGCTCCTACTTCAGCGAAATCCTCGCTAGGAATATGCTTGAGCAGGCCTCCGAAGAAACGGAGAGAAGGGAGACCGAGCACCAGACGATCATACATTCATTGAGTAGGATTTATTCATCCGTATACTATATTGACATATCGGAGAATGTGCTTACGGAGATTCATTCGACCGAGGCCGTTAGAAAAGAAATAGGCATCACCGGGCCGGCGCAGGAGACACTTGACTTCCTTGCAAATGATATGACCGACCCTGAATATTCTAATTCGGTGGGGGCTTTCCTTGACCTTTCCACAATAGATGCGCGAATGGCAGGCAACCCTATTATAACCATCCGGTATTTGAGCCTTCCTTCTCTATCCACGGGCCGCGAACAGGGAATTTGGTGCGAGGCTGCACTTATTGATGGTGGCCGCGACGACAAGGGCAAGCTAACTCACGTGATTCTGACCAACCGCTCTATTCATGGCGATAAAATGAAAGAAGTAGAGCAAAGCGCGAAGTTGAAGCGCGCCTATAAGCAGGCGGAGCTTGCAGCCGAGCAGGCAGAGATGGCAACTAAGGCTAAGACTATGTTCCTTGCGAACATATCCCACGATATTCGTACTCCGATGAACGCCATCGTAGGCATCACCGAGCTCATGGAGAAAGACCATGATATAAGCGAGAAAATGCACGATTACCTCGAGAAGGTCGAGGCGTCAAGTCACTATCTTCTTGGCCTCATCAACAACGTTCTCGATATGAGCAAAATAGAGTCGGGCGAGGTGCAGCTCGTCAAAGAGCCTGTCAGCATGGCGGAGGAGGTCTGCGAGATCGAAGCGGTTATCCGCCCACGTTTCTTGGATAAAGGCCAGGATTTCAAGATCAGCATCTTCGGTGTGGCTCACGAATACTATATCACTGACGCCGTAAGACTGCGCCAGGTTGTAGTCAACCTTCTGAGCAATGCGAATAAATACACACCTTACGGAGGAAAGGTTCGTTTCGACATCCGCGAGCTTCCGTGCGATAAGCCCGATTACTGCAAGTTGAGTTTTCGCGTTACCGATAACGGATACGGAATGAGCAAGGAATTCCAAGCGCGCATCTTCGAACCTTTCTCGCGTGCAGAGGATACGGTTATAAATAAAGTTCAGGGAACTGGGCTTGGCATGACAATTACAAAGACCATCGTAGATCTCCTCGGAGGCACGATTGAGGTAGATAGCGAACTTGGCAAAGGCACAAGCATAGAGATTACACTTGAGCTTCCGATTGACCATAGCGTTGAGAGTACGGCGGGCGCAGATAGCATACTTTTCATCTCAGACGAGCATCAATTTGCGGAGAATATGAATGCGATGGCAGCCTTTATCGAGGCAAGAATTACCGTAGTTAGGACGGTGGAAGAGGCTATCGAGGTTCTCAAAGAGCATGCGGTCGATGCGGTTATGCTCGAGGGCTATCTGTATGATGAGAAGCTCCCGGACTATGTTCGAAGCCTGCGCGAGGTGGCAAAAGAAGGAACTCTTATCTTCTGCACGGATTATGCAAAAAGGGAAAATGTTCGAAGCCTTCTCGAGAAATCCAGGGTAGACGGGCTTCTGTCAAGACCATTCTTCATTTCGCAGATTGCAAATATCATCAATCACGCGCGAGATAACAGCATGGATGAAGAAGGCAAATCAGCACTTGCAGGCCTTAACTTCCTCTGTGCGGAGGACAACGAGCTGAATGCGGAGATTCTTGAAGCGGTTCTCTCGGCCTATGGCGCAAGTTGCCGCATTTACTCTAACGGCGAGGAGCTTGTCAAGGCTTTCGAGCAAATTGAACCTGGCGATTACGATGCGATTCTTATGGATATCCAGATGCCAGTCATGAACGGACTTGAAGCGACAAGAGTTATCCGAAGCAGCGACAAGCCTCTTGGCAAAACGATTCCGATTATTGCAATGACGGCCAACGCCTTCAGCGAGGATATGCAGAACTGCCTCAACGCCGGCATGACAGCGCATATCGCTAAGCCAATCGAGATCGGCCTATTTGAGAGAATCATCCGCAAGGAAGTCCTCGGACACAGATAGGGCGGCCCGCAAAAAGTAATGACGGAAACGGCTTGAAGTGATAGAATCAAGGGGGCTTCCGAAGCCGCGAATCAAGCTTTTCGTTTTCAATTTCAAATCTTAATTGAAATTTCGGCAGAACCGCTGAAGTTAAATTTAAGGCTAATAATATAAAGAAACAGGAGGGACACAAATGAACTTAAAGGAATTCAGAAAGATTATCGACGAACTCGACGACAGCGCAGGAGAAGAGGAATACACCATAATGCTGGATATTGAGCCTTCCCCAAATGGCGAATACCTTGTAGACATCGGCGAGATTTTCCAGAGCAAAATGCACAGCAAGCAGGTTAAGATAGAGCCACTTGTTGAGCTCGACACACATAAGCTCCCTAAGAGAATGAATGTTGAAGCGGATTTGTTCAGCAAGATTACCACAATCAAGTGCCCAACCTGCGACCATGTCGTTGGCTTCCACGACAAATTCTGCAAGACCTGCGGCCAGCCTCTTTACACAAGAGAAGAGACTCATGAGTATATTGTTGAGCAGGCAAGAGAGCGTATCGCAAGAGAGAAGGCTCTCAAAAAAGAAAAGAAGAAGAACAAGAACAAATAGAAGAATCGAAGAATCAAAAATCTAAGAATCTAAGAATCGA
>CAVIGM010000055.1:3211-5104 GCA_963642455.1 Anaerovoracaceae bacterium | reverse complement strand
TTTTCTAATGGTGTACCCACAGGGGCTCGAACCCCGAACCTTCTGATTCGTAGTCAGACACTCTATCCAATTGAGCTATGGGTACAAGTTTTTCGACCGTAAGATTATAACGCATGAATGATTAAATTACAAGACGATACAAGAAATTCGCAATAAATAATAAGGGTGGCTCGCCGCAAATTTTCTTTTCGCACAAAAAAGTTTATAAAATTTGAAAAAATTTACAAAAAATTGCAAAAAACACGAGCATTTACTTACAGAATGTGTTATATTAAATGCTGTCGGTGTTGTGCTATATACGCAGAGGCCAGACAGCAAAGTCAATGATTCATGCAGTACCGCATTAGATCATAATAAAATCAAAAGAAATTAAAGGAGGACGTGTTAATGGAAAAGAAAAAAGTTTTGAGCAAGAAAGAGACCTTCCTGGTGGGACTCACACTATTTGGAATGTTCTTTGGAGCAGGAAACATTATTTTCCCTATTCACCTTGGACAACTGGCAGGAAGCAATACATGGCCTGCAATCATTGGCTTTATTATTTCGGCGGTAAGTATTCCTATTCTTGGTGTAGCTGCTATCGGTAATACTAACAGCTCGGATCTTCTGCAACTTAGCCAGAGGGTTTCGCCATGGTACGGATATGCGTTCACGACAGTTCTCTATCTGACGATAGGACCTTTCTTTGCTATTCCAAGATGTGCGACAACCTCCTTTACAACAGGACTTGAGGGCGTAATCGGAACAGAGCATACGACGCTGTACCTCCTGCTTTTCTCGGCAGCCTTCTTTGCAGTTGTTCTGTTTTTCTCGCTTAAGCCTAAGCAGATTACAACTTGGGTAGGCAAAGTCATCACACCTTTATTCCTTGTATTCCTGGGAATCCTGGTTGTTGTTGCACTGCTTAATCCTTCAACTTCAATCGCAGATGTTACACCTGACGCAGGTTACCAGACAGGCGCTCTTTTCAACGGAATCGTTGAGGGCTACGGCACAATGGACGGAATCGCAGGACTTGCATTTGGTATCATCGTAATCAATGTTATCAGAGGAATGGGCGTTGAAGACGACGGAGACGTTGCAAAGGCAACAGTTAAATCCGGCTTAATCACAGCTGTTCTGATGGCTGTTATCTATGTATTCACAATCATCATGGGCGCACAGTCAAGAGGCCTCTTCGAGACATCCGAGAACGGCGGAATCGCTTTCTCGCAGATTGCTAACCACTACCTTGGAATGGCAGGAACAGTAATCCTTGCACTGGCAATCACTTTTGCATGCTTGAAGACCGCAATCGGACTTGTTACAAGCTGCTCAGAAATGTTTGTCAAGATGTTCCCAGGAACACTCAACTACAAGGGTTGGGCAATTGCTTTCACATTGTTCTCATTCGCTGTTTCAAATGTTGGACTGACTGCAATCATTTCATACGCAGTACCTGTGCTGATGCTCATTTATCCGCTTGCAATCGTACTCATCATCCTTGCGCTCACAGAGAAATTCTTCAATAAGAGCAAGGCTGTATATGGTTGGACTATCGCAGGTGCCTTCGTTGCGGCAATCTTTGACTTCATGAAGACGCTGCCTGAGGGAATTCAGACGGCTCTGAATATCCCAGCTGCAACCGAGTTCGCAAGCAAGTTATTCCCATTCTTCGATGTAAGTCTTGGATGGGTTACACCAGCTGCAATCGGCCTCGTAATCGGACTTGTAGTTAGCAAAGTTAAGAAAACCGCATAGCTCAAGCCGAATTAAATTTAATTCAAGGACCTGCGGGGCTTGAGCCGATTTCAAACAAATTGCATAGCTCAAGCTGATAGGTTTATCCCAGCCGGTACACCAACGGCTGATATATAAAAGGCGTTGCCCATTTCGGGCAGCGCCTATTTCCTT
>CAVIGM010000055.1:0-3134 GCA_963642455.1 Anaerovoracaceae bacterium | reverse complement strand
TTTCTAATTATCTTTCGGCCGAGAGCTTATCGAGATACTGCACGCATTTGACAGTCATGTTCTTGTTAGGCTGCGGATAAATATAATACAGAATCTTGTTCGAATAAATGTCGATATGCTCGCCGACGGCTATCGGAAAAGCCTTAACAATAGATGTTTTCTCTGTAAAAGCAAGTTCCTTGCCGAAGCATTCGCCGCTGAAGCAAATTTCTTCCTTATTGATACTGATGTGGCCCTTGCCAGCATTTGGATTCATGACGCCTGTTTCGTCGGCAGTTCCAAGCAGGCAGTCGCATTCAAGACCTGCGTCGAGGTCGACCTCGGACTGCTCCCAATCGAACCATGAATTGATGCTGTCGAAACGTGGGCCGTCAAGCACATATTTGTTATCAAGAGTCCAGCTCGCGCCGCAGGAGCTGCAGTCTAAGGTTCTTGCGCTACTTGTAATCGCAAATTCCTCTCCGCAGACAGGGCATTTATATAGAATTCTTTCAAGCCCAAGCGCAGGCTTGTCGCATTTATATTCTTTTCCGACGAAGGCCTTCTCGTCATCATGCTCTATGGCGCGGGCAATCTTGTCTTCAATCTCGGACACGCTAAGGCTTGCAATCTCGTCTCCTTTCATGAGGAGACCACCTTCTAAGCTGACTGGGCCCTTGCGAATGCCGGCCTTGCTCCACTTAGGAAGAGCCTTGTAGAGTCCGTTCTCCACTAAGTAGTAAACGTCGACGCCCAGTTTTTTAACAAGCTCGGCAGTACCGTCGGCAATCGAAAGCGTATGGCCGCAGCACGTGAGGCGACCTTCGGGGAACATGACAACGACATTTCCGGATTTGACAGCCTTCATAATCTGGCGAACCGCGTTGATGTCGGCGCAGAACATTTTCTTAGGAATCGCGTGAAGTGGCCGCAGAAGCTTGCCAATCTTAGGATGCACGAAAAAATGGTTGCTCATTATGTAAGTCGGGCGAATCGGCAGAAGCCCAACAGCGACGAGCAGGAAGTCGAGGTTCGAGGTGTGGCTGCACAGAACGATGGCAGGGCCTTTGATCTTGCGAATTTCGTCGAATTTGTATTCGGGCTTGAATTTCGCCCAGAGATAAATCCTCACGAAGAAGTTGAGGAATCTGTATAGGAAAGCGTTAGGCTTCGGAAATGTTGAAGCCGAATTCGTGCTTGAATTCGTGTTTGACTTCGAATTCGGACTTGAGCTTGAACTTGAATTCTTATTTGAATCTAAATTTGTCATTATAAGTTCCTTACGTTTCTTGAGATTTGCCGGCAAAAGTAATACAATAATTTATCTGCGGATTTGCAAGTGCCGCAATCACCTGCGAACCGGAAATTATGATGTGTGCGGCGGCAGATTGATAATCGCCGCGAGTGCCGCACTTGCTACGAGTGCCGCCCTCTATTATATACGAATAGTCCCGCAATAATTACTATTATTTTGCGAAAAAATGCTATAAATTACAACAGTCAGGAGGAAGGGAATGACCAACAGAATTCTTATTATCGACTTCGGGGGACAGTACAACCAGCTAATCGCAAGGCGCGTCCGTGAATGCGGCGTATATTCCGAGATCAAAGGTTTCGAGAATATCACGCTTGACGAGGTGCGAGACTTCGACCCTAAGGGCATAATTTTCACCGGCGGGCCACAGAGCGCTTACGGCGAGAACGCTCCATCAATTGACACCGCGATTTTTGAACTTGGAATTCCAATCCTCGGCATCTGCTACGGCGCTCAGTTCATGGCATATAAGCTCGGCGGCCACGTTGCAACCGCGCCAACAAGCGAATACGGCAGAACGATGGTGACAGTCGACAATAAGGACGGAATCTTGCGCGACGCAGACGATATAACGCAGGTATGGATGAGCCATACAGATTATATCAGCGACGTTCCCGAGGACTTCGTAATCACAGCACATACCGACGACTGCCCGGTTGCCGCTATGGAATGCATCGAGAAGAAGCTCTATGCGGTGCAGTTCCATCCCGAGGTTAACCACACGCTTCAAGGCTTTGGCATGCTCAAGCACTTCATACTTGATGTCTGCGGTTGCGAGCAGGATTGGCAGATGGGAGCTTTTGCAGAAGAGAAAATCAAAGAGATTCGCGAGAAAGTAGGCGATGGCAAGGTGCTTTGCGCGCTTTCGGGCGGTGTAGATTCCTCCGTCGCAGCAGTCCTTCTTTCAAAAGCCGTTGGCAAGCAGCTAACCTGCGTATTTGTCGACCACGGCCTTCTTCGTAAGAACGAAGGAGACGAGGTTGAGGCGGTGTTCGGGCCTAACGGACAATACGACCTTAATTTTATAAGAGTTAACGCACAAGACAGATTCTACAGCAAGCTTGCGGGCGTGACCGAGCCCGAGGCTAAGCGCAAAATCATCGGCGAAGAATTCATCAGAGTGTTCGAAGATGAGGCAAAGCGAATCGGAGCAGTCGACTATCTCGTGCAGGGAACGATTTACCCAGACGTAATCGAATCGGGCCTCGGCAAATCCGCTGTAATCAAATCGCACCATAATGTCGGCGGACTTCCTGACTATGTGGACTTCAAGGAGATAATCGAGCCGCTTCGCAGCCTTTTCAAAGACGAGGTTAGAGCGGTCGGCTTAGAGCTTGGAATTCCGGACTATCTTGTTTTCCGCCAGCCATTCCCGGGCCCAGGCCTCGGAGTTAGAATCGTCGGCGAAGTTACAGCCGAGAAGGTTAAGATCGTGCAAGATGCGGACTTCATCTTCCGAGACGAAATCGCAAAGGCGGGACTCGACAAGGAAATCAACCAGTATTTCGCGGCCCTGACCAACATGAGAACGGTCGGCGTAATGGGAGATTTCAGAACCTACGACTATGCGGTCGCACTTCGCGCGGTAAGCACAAGCGACTTCATGACAGCCGAGGCAAAGGAAATCCCATGGAACGTCCTCCAGAAAATCATGACCAGAATCGTCAACGAAGTAGACCACGTCAATCGAGTGTTCTACGACCTGACGAGCAAGCCACCAGGGACGATAGAGCTTGAATAAGCTATCACAAGTCCGAAACCCCGTGTTTTCAAGGGCTAATGTATTGTGAAAGAACAATGCAAATAGTGAAAAAATAGTGTAATTTTAATGGAATAATTA
>CAVIGM010000054.1:0-6686 GCA_963642455.1 Anaerovoracaceae bacterium | reverse complement strand
CTCTGATGAACTGTCAGCCGTAACGAGCATGGATTGCAGCAATAAGGCCATCGCTGATTTGAAGGGAATTGAATATTTTACAGAGCTTACATATTTGGACTGCTCGAACGATGCTGTCGGCCAAAGCAACTACAACACATTAACAACACTTGATGTTAGCAAGAATACTAAGCTGACATATTTGATCTGTTATCGCAATGAGCTTACAACACTTGACGTCAGCAAGAATACAGCACTTACATATTTGTATTGCAGTTACAACAATCTTAGCTCACTTGATGTTAGCAATAATACAAGGCTTTATTATTTCAACTGCGACGTCAACAATCTTGAAACACTTAATGTCAGCAATAATACAGCACTTGACACTTTGCGTTGCGTTAACAACAAGCTTACAACCCTTGATGTTAGCAAGAATACATCGCTTACCCATTTGCTCTGTTATCGCAATGCGCTTACAACACTTGATGTCAGCAAGAATACATCGCTTAGTGAGTTGGACTGCGCTATCAATAAGCTTACAACACTTGATGTCAGAAAGAACACATCGCTTAAACGTTTGTGTTGTGAGACGAATGCACTCACATCGCTTGATGTCAGCAATAATACATCGCTTGAAACTTTGTTTTGTAATAATAACCAGATCAAAACACTTGATGTAAGAAGCAACGGAGCTCTTGAAAGGTTGTACTGTGGAGACAATGCACTTACAACGCTTGATGTCAGCAATAATACATCGCTTGGAACTTTGTTATGTAATAATAACAAGCTCGAAACACTTGATGTCAGCAGTAGCAGTGCGCTTTACGAATTGAATTGCTCGAACAATGCGCTTACGTCGCTTAATGTTGAGAATACAGCGCTTGAATCTCATAACTTTTTCTCCTGTGAGAATAACAGCTATATTATTACTCCTGTGAACGGCAAATATGACCTTAACAATCTGCCAAGTGGCTTTGATGTAAGCAAGGCAAGCGACTGGAACGGTGGAACCGTATCCGATGGCAAACTGACGATTGACAGCGGTGTGAACAAGGTTACATATACCTACGATTGTGGAAAAGACAGAACGGCAACATTTACGCTTCTGGCAAATGTCGAGATAAATGAAGCTAATTTCCCAGATGCTAACTTCCGCAACTTCGTATCAGAGAACTATGATAAAGCAGATGCGAGCGGAAACAAGGATGGTAGACTGTCCCCTTCTGAATTAGAAGACGTACTGCGCATGGATTGCAGCAACCAATCCATCGCTGACCTGACGGGAATTGAATATTTTACTTCGCTTAAAACTTTATTCTGCGGCAATAACAACCTCACGTCGCTTGACGTCAGCAAGAATACAGCTCTTAAATATCTATATTGCAACAACAACAGTCTCACAACGCTTGATGTCAGCAAGAACACAGCACTTGATACTTTGGCTTGCAGTGATAATGCGCTCACATCGCTCGATGTCAGCAATAATACAGCGCTTTTCGAATTGTCCTGCCATAGCAATAGACTTACATCACTTGATGTCAGCAAGAACACAGCGCTTGGAGGCTTGAACTGTCACAGTAATAGTCTCGCAACACTTGATGTCAGTAAGAATACTAAGCTTGTAATCTTCGAATGTTATAACAACGCTCTCACAGCACTTGATATTAGCAAGAACACCAAGCTTAAAAATTTGAAATGTTACGAAAACCAGCTTACAGCACTTGATGTCAGCAAGAATACCGAGCTTGAAGAATTGTACTGCAACAACAACAAGCTCACATCGCTTAACGCAAATGGCGCTACTAAGCTTTATAGGCTGTCGTGCTTTGACAACAAGCTCACATCGCTTGACCTAAGTGGCGCTACAGCGATTCAAAGATTGTACTGTTATAATAATGAGCTTACTTCGCTTGATCTAAGCGGGCTCGAATCACTTTTCGATTTGCACTGCTATAACAATGCACTTACAGTGCTTGACGTTAGCCGAAACGAGGACCTCGAAGGCTTGTTCTGTAACAACAACGCGCTCACGTCACTTGACGTCAGCCACAATACAGCGCTTAGCGATTATTATTTTTCCTGCGAAGAGAATACTTACAAGATTACTGCTGTGAACGGCATCTTCAATCTTAAGGATCTGCCAGGCAACTTCGATGTAAGTAGAGCGACAGATTGGAAGGGCGCAACTGTTAAGGACGGCAAGCTGATAATTGACAGTAGTGTGGACAAGGTCACATATACCTATTACTGCGGAAGTGACAAATCCAAGGCAACAGAATTTACGCTTCTTGTAACGCATACCACAAAGAGCGACGCTGCCGGATCTCCAATGACGGGAGATAATAACAATCTGATTCTCTGGTTTGCACTGCTCCTTGCATGCGGCACGGCAGTCGGAGTAGTAGGCGGAGTAGCGGTAGTACGCAATAGGAGAAAGTGCAACAGATAGCACGGCTTAGATTGTTGCACGAAGTATAAGAAGTATAAGAAATGAAGAGGATTACCCACTCGAGTAACATCGATGGATAATCCTCCGTTTTTTCTAATTCTATTTTTGATTCTTCTGATTCTGATTCTTTGTTGAATCTTAATCTGCCCTATAGGCTTAGTCGTGCATAGCCTCGCCTGTATAGGTCTGAGCTTTCTCTTCGCCCTTGAGCACTCTGTCGATTCCTTTTGCGAGAGCCTCCATCTCGAAAGCACCCGGAATTACCGAAACAGGAGCAAGGAACGAAACCTTCTCTGTTACGAGGTCTGTGAACATCTTGCTGAATGCGATTCCGCCTGTGAGGATGATCTTGTCAACTTTTCCATTAACAACTGTAGCCATTGAACCGATGTCCTTAGCAAGCTGAAGAACCATTGCGTCGAGGACCATCTTAGCGTATTCATCGCCGTCGTTGATCATCTTCTCAACGTCTCTGATATCCGAAGTTCCGAGGTAGGACATGAGGCCGCCCTTGCCCTTCATGAGCTTCTGAATTTCCTTTTCTGTGTATTTGCCTGAGAAGCAGAGTCTTACGAGCTTACGGCAAGGAAGTGAGCCGGCTCTTTCTGGGGAGAAACCGTTCTCGTCGTCGCCGCAGATATCCTTGATGATTCCGTTAACGATGAGGTTGGTGCTAACTCCGCCGCCGAGGTGGCATACGATATATGTGTTGTCGTAAATGCTTGTGTTGTCGCGCTTAGCCTGCTCGAAGCTTACGGCTCTTGCGTTAAGAACGTGTGTAAGGAAAGGTCTTGTGATTTCCTTGAGTCCCGAAAGTGTAAAAACTTCCTCTGGCTTACCCGTTCCGCATACGAGGTCGTAAGCGTAGCAAGGTGTTCCGAACTGCTTTTTCATCTCGTAGCCGATCATGAGAGCAAGGTTAGCAGGGTGTGGGTTGATTGCAACTCTTGCAAGTTCTACAAAATGCTCGTCAACTACATAAGCGCCAGGCTCGAGCTCGGCAAGAGCAGCTCCGCGGCAAGCGATTCCGTCAAGCTCTTCAGGCTTAACGCCGTTCTTATCGAGGAATGCCATTACTGCATCCTTACGGAATTCATACTGATCGTTAATGCTATCGAATCCCTTAAGCTCGTCAGCTGAATGCGAAAGGTTCTCCGAACATCTTTCTACCTCTCCGTCGAAAAGCGCAACTTTTGTCGATGTTGAACCAGGATTGATAACAAGAATTAAATTCGCCATAACTTTAGTCTCCTTTGATTTATATAATATATGATTTATTAGTTAGTATAATCATTTCACGACCACGTTAAATTTTACAATCTCATAGGGCAAAATTCAAGTGCAAGAAAGAAAATGGATTCGAGGCTCGCCACGAACTCGCATGCACTGCGAGATTTTGACAGCGGGCACACGTACGACACGCAGCTGACTTTCCGCGAGAAAAACAGCATAATACTTGAAAAAAAGTCCTCGCATATATTATAATAGTAGCGATGTGCTGATGTAGCTCAGGTGGTAGAGCGCATCCTTGGTAAGGATGAGGTTCGGCAGTTCAAGTCTGCTCATCAGCTCCAGCGGTAACGCATGTAGGCGCAGGGACGCCTGTGCTTACGCTTCTTAATAATAACGTTATTTAATAGGAGGAGACAAATGGCTAAGCAGAAATACGAAAGAACCAAGCCACATATCAACATTGGTACAATCGGCCACGTTGACCATGGTAAGACAACTCTGACAGCAGCAATCACAAGCGTACTTGCTAACAAGTATGGACTCGGTGGTGGCGTAGCATTCGATCAGATTGACAAGGCACCAGAAGAGAAGGCAAGAGGAATCACGATCTCAACAGCACACGTTGAGTACGAGACACCTAACAGACACTACGCACACGTAGACTGCCCAGGACACGCTGACTATGTAAAGAACATGATTACAGGAGCAGCTCAGATGGACGGAGCTATTCTGGTAGTAGCAGCAACAGATGGACCAATGCCACAGACAAGAGAGCACATCCTTCTGTCAAGACAGGTAGGAGTACCTTACATCATCGTATTCCTTAACAAGTGCGACATGGTAGACGACGAGGAGCTTCTTGACCTCGTAGAGATGGAAGTAAGAGAACTTCTTGACGAGTACGAATTCCCAGGCGATGACACACCAATCATCAGAGGATCCGCACTTAAGGCACTTGAGGACCCAACAGGCGAGTGGGCAGACAAGGTAGTAGAGCTTATGGAAGCAGTAGACAGCTACATTCCAGAGCCAGAGAGAGCAAACGATCAGCCATTCCTGATGCCAGTAGAGGACGTATTCTCAATCATGGGAAGAGGAACAGTAGCAACAGGAAGAGTAGAGAGAGGAACACTTAAGGTAAGTGACGAAGTAGAAATCGTAGGACTTAAGGACGAGAAGAGAAAAGTAGTCTGCACAGGCGTAGAGATGTTCAAGAAGACACTCGACATGGCAGAGACAGGCGACAACATCGGAGTACTCCTCAGAGGCGTAGAGAGAACTGAAATCGAAAGAGGACAGGTACTTGCTAAGCCAGGAACAATTCACCCACACACAAAGTTCAAGGGACAGGTATACGTACTTAAGAAGGAAGAAGGCGGAAGACATACACCATTCTTCAACGGATACAGACCACAGTTCTACTTCAGAACAACAGACGTAACTGGAGACCTTCACCTTCCAGAAGGCACAGAGATGTGCATGCCTGGAGATAACGTAGTAATGGAGATCGAGCTGATCACACCAATCGCTATCGAAGAGGGACTGAGATTCGCTATCAGAGAAGGCGGAAGAACAGTAGGATCCGGCGTAGTTATCGAGATTATCGAATAATTGAATTCGCTTGATTCGAGAATCGAAATTCGCTGAATTAAGTAATGAAAGGCCCGCAGCATCAGCTGCGAGCCTTTTTTAGTTGCATTGGGTGCATCGAGCGAATCAGGCGGCGATTCGGGCGATTCGGGCGTTGGGACTCGCAAAAATAGAGAAAATCGAGCGATTTGGAGCCGATTTTCTCTACTCCTCCTCATTGCGAGGCCACATTGTATGTGGCACATGCAACTTGGTTTCGTCATTTATAGAGAAAATCCGCTGATTCTGAGGCGATTTTCTCTACTAATATGTCATATGTTGACCGTGCTTCAGTGATTGAAGCGCGGTCTTCCTTTCTAAATCCAATAGATAGTAGAGAAAATAGAGCGATTTTGCATCGATTTTCTCTATTTTCTTCCGAACCAACTTCTTGTAGCAACAAGCTCGTTACGATAAAGAAGCGAGCGAGTAGAGAAAATCATGCGATTTGGAGGCGATTTTCTCTATTTTTTGCTGAACCAAGTTCAACACAAACATCATTTAACACAGCCATTTTTCAACATGCTCATCTGTCAACACAAACATCTTGCAACATGTTCATCGTTCGACACATAGAGTAGCTTGCATAGATGGTTCTCACAAGAAGTGACGCAGCGGGGGATTCGACTTAAGAACTTTAATTTCATTTATACAATGATTGCGTTCATAATATTCTGAATGCTTTCGCAGGTATCCTCGAAGGAAATATCCTTTGCATACTCATATTCACGACCATATTTCTCCCACAAACTACGGAGCATACTGCTTTCGCGAATGGTTTTTATAATTTCTTGATAGTCTGTTAAGATTATGTTGCTGCCACGCTTCTGTGTGGTTCGTTCCAGTGCTAGGCGCAACATTGCATTGTCACATTGTGTACCATGTAGTGCATACAAGACATGAACATCATAAAAATCTCTTGGACGTGTATTCGCAATGCCGCGAGATAGCACGGTTTCTAATTTTTCTGCTAGTATAGTTTCAAGATTGTAGGCAAGAATATTTATTTTGCGGTCATCAAACAGCAGCGGGTATGAGTATTCCACCTCGCTGGGTGTTATCATGTCACCAGTAGTGACGTCGACAGTCAGAGGCACACTGATTGGCGGATAGTTTGCTTTAAGCGAGACTCGGACTCCTGGGTAATCGTCGGTTTTTCGAATGTCGGAGACGCCCGTCATTTCAAATTGCACATCATCAGCAATCTGTATGGCACAAATCTCTGTAAAGATTTCGCGAATGGCTTCATGCGTTAGAGTGAAACCTTTTATCGTTGTATCCAGATCCATTGTTGTCCGCGTATCAAGGCCCACAATAGAGGAAATCAGAAAACCCCCTTTGAGAATAAAGTTATTCTTATAGGGAGAGAGTGCAATACGTTCCAGCAGTCGTT
>CAVIGM010000053.1:0-7054 GCA_963642455.1 Anaerovoracaceae bacterium | reverse complement strand
CGTTGGGATTCAAAAAAATAGAGAAAATCGAGCGTTTTTGAGGCGATTTTCTCTATTTTCTTCCGAACCAACTTCGAAGCGCATCGTGCTCGTTGCGTGTGATAAGCGAGCGAGTAGAGAAAATAGGGCGTTTTTGAGCCGATTTTCTCTATTTTTTGCTGAACCAACTTCGAGCGAGGCGTTGGAGGAGGCTCGGAAAGGCGCGGGCAGGCGCGAAGGAGGCTCGGAAAAGTGCAGGCAAGCGCGGCGATGCGTCGAAAAAGGCGCGGAGAAGTGTGGCAGACGCGGAGAAACGCGGGCAAGCGCGGGCGGGCGCGGGCATGTGCGAGCGCAAGCAGCGCATATAGTTTTGCAAATATCTATTTTGCGGGGGGTTGACAGAGGATGCCCGTATCGATATAATGCTTATTGAGAATTATTCCTAATAACATTACACAAAAGGAGGTAACAATTATGGATAAGACAAATAAGTACGCAGGTACACAGACCGAAAAGAATCTCTGGGAGGCTTTTGCTGGCGAATCCCAGGCAAGAAATAAGTACACCTATTTTGCATCGGTTGCAAAGAAGCAGGGCTTCGAGCAGATCGCTGACCTTTTCTTGAAAACAGCAGAAAACGAGAAGGAGCACGCAAAATTGTGGTTCAAGGAGCTTGGAGGCATCGGCGACACAGCGCAGAATCTCGCAGCGGCTGCCGAGGGCGAGAACTATGAATGGACGGACATGTACGAAGCTTTTGCTAAGACCGCGGAGGAAGAGGGTTTTGCGGAGCTTGCTAAGCGCTTTCGCCTTGTTGCCGCAATAGAAAAGCATCACGAAGAGCGCTACCGTGCGCTGCTGCACAACGTTGAAACAGCAGAGGTTTTTGCAAAGAGCGAGGTTAAGGTATGGGAGTGCCGCAACTGCGGACATATCGTAGTCGGAACGAAGGCTCCAGATGTGTGCCCAACTTGCCTGCATCCACAGAGCTATTTCGAAATCAGCGCGGAGAATTATTGATAGCCGCTCGTCGTTTGAATCATGGGAAATGCATAAGAAATACGTAAGAAACGCAAAGGAAATGTAAAGGAGGACATCATGAAGCAATCATTCTACAAATGCAGTCATTGCGGAAATATCATAGCCTTCGTTAAGGACTCTGGTGTTCCCGTTGAATGCTGCGGTGAAAAAATGGCTGAGCTTGTTCCTTGCACGGTTGAGGCATCGCGCGAGAAGCATATTCCGATTTATACCGTGGAGGGTGATACCGTTCATGTCAATGTTGGCTCTGCTGAGCACCCAATGCTGCCGGAGCACTACATCGAGTGGATTTCCATACAGACCAAGTATAGCAACCAGCGCAAAGAGCTCCACCCTGACGATAAGCCTGCGGCTTGCTTTAAGCTCTGCGAGGGAGATGAGGTCGAGGCTGTGTATGCATATTGCAATTTGCACGGACTGTGGAAGGCTTAAGATCGAATGGAGATACAATTATGACTACGCAAAAAGAAACGGCACGAAGAGAAACCAAGCAGCGAAAGTTAGTGCTTAAGGCGGTGCAATCACACCACGACCATCCGACAGCGGAGCAAATTTACGAAGATGTTCATGCTGAGGATCCTCGAATCAGTCAGGGAACTGTGTACCGCAATCTCGGCTGCCTCTCTGATGACGGCTCAATCTTTCATGTGAGGGTTCCGGGCGCGGACCGCTTCGATCTTAGAACGGACTTGCATTATCACATGTTCTGCGTAGAATGTAAAAAAGTAGTTGATGCGCCTTTTCCGTACAAGGCGGTTCTTGACGAGGATATTATGCGGCAGTCAGGCTATGACATTATCCGTCATCACTTGATTTTCGAGGGGATTTGCCCGGAGTGCCGCAAGCAGCAGAAGTAAAAAAATCAGAAGCCGTGAGTCGAAGGCAACGAGGAAGTCGGTACGAGTTGCCATATGCGGCAGAAGTTGATAAAAGCCTCAAGCCGTGAGTCGAAGGCAACGAGGAAGTCGGTACGAGTTGCCGTATGCAGAAATCGATTGGAGGAATCAGATGGGCGAAAATTATGAGCCATTGAAAATGCCGAAAGCCTACCGCCAGCCCGCGAGCAAGCAGGGCCAGATTGTGGTGCTCGAATATGAGGCTTTCGGCTTCGATAAATGCGCAAGCATTTATCTTCCATACGGTTATGACGGCAGCTGCGAGGGCATCGAAGCCGAGGAAGGCAGCTGCGAGGGCGTCGAAGCCGAGGACCGCGGATGTGATTGCGGCAGCTGCGAGGGCGTCGAAGCCGAGGAAGGCAGCTGCGAGGGCGTTGGAGCCGAGGGCTGCAGCTGCGAGGGCGAAATTCGCTATCCGAGCGTGTATCTTCAGCACGGAAGGGGCGGCTCCTATCGCACATGGCTTGGCACAGCTGAAAAGCCGCGTCCTTTCAAAAATATTCTCGACAACATGATAGAAAATGAAGACATTCCTCCATGCATCGTGATTTGTCCGGAGCTCACTTATGGCTATGGCTCAGACGAGGAAATCATGGAAGGCATGTCAAGGGAATTGGCGGAGGTACTTATCCCGCTGGTCGATTCGAAATTCAGAACTATTCCGGAACGCGCGAAGCGTGCCATGTCAGGCTTCTCAATGGGCGGCAGCCTGACATGGCACATGCTCAAAGACCACTCAGAGCTTTTCAAGTTCTACGCGCCAATGAGCATGGCCCTGTACTACAGCAGGAAGGGCCTTGATCGGTCTTTGAGCATGCAGGCAGCCGCGAGCATCGCGGCTGGCCTCGCTTCGCGCGGTTACACCAATTCTGACATCTCGATATTTGCCTCAAGCGGTGAATTAGACCACAAAAAAAGCGCACTCATTTACCAAGTGCGCGATTTTGTGAACCTTTCTGGCATCCTCGACTACGAACTTCACATCTGGCCGAAGCGCCGCCATACATTTAAGCACAGCTACCCTTATCTTTACAATGCTCTGATCAAATTTCTAAATTGACATTCTCGTCCCCTCGCCTGAGCTGTCCGAGAACCACGAGCTTGGCGTCGCCGTCATATTTTGAAACGAAATCCTCAAGATATGCTATATCGTCGAAGCCCGAACTTGATGTCCTATAATGCATCGGTATCAAGATCTTCGGCGACAGCTCTTTCGCAAGCTTGCATGCCTGAGCCGGATCCACCGTGTAAGTTCCGCCGACTGGCATCATCATCACATCTGCATTTCTTATAAGCTCATTTTCTGCTATCTCATCTATTCGGCAGCAGACATCGCCCATGTGGACTATCTTCCGCCCTTCCGCTTCAAGCAGAATAATATCATTCGGGCCTCTTAATCTGCCCCTCTCGAAATCGTGGAAAGACGCAAGTTTTCTAATAACAAACGGCTTGCTCGAGTTCCGTGAGGAACTTGAAATCTCCGAGCCCTGCGCGGAACTTGAATCCTGCGCGGAGCCTGAATTCTGCGAATTCTCCGCGCTACAATTTCCTCTCAGCCTTACTTCATCTCTCCCAGCGTGGTCCCCGTGCCCGTGTGTGCAGAGCACCTCATCCGCTTCGAGTGCGACATCCGCAAGCCCAGGAACGTAGTTGCTCTGATACGGATCGATCACGATTCTGTAGTCCTTATCTTCAATAAGAAAGCACGAATGCCCTACGTAAGTAATGTTCATAAGTATCTCTTTCCCTTCGGCGTCATCCCGATTTGATTTCGCTTCGGCTCACGGCCACTTCGGCCTCTGCGTTCAGCTTTGGCCTTTGCATTCGCGTCGCTGTTCACTTCAATGCGAACCAGCTTCTCTGTCCGTCTGCGTCCGTTCGCCTTTTGCTCGTGACATCGCCGCGTGACTTCGGCCTTTGCGTTCAGCCTCGGCTCTCGTCGACCTCGGCCTTTGCGTTCAGCTTCGGCGTCATCCCGATTTGATTTCGCTTCGGCTCACGGCCACTTCGGCCGCTGCGTTCAGCCTCGGCCTTTGCTTTCTTTCGCCTTTTTTCTATCTTACCGGCGAGCTGCCCTTAAGCATAACGTCGTGTGCTCCACCCTCAACGATGCTCGTTGCCGAAACGAGTGTCAGCTTAGCGTTCTTGTGAAGGTCAGGAATCGAGAGAACTCCGCAGTTGCACATTGTCGACTTAACCTTCATCAGCGACTGATTAAGATTGTCGTGAAGTGAGCCTGCGTAAGGAACGTAGGAGTCAACGCCCTCTTCGAATTTCATTGTTGCGTCTCCGCCAAGGTCGTATCTTTGCCAGTTACGAGCTCTTGCGGAACCCTCGCCCCAGTATTCCTTGACATAATTGCCGTTAACCATCAGCTTAGCCGATGGGGATTCATCAAATCTTGCGAAATATCTTCCGAGCATGATGAAATCTGCGCCCATTGCGAGTGCGAGTGTCATGTGATAATCATAGACAATGCCGCCGTCTGAGCAGATTGGAATATAAATTCCTGTCTCTTTGTAATATTCGTCTCTTGCCTCGGCAACCTCGAGAACTGCGCTCGCCTGTCCGCGACCGATACCTTTTTGCTCTCTTGTTATGCAGATAGAACCACCGCCGATACCGATTTTGACAAAATCCGCACCTGCATCTGCAAGGTATCTGAAGCCGTCCGCGTCTACGACATTTCCTGCGCCAACCTTAACGCTGTCGCCGTATGTGTCTCTTATCCATTTGAGAGTAAGTCCCTGCCATTCGGAATATCCTTCGGATGAGTCGATTGTCATGATGTCAACTCCGGCATCAAGAAGAGCAGGCACTCTTTCCTTGTAGTCTCTTGTGTTTATGCCGGCACCTACCACGAATCTCTTGTTCGCGTCAAGCAGCTCGTTAGGATTATCCTTGTGCGACTCGTAGTCTTTGCGGAAAACAAAAGCGGTGAGTCGTTGGTTGTCGTCAATGATAGGCAGCTGATTTACTCTGTGCTCCCAGAGAAGGTCGTTGGCCTCGCTCAGGCTGATGCCCTCCTTGCCGTATACCATATCCTCGAAAGGAGTCATGAATTCGGAAATCTTTGTAGCAGGATCCATTCTCGAAACTCTGTAATCCTTGCTTGTGACGATACCGAGAATCTTGCCTTCCGAAGTTCCGTCATCGGTAATTGCAATAGTTGAATGGCCTGTTTCAAGCTTCATATCGATGACATCCTGCAGAGTCTGGTCAGGTCTCAGATTGGAGTCGCTTGGTACGAAGCCCGCCTTGTAGCTCTTTGCCCTTTTGACCATTGCCGCCTGGCTCTCGATTGACTGCGAACCGAAAATAAAGGAAATTCCACCTTCTTTAGCAAGTGCAACTGCCATATTGTCGTCGGATACGGCCTGCATTACAGCTGAGCAAAGAGGAATGTTCATGCTTATCTCAGGCTTCTCGCCCCTCTTGAATTTGGTTACTGGTGTTACGAGGCTTACGTTCTCAGGTCTGTCCTCGGTTGTCGAATATCCTGGAATGAGCAGGTATTCGTTGAAGGTTCTTGATGGTTCTTTCAAGACTATTGCCATTTCTTTTCCACTCCTTTTCTTATTTTATAATCTTATTTGTTCATCTTTGCGATGCTTAATCTGTTTTATGTTAACCGCTATTATAACACAGAAACTTACAGCGAATCAATCCAAGACTGCAGGCTATTTCCGCCCGAAACCCTTACTCTCGAGAGCTTGCGGAAGTCTTCTCCGACTTTTACCTTCCCTCCTTCTGTTGTAAAAGCAAGGAGGACGCCCGATTCTTCAACGGCTTCGAGTGCCGTGTCGGTGTAGTCGCCATAAGGATAAGCGAAAGCCTCGCTGTTTCCGACCTGCTCGAAGGATTTGGTCAGATCCGCTACAATCTCGTCTTTACTCATTGCACTTATTACGCCGCCGTGGCCGATGTTACCGCCAGCCTTGTGCATGTCGTACGAGTGCGACTGGAACTGTATATATGGATTTGCATTTACCTTCACCTTGTCGGCTCCGTTCTGCGTTCCTATTACAAAAGAAGTTGCCGGTACCTTGTACTTCTCGAGCAGGGCCATTCCGTATGCAAAAAATCCGTGCTGCGCGTCGTCGAAGGTCAGGATTACACTTTTCTTAGGGAGGGCAATCTTTCCATCGAGATAGGCTCTAAGCTCTGTAAAACTTGGATAGTAATAGCCGTTCTCCGTGAGGTATTTGAGCTGCTCTTCGAAGTCGTCATTCAGAATATAGTTGACGCTCAAATCATCCGGCACCTCTTCCTTGCCATATACGTAGTGGTACATGAGAACAGGAATTCCGTCCGTATCTGCCTCGAATTCATCCTTAGGAACAACCGTGACCTTGCGGATGATTTTCTTAGTTATATAACCTGCTTTTGCAGTATATTTGACGGTATATTCTCCAGGCTTGCTCGTATTGACATTGCCCGAAATCTTGATATTAGCATTCGCAACCGGTCCGTTAAGCTTGTCTATCGCAAAAGCGCCGGATTCAACATACGGATCGCCTTCTCTGACAAGCGTGTTCTCGCAGCCCTTCAGCCCGACAACCAGCTGCTTCGCATCGACAACATGGACATTCCTTGTAATCGACTGCTTACCGACCGTGTAAATAATCGTGTAGTCGCCAAGCGTATTGGTATCAACCTTGCCGCTTGCCTTTGCAAAGATCGAATTGACGCCCTTCTCCTCGTATTTCTCGCCCTGATAGAGCACGACATCCTGCTTGCCATTCAGCTTGAGCGGGCCAAAATACTGGTATGCGCAATATCCGATTGCCGCAAGAAGAATTATCACAAGCAGCACGATCGGCCACTTCTTCCGCTTCTTCTTAGGCTTCTCAGAAAAATGCTCGCCCCTCGTCTCGCGCGCCTGCTCAAACGTCACCGCCTGCTCGGCAGATGCGTTGTGCTCGGCTCTGCCATACTCCTGTGACATATCAGCGTTAAGCTCGCGCGCCTGCACTTCGCTCGGTGCGGTTGGTTGCTCTGCCGCGTATCCGACAGGCGCAGCGTTCTCGCTTCTCTGCTCGGCAGGCCGCTCGCCCTTCTGATAATCGTCCTTGTATCTGTCCATTCTTGCCATGGCAATCCCCCTTGTAAACCTTTATCTTAGGTTAATTCTATTT
>CAVIGM010000052.1:0-7183 GCA_963642455.1 Anaerovoracaceae bacterium | reverse complement strand
CTTTAGTCGTGGCAAAGCGTTGGGATTCAAAAAAATAGAGAAAATCGAGCGTTTTTGAGCCGATTTTCTCTATTTTTATTCATTGCGACGCCGCGGGCCTAAGCCGCCTTGTCTGACTTTTCGGTCTTAGATGCATTGTCCGCATCACTATCGTCGTCGGAATTGTCTTCCTCACCCTCTATGAGAACAACCACCTTGAGGTCCGGATAAGCGGCCTCGAAGAACGACAGCACCTGCCCTTTTGCTTTCTCATTTGCCTGCTCGATAAGACCTTCCTTCTCGAGCGAGTCGTTCATTTCCTTCTTAAGCGATTTTCTGAAATCCTGATTGTCCTCTGGGGTTACAGGATTGAACAGGCCGTTGTTCTTGTCAAGAATCTGCCAGCTATCCTCGTCAATCTCATGGCTAAGAACTTGCGAATTAGGCAGAACAACAGTAAGCTTGGAATTTCGGAGATTAAGATCTGCCTTCGACATATCAGGGCCGAGCTTAATTATTCCATCATACTGAACCGTCATCGATTTAGATGTAAAAGGAATGTTCTTCCCGAAGACCTGAAGTGCGTCTCCGTCCAGCACATCGGTGTTGGTATATCTGTATTCGAGGCTCGCAAGCTCAGATATCTCATTGATTTGCTCTTCCATCACTCCGATGCGGTAGGTGTTACTGCTCTTTGTGAAAAGATTGATATCAACAAGCTGTCCTGCAACAAAGCCCACAGCAAGTGCAATCACAATTGCAAAGAATGTTTTTATCGCCTTCATTTAGATTCCTTTCTCGCTTTATTTTGGTTCGAAGTTGATACGAATTTGTTTCAAATCTGATTCGAAGCTGTTTTGATGCTAATTCGATTCTGATCCGAAGCTTATACTTCAAAAGTAACGGTCTGCTCCTCGGCAGCGTCCGTTCTGCCGTACATAGAGTCCTCGCCGTTGTATTCTGCCTTGATTGCTTTATACAGCTCAGCGTTAGTAGCGGACATATAAGGATTAACATAGAAAAGATACAGAATTCCAAATGTCAGTCCGCTGAGAAGCATCCAGCCTATGAACGAAAGGTCGAGCACGAAGCTATTCATCTTGTTGCCATACATCATCTTCGATGACAGATCGAGCGCCTCCTTATAATTCATCTCAGGATTTTCTGCAAGAATATAAGGAACCATTCTATATGAATATGCCTTGATGATGCCCGGAACAATGAGAAGCAGTGTCCACAGGAAAATAAAAAGATCTCTCAGGAACATTACAAGCACTGCATTCCAGTAATCGCCCTTGAAGCCTCTCGAAAGATAATCAAGAGGAGCATCGCTTTCCTCGGAATTCTTCAGGAAGAAATTCGAGCAGCCTATGTTCAATGGATTGAATACCAATATTGCCAGAGCCAATCCGATCAGGGAAAAGCCGCCAGCAATCGCAAGCAGTATTGCAAGTACCTCTGTAGGCATTTGACTTGACATCTCCGAGAACTCTTCTACATCCGAGCTAACGTATGCGCCCGTTCCAAGAGCAGCAAGAAATGCTACCAATACACTTTTCCAATAATTTGCTTTGAAGGCTATTTTGCCATTAGCCTTAAGAACTTGTCTGTCCCACATAATAATCGACCTCCTAAATATCAATTTGTGCTTAGTATACCACAATGCATTAGAATAATCGCAAATAATTGCGGGATTTATAGGGCATCAGCAAATGCGCAAGATTGGGTGATTTATGTGGCATAGGCAAATGTGCAAATATGTAAATAAAAAAAACGGTGTACCCCCAATTAGGATTACACCGTTTCTTCTTCTATTCTCCAAGATATGCGTGCTGCACTCTCTCGTCGGCAAGTAGCTGTTTGCCAGGGCCTGCCATCGTGATTACGCCAGTCTCCATTACGTAAGCATAATCCGAAATTTCGAGAGCCGCCTTAGCATTCTGCTCGATCAGAAGGATGTTAACACCCTCTTCTTTAATCTTCAGGATAATTTCGAAAATATCCTTGATTACAAGTGGAGCAAGTCCGAGCGAAGGCTCATCAAGCATGAGGAGCTTAGGCTTAGACATAAGAGCTCTCGATACGGCAAGCATCTGCTGCTCACCACCCGAAAGAGTAGCTCCAAGCTGCCAAGTTCTTTCCTTCAATCTTGGGAAGAGCGAATATACCCACTCCTTATCTTTAGCAATCTGCTCCTTATCTTTTCGAAGATAAGCGCCTGCCATAATATTCTCATCTACTGTGAGGTCAGGGAAAATCTTTCTTCCTTCAGGACAAAGGATTACGCCCTCAGCAACTATATCCTTGGTGCGCATATTTGTGAGATCGTCGTTATCCCAGTAAATATTCCCCTCAGCCTTAGGAACGAGTCCCATGATTGACTTAAGTGTTGTCGACTTGCCTGCTCCATTCGCCCCAATCAAGGAAATAATCTGACCGTCTGGAACATCAATGTCGATTCCTCTGAGCGCGTGAATTCCGCCATAATATACATGTAAATCTCTAATAGCTAACATTATTCATCCACCCCCAGATATGCTTCAATTACTGCAGGGTTAGCCTGAATCTCCTCAGGTGTACCGTCTGCAATCTGACCACCATAGTTAAGAACATAGATATGATCGCAAATACCCATGATTACCTGCATGTGGTGCTCAATCATCAGAATCGAAAGGTCGAATTCGTCACGAATTCTTCCGATGAATCTCATAAGCTCATCTGACTCCTGCGGATTCATTCCGGCTGCAGGCTCGTCGAGAAGAAGAATATGAGGATGTGTCGCAAGAGCTCTTGCAATCTCGAGATGTCTTTGTTTTCCATAAGGAAGCGAGGTCGACATATCGTCTCTATTCTCGTAAAGGTCTACCTTCTTAAGAAGCTCAAGCGCCTCCTCTCTCATGGTAGCCTCTTCTTTTCTTGCGAGCTTGCTTCTGAAAATCGCACCGAAAACGCTCTGCTTCTGATTGGTATGCATAGCAACCATTACGTTCTCGAGAACAGTCATGCCCTTGAAGAGCCTGATGTTCTGGAAAGTTCTTGCAACACCGAGCTTCGTAATCTTGTCAGGCGTCATGGTCTTGACTTCTGTATACTTGCCCTGATTCTTGCCCTTGTATGTATCCGCCATCTTTTTCTTAGGGTAGTTCTCAATAATTACCTCATCATTGATAGCGATAGCGCCGTTAGTTGGCTCATATACTCCTGTAACACAGTTGAAGGCCGTCGTCTTGCCAGCACCGTTAGGTCCGATAAGTCCTACGATTTCGTTCTTGTGAACCTCAAGATTGAGATTATCAACAGCTACAACTCCGCCGAACTGCATTGTTACATCGGAAAGCTTAAGTACTGTCTTGTTCTCCATTACTCGCCCTCCTTTTCGAATACTACTACATGGTCAAAAACAGGCAGAGGTGTAAATAGCGTCTCTCCCGTACCGCCGGCCATGTTCTCCTTGCTCTTAGCTTTTGCTTCCGCTGCCGCAAGCTTCTTAGCCTTCTTGTTCTCTCTCTTAATCTTGGATTTCTCAGGCCACTCCTTGAGTCTCTGTGGAAGAGTCTTGAACCAAGTAAGGAACGAATCCCAGTTGAATTCATTTGTTCCCATGATGCCTCGTGCATAGAAAAGTACGATGAGCATAATGATTACCGAGAAAACAACTTTTCTGAATCCAGGGCGCATGAAGTCGGCCTGAATGAATAGCCACTCGCCTGAGTCAAGTCCTCTAAGCCACCACTCCGAACAAGCGGTGAAGAGGAAGGCACCGATAATCGAGCCTGTGATTGATCCGATACCGCCGATTACAACGATGAGAAGAATCTCGTAAGTCATTGTCGTCGCAAAAGGTGTTGCGTTAATTGTGCTCTGGAACATCGCAAGAAGTGCTCCGCCGATGCCCGCAAAGAACGAGGAAATAACAAAGGACATTTCCTTATGCTTGAAGAGGTTGATTCCCATTGCCTCTGCCGCAATCTCATCATCTCTAATTGCCTTGAAGGCTCTGCCGTATGAAGAGTTAATGAGCAGAACAATGATTGCAATGCAAATGCCCGCTACTGCAACTGGGAATAACGAAGTCTCGTAGGTAGCATATTTGCGAAGTACATTTGATCCGTTGGTGATTGGGCCGAGCTTATTCCATTGGAAGAAAGCTCTTAATATTTCCGCAAAACCAAGTGTCGCAATCGCAAGGTAGTCGGATTTGAGTCTGAGTACCGGAATACCGATAAGGTACGCAATGCCGGCAACAAGAAGACCTGCAGCTATCATCGGAATGAACATTCCAATATAGTGGCCTATAATTCCGAGCTTGTCTTCGAGAATCTCAGCGATTGACCACTGAATTGCGCCACCGTTGAAATACTGATATACGGATAGGTGATATGCCTTAGGAATCGTAAATATCGCATAGGTATATGCGCCAATCAGCATGAATCCTGCCTGTCCAAGCGAGAAAAGTCCGGTAAAACCGTTAAGAAGGTTCATCGAAGCTGCAACGAGTGCGAAGATTGCGCCCTTTTCGATTACCGTAATCATCATCTTCATGCTTGAAGCTGGTCCTATGAACATGTCTCCAAGATATACCAGCACCAGAATTGCCGCAATAGCTATGATGGAATAGAGAGTTCTTTGCTTCTGTGTAGTCTTAACCTGCATGATACCCTCCTTATACCTTATCTATATTCTTCTCGCCGAAGAGTCCTGTTGGCTTAACCATCAGAATTACAATCAGGAGAACGAATGTGAACGCATCGGAGAAAGTTGTCCAGCCGGCACCCTTAATCAGATTCTCGCAAATACCGATTACGAAAGCACCAAGAACAGCTCCAGGAACGGAACCGATTCCTCCGAATACTGCAGCAACGAATGCCTTAAGTCCAGGCATAGCACCAGACATAGGGTTGATACCTGTGTAATTGGAGAAGTACAGTATTGAGCCGATAGCCGCAAGTGCACAACCAATAACAAAGGTAACTGTGATTACTCTATTGATGTCAATTCCCATAAGGGAAGATGTTTCGAAGTCACGAGATACTGCACGCATCGCCATTCCGATTTTTGTCTTTTTAATAAGAAGAACAAGCAATACTACGAGCACCAATGTAAGGATAGGTGTAATAAGTGTTACCATCTTAGTTGTTGCTATTCCGATATTGACTGTCCTCTGAAGAAAATCGATTCGTGGGAAGGTCTTAGTAAGTCCGCCTGTTACATACAGCGCAAAATTCTGCAGGAAGTACGATACTCCGATTGCAGAAATCATAATGGACATACGGGGTGCAGATCTTAAAGGTCTATAAGCAACTTTCTCGATAGTTGTACCAAGAAGAATTGCAAATAGGATAATCAAGATAACGCTCAGCCATACAGGCAGAACCGTTACAAGATATACCATAAGCAGTCCTGACCACATGAATACGTCACCATGTGCGAAGTTGATGAGTCTGAGTATTCCATATACCATCGTGTATCCGATAGCTATAAGGGCATACTGTCCTCCAACTGAGATTCCCGCAAGAATGTACGGGAGCCATTCGTGTAATATGTTCATATTATCTCTCTTCTCTAAATAGTAGAATTTGCGGGGAGCAGCTAACTCCCCGCATTAAATTAAGCTTGATATCTGTCAAGAATACCTACTCAGCAATCTTCTGTGTTCCGAGGTATTCCCAAGTTCCTGTTGCAGTATTGCACTTCTTAACTACAGCGGAATCTCTTACAGCATCACCTGTATCGTCGAACTTAACTACTCCGCATACAAGATCGCTTACCTCGAGGCTTGGCAGTGCCTTGAGAATCTTTGCAGGGTCTGCTGAGTTAGCAGCCTTGATAGCCTCGATAGCTACCATGTAAGCATCATATCCCATTGCTGTTACAGCAGCGAGCTCTGTGTTGCCGCCGTTATTTGTAAGCATATCTGGGTTAGCTGCCATCCATGCCTTGATGTTTGCGTCAAATTCTGCATTTCCGCCTTCCTGATAGAAGGTTGTAACGATGATCTCAACATCTGTTCCTGTTGCAGCAGCTGTAATTACGTTAGAATCCCATGTGTCTCCTGCGAGGATAGGCATTCCAAGGTTCTGAGCCTTAGCCTGGTCAATGATGTTAGCAGCAGCTTCTGTTGATACAGGGCTGAAGAATACATCGCATCCCTTCTTCTTAGCGTTAGCTACATATGATGTGAAGTCTGTGTTCTTATCTGGGAACTGCTCTTCAACAACTGTTCCGCCAAGTGCCTCAAATGCTTCCTTGAAGTAGTTAACAAGACCTACTGAATAGTCATCACCGAGCTTGGAGAGGCAGTATGCCTTTCTCATTCCGTTCTCGTATGCATAGTTAGCAAGAACAGTGCCCTGGAATGGGTCTAAGAAGCAAATTCTGAAGTACTGCTCGCAGTCAGCTGTAACCTGTGGGTTAGTGCAAGTTACACCAATTGCAGGAACGTTAGCATCAGCGAAAACCTCGCCGGCAGCAATTGCTACGCTTGAACCGTATGAACCAAGAACTATAGATACGTTCTTAGAAATCAGATTCTGTGCAGCTGTTGGAGCCTTAGCGTTATCTGACTCGTTATCTACGATTACGAGCTCAACTGGATACTCAGTACCGTCAACCTCGACTGTGCTAACAACCTCGTTAGCGTACTGAATTCCGAGTGTCTCCTGCTTTCCGCCGGCACCGTTGTCTCCGGAAGCTGGTTCGAAAACACCTATCTTGATTGTTCCGTCTGTAATCTCGAAGTCGGATCCACCGCAACTTGTGAAACAGAACAAGGCCATAATAGCCATTAATGATAGAGTTAAAATTTTCTTCATGATTGATTCCTCCTCAATTTCTACGTGAAAACGCGTATGAGTTATTGTACGAAAATTTCAAATTATTATCAAGTTTTTTTCGCCTTTTGAACAAAAAAAATCCACTTTTTTTCGTTGAAATTTCAAGGATTTGAGGCTTGTTCGCCTGTCGCGGAATCGGTGCTTCGCGTGTCCGCGTACCGCGTACATTCGTACTATGTTTTTTTGTGTATTTCTATGTATATCTATATTCGCCTGTATCAATCTATGTTCTTCTATCTATAAGGCTCTATCCATTACTGTGGCGCGCTCTGGGGCGCCCTGTTCATTACTGAAGGGCGCTCATGGGCGCCCTGTTTTCAAAAATCCGTTCGTTTTTGCGATTCTCAGGCTCTGTCGGCAGAATAATTCTG
>CAVIGM010000051.1:1456-7201 GCA_963642455.1 Anaerovoracaceae bacterium | reverse complement strand
GTGCTTCGATTAGCGAAGCACGGTCGACTTATAACATATCAGTAGAGAAAATCGCTTCAAAAACAGCGGATTTTCTCTATAAATGGCGAAACCAAATTACTCACGCCACCTCAAGTGATCTATTGCATTTCAGAACTTCACATCATACTCATTCTCGTACAGTACCACTTCGCCGCTTGCGCGAGTCTTGGACATATCGATTACGCGCTGGTTCTCCGAGCCTCTGTAAAGGAGCGTCAGGTTGCGCTCTGCCTCGAGGTACCTGCCGTCAACGAGAATATCTATCATACCAAGGAGTTCATCAGTTGCCGCATCCTGTCTTGCCTGAAGTTCCTCGAGCGTATAGCCCGTGTAGCTCATAAGATCGAGGCCTTTTGCCTTAACCCTACGAGCAAGCTCAAGCAGACCTTCGACCTGGCAGAAAGGCTCGCCGCCCGAGAAGGTCACGCCGCGAAGATGATTATTCCTTTCGATATCTTCCATCAGCTCATCAATGCTAAGCTCGTAGCCTGCGTTGAAGTCGTGTGATTCTGGATTATGGCAACCCGGGCAGGCATGAGGGCAGCCTTGCACGAATACCACATATCGGAAGCCTGGTCCGTCAACTATCGACTCGGGCTCGACTCCGCACATTCTTAATTTATCCTTTGCCATTATCAGCACCTCTCCTCTATTTCAATTTCTCTATCTAAGTATCTATCAATCTTTATTTCTATCTGATTTCCGAATTCGAATTCTGAATCCAATTTCTGAATCCAAATTCCGCACTAATTTCTGCACCAATTATACTACATTTTCTTGAAATGGCTTGTATAAAAATGGCATAATAACTATGTATGGATACTATGAAGAACACTAAGCAAAATAATGGCAAAATGATAATTTTCGATCTTGACGGAACCCTCTGGGATTCCGGGCAGTCACTTGCCGAATCTTGGGGAATCGAGGTCGCTAAAGAAGCAAATATCGACAAGGTCTTTACCGCCGACATGATACATGGGGTAATGGGCTTTACTATGGACGAAATTGCAGATCGTTTGCTACCCGAAATCGAGGCACCGAAGCGCTATGAGGTCTTTCGCAAATGCGAGGCCTTCGAGATTGAATATCTCGCAAAGCACGGAGGTGTTCTTTTTGATGGGGTTGTCGACACTCTCAAGCTGCTCAATGAAGAAGGCTACGGCATGTCGATAGTAAGCAACTGCCAGCAGGGTTATATAAAAGCTTTTCTGTCATCCATGGGGCTTACGGGTTACTTCCAAGATTATGAGGAATGGGGCCGCACGCTTCTTCCAAAGAGCGAGAACATCAAGCTCGTCATGGAGAGAAACGATTTCGACAAATACATTTATTGTCGGAGATATTCAGAACGACTGCGACGCCGCCCACCAAGCAGGCATCGAGTGCATCAATGCCGCTTATGGCTTCGGTGACATCACGGATGCCATTGCTTCGATTCAGTCCTTCGGCGAGCTCCCGGCCTGCCTTGAGCGAATCGGCTTCTGAATTCGAATTTAGTTGAGTTTAATCTAATCGAATCAAATATAGAAAAAGGAGATATCAAAATAAAATGAAATTAAACAACAAGAGAACGATGCTGGTCGGATTGGCCTTCCTGTCAATCTGCGCATTCTGGCAGATGTACGATAACGTAGTTCCGCTAATTCTAACCAACACCTTCCACCTGAACGAGACCTTCTCAGGTGCGATCATGGCGGCGGACAATATCCTGGCACTTTTCCTGCTTCCTCTTTTCGGAACCCTTTCTGACAAGAGCACCAACAAGCACGGAAAGAGAATTCCTTATGTCGTAAGAGGAACAATCCTCGCAATCGTGCTTTTGATTATTCTGCCTATTTTCGATAACGGCTACTACAAGTCACCAAGCACCGGCAAAATGCTCGCTTTTGTCATTCTGCTCGGACTTCTTCTTGTTGCTATGGGCACATACAGATCGCCTGCAGTTGCCCTCATGCCTGACGTAACACCTAAGCCACTTCGTTCCAAGGCTAATGCGATTATCAACTTGATGGGTGCGGTCGGCGGAATCCTTTACCTTGCGATTGCCGCTGTAATGTATCCTAATTCCAAAGTTCAGGGCCTCGACCATGTCAACTACGCTCCGCTTTTCTTTGTAATAGCTGGAATTATGGCTGTGTCCGTGCTCGTGCTTGTGCTCACAATCAATGAGCCTAAGCTCGTTGCGGAGAATCAGGCGCTTGAGGCAGAGCATCCTGAGTGGAATCTTGCGGAGGATGACGGAAGTGGCCACGAGGTTCTTCCTAAAGATGTCAAGAAAAGTCTCGGCTTCCTTCTTGCTTCTATCGCGCTCTGGTTCATCGGCTACAACGGAGTTACGACATGGTTCACGACCTATGTCAACGCTGTAATGGGTCAGGGACTTGGCGGTGCGAGCACCTGCCTTCTGATTGCAACAGGCGGCGCAATCATTTCGTATATTCCAATCGGTAATCTTGCACAGAGAATCGGCCGTAAGCGCACCATCAAGATGGGCATAGTTGTGCTCGCAATTTGCTTCGCACTCGGCTATGTGCTTACAACACGTTTCTCAAGCATCAACGCTATAATGTTCATAGTATTTGCTCTTGTCGGCTTCGCTTGGGCCGCAATCAATGTTAACTCCCTGCCTATGGTAGTTGAGATGTGCAAAGGCTCGGACATCGGCAAATTCACGGGGCTTTATTATACGGCCTCGATGTCAGCCCAGGTTCTCACGCCTATACTTGCAGGTTTTCTTATGAGAAATGTTTCATACCAGATTCTCTTCCCTTACGCAGCTACCTTCGTTGCACTTAGCTTCGTAACAATGTGCTTTGTTAAGCACGGAGATTCCGCACCTACTGCAAAAGCCGGACTTTCCGCTTTCGAGGATATGGATGATTAAGACTTTATACGCGCACAGAGGCTTCCACAACAAACCGGAAATTCCGGAGAATTCGATTCCTGCCTTCAGACGCGCCATCGAGCACGGCTACGGGTCCGAATTTGATGTGCACCTTATAAGCGATGGCAGCTTGGTGGTTTTCCATGACGATAATCTCAAGCGCTGCACAGGCGTAGATAGGCAGATAGAGGAATGCACACTCGCAGAGCTTAAGGAGCTCTCTCTTGAGGGAACTTGCGAGAGGATTCCTACTTTTCAAGAGGTGCTTGAGCTATTCAAGAACAATCCCGGTCCTGACGGCAAGATCTATCCTATGATTATCGAGCTTAAGTCTCCTAAGGGCACGGAGGAGGCTCTTGTAAAAGCAGTCTGCGATGTTCTTGATACTTATCCGGGGCCTTATGTGATTGAGTCATTCAACCCCTATGCGGTCCTGGCTCTTCGCAAGCTGAGGCCCGATGTTGAGAGAGGACAGCTTGTGGATAATTTCGTGAGATTCAAAGGGAATATGGCCCTGCCTCTCAAGCTAATCTTGCAAAGCCTTGTGTTCGACTTTGCTACGAGGCCGGATTTTGTGGCATTCAGGTTCACGGCTCGCGACTCGCGCGGAATAAGAAGAGCAGTTAAGAGCAAAAGAGTCACGCAGGTCGCATGGACTATTAAGACTCCGGGAATGTATAAGGCGGCCGTCAAAGAAGGTTATACAATAATCTTCGAGGGCTTCGACCCCGCCGACGTTGAAATTTGAAACTAATAATTAAGACTACAAATCACAAACAAGCATAAATCAAAGAACTAATTAAAAAAATCGAGGGAACAAAATGGGAATAAGTAATGTTATCAGCCTTCTTGGAGGTGTTGCGCTCTTCCTCTTCGGTATGGCCATAATGGGAGATGCTCTTAAGAAGGTAGCCGGCAACAAGCTCGAGCTCATACTATATAAGCTCAGCAGCACACCGCTTAAGGGAATACTTCTCGGAACCGGTGTAACGGCTGTTATCCAGTCATCATCAGCGACTTCTGTAATGGTAGTCGGCTTCGTTAACTCGGGCATGATGAAAGTTAAGCAGGCCATCGGCATAATACTCGGTGCAATACTCGGCACAAGTATCACTGGCTGGATTCTCTGCCTTAACGCACTCGATGGCAGCGCATCGAATCTTGCGAGCATACTCAGCACAGCCACAATCACGGGAATTTCCGCGCTGGTAGGAATCGTGCTTCGCATGGCTTCAAGATCGAATACTGGCAAATACATAGGCGAAATTTTTCTTGGCTTTGCCGTGCTCATGTACGGAATGACCGCAATGTCCGGAGCAGTTACGCCGCTTAGAGAGAGCGAAGCCTTCGTAGCGCTCCTCACCAAATTCTCGAACCCCCTCATCGGCATCGCTGTCGGAATAGTTTTCACAGGTGTTCTTCAGAGCGCAAGTGCGGCTGTCGGAATTCTTCAGGCCCTTGCAATCACAGGAGCAATCACCTTCGAAGTCTGCTTCCCGCTTCTTATGGGAATCGGCATCGGAGCATCCGTTCCGGTTCTTCTAAGTTCAATCGGTGCGAGCGTCAACGGCAAAAGAACAGCCTGGATATACCTTATAATCGACGTGGCGGGAGCCATAATATGCGGAACGATTTTCTATGTACTCGATGCAATCATCGGCTTCGGCTTCATGGGCAATGTGCTCAACATGGTGAGCATCGCCTTCTTCAACAGCCTGTACAGATTCGCCATGGTAATCGTCCTTGCGCCTGCAATCGGTCTTCTCGAGAAAATCGTATGCCGTGCAATTCCAGACGATCCCGAGGCACTCAAGGAGCAGGCAGATATGGACAGACTCGAGCAGAGATTCCTTGCCAACCCTGCAATGGCCGTTGAGCAGAGCCGTATCGTAATCGGCTCGATGGCGGACAATACACTTCAGAGCATCAAAGAAGCGATTCAGATTCGAAATAAATATGACGCGAAGCTTTTCCATCATATAGATGAGCTCGAGAGCCTCGTCGACAGATACGAGGATAAGCTCGGAAATTATCTCATGAAGATAACAGCAGAAGAGCTTAACGATACAGAAACAGAGACCGTATATAAATTCCTGCATTCGCTTGCCGACCTCGAGAGACTCTCGGACCATGCCAAGAACATCGCGGAGGCGGCACAGGAGATTGACAATAAGAAGATAGTTTTCTCGAAAGAAGCGCAGCACGAGCTCGCCGTTCTTGAAGCAGCCGTATGGGATACCGTGTCGACAGCCTTTGAAGCTTTCGCGCAGGACGACTTGGAGCTGGCCTACAAAGTTGAGCCGCTTGAGGAAGTAATCGATATTCTCTGCGACAAGATCAAGGCCAACCACATAAGCAGACTGCAGAGCGACGACTGCACCCTGGGCAACGGCTTCGTCTTCAACGACCTGCTCTCGAACTACGAGAGAGTCGGCGACCACTGCAGTAATATTGCGATTTCCGTAATCGAAAAGAGCCAGATCAACTTCAATCCGCACGAATATACGGACAATATCGCAGACAAGCAGAATCCTGTATTCAACCAGTATTTCAAGGAATTCAAACAGAAATATAAGATATAGAATAGATAAATCAATAATATAACCAACAATTAAAGGGTCTCGAAAATCGAGGCCCTTTGATTTATCTTATGCGTCTTATGCACCCTATGCATCTTATGTATCTTATGCCTCTTATGCATCTCACTGAAAAAGCATAGGCATTACACCGCGTGTGCTTACAGGTTACTTCGAATAGTAAAAGGTCGCTTTATAAGCGACCTTCTGCCCATTCTGCTAATTCTGTTCCGCTTGCGCGAGAGCTGAACCTCTTGCCCTCAA
>CAVIGM010000051.1:0-1090 GCA_963642455.1 Anaerovoracaceae bacterium | reverse complement strand
CGCCCGACGCCGAAAAATATGCTACAAGTTTGTTGTTCATAATGGTGTCCCTCCTTGTTGTTATGTTGTTATGCGGGTTATGGTGATATGTTTGTGATTAGTTGCTTGTTAACTGCATATATGCATTCATTTCGTTCTCTTTGAAGCAGCAGAAATAAATGTCCATGACATAATCTTTGTGTGCATCAAGCCATCGCACAGTCGTAAGCAATGATACTTTTGCCGCTTCATCGATAGGATAGCCATACACTCCTGTTGAAATGCCTGGAAAGGCTATGCTTTTGCATCCATTTTGATATGCAAGCTCAAGGGAATTGTAATAGCAGTCAGCAAGCTCATTCGCATCTGTTTCACTTCCGCTGTAAATCGGGCCAACTGTATGAATAATATGGTCTGCACTGGTGATATTATAAGCCTTCGTTATTTTGGCTTCTCCAGTGTTGCATCCATTCAGCTTCTTACATTCTGTACGTAGCTCCGGGCCAGCCGCTCTATGTATTGCGCCGTCAACGCCGCTGCCGCCGAGCAAACTCTTATTCGCAGCATTTACGATGGCATCAACGTGCATATCAACAACACTGCCTTTAACAAATTCTATATGAGACTTTGGGCTATATTGCATGATAACATCCAGCATCTGCTTTGAAAGCATAAGTTTCTTATCCCAAGGATTTATTACATATCCGAGGCACTTTTTCCAGTTTGCCACAGCCTCAATAAGGGCTTTAAGTGACTGATTAATACATGAAGAGATTTCGCCCTTTTTCATTTCCTCTTCTGATGTAAACACCGGAATAAAATATTCTCCTTCTTCATTGACCACCAAATGTCTGAACTTGATGGCTATTGGTTCTTCGTTGGTAAAAGTATCTCCGACTTTGACATTTCGCGGATCGCCCATCATTCGAACCATTGCTTCAGGTGTTTCGATTGGAACGAGAACCTGCATTTCGTTTGCAAATCCATCATGGAGCGCGTTAAAGATAGGTTCCGGAGCTGCTTTTTCTCCACCATAGTACCAGTTGAAAATTGCCTTTTCGACTTTGCTTGCAAAAATGTCTTGCATATAAATTTCTCCTTGTTCTCATAC
>CAVIGM010000050.1:0-7845 GCA_963642455.1 Anaerovoracaceae bacterium | reverse complement strand
GTCCGTAGGGCAAGCCTACGGACAGAGCTTAGCACGAATGTCAGCAAAGGCCCTTCAAGAAGCAGTTGCTGCATCACGGGACAATCGAAGAAGCTGCTTGAAGACACAATCTCGAAATAAAAAGAAGGCGAATATTCGCCTTCTTTTTACTTAATTTCTATTTAGTAAATATCCTGAATCTCATAGTTAAAGCTACGCCTTAATATATCGTGTTGCTCGTCCGGCGCCGATACGCTTCACAGAGCCGGTCTTGACCATTGCGCCGAGAACGGCTTCAACGGTCGTAGGGCTGACATCGGGAAGAATTTTGCAAATCTCGGCTTTGGAAAGCGGTGTCAAGCTATTTAGGACGGTCGCTTCCACACGACCTTTTTTTGTAATCTTCTTGCCGTGTACCACCGCAAACCGTTTGTCCAGTTCCTTATAACACATATACAGTGTCGAGAGGAAATTCTCGATAAAACGGAAATAGGAATTCTCGTTCGTTTCCCATCCTGCCGAGGATTGTTGCAGGGCCTCGTAATAATACGCCTTGTAATTGTTGATCTGCTCCTCGAATGATATGTATTTTCCAGCATCAAATCCGTTCTTGTATAACAAAAGCAGCGAGAGCAGGCGGGACATTCTGCCGTTGCCGTCACGGAATGGGTGAATGCAGAGAAAGTCCAGAATCACGCATGGAATCAGAAGAAGCTGATTGATATTCGCATCATTTCGTGCATCCAAATATGCAAGTTCCAACTGCTCCATTGCTTGCGACGTTTCGCTTGCAGGGGTGGGGCGGAAACGAACGCGGCGGTTTCCATCAGCGCCAATCTCCAGAATCACATTATCGTCCGTCTTATACTGTCCACCATACTCATAGCCAGCATAACTCATCATCATTTCGTGTAGCCTAAGAATATCGCTCTCTCGGAAGTCGATATGCTCATAGCCTAAATGGATCTCATTTAGCGCATCTCTGTACCCAGCGATTTCGGCTTCGTTGTGATTCAGCGGAGCGCTGCTCTTATTGACGATGGCGGCGATACGCTCGTCACTGGTCACAATGCCTTCGATGGCGTTGGAACTTTTGACGGACTGCACCTTTGCGACAGCCTCCAACTCCGTGAAGATCTGCGTGTACTCATCTTTTCGCACGCCTGCCATAGTTTTGAGTGCAACAATATTGGAAGTGAGGTTTACAAGGTTTGCAGGTAGCAAACCATTATTCAAAAAAGAATAATCAAATTTTCTCATATAACACCCGCCTTTCTGCATATAAATATAGCATATTATATGCAGAAAAGTAAGTTAATATCCAAAATATCTGCATATAAATTTCAAAAATATATGCAGAAAGAGCTCCCAGATATGCAGAAAACGTGCTTGCATATGCAGAAAAAACCTCTGGTTATGCAGAAAGAACCTCCAGATATGCAGAAAACGTACTTGAATGTGCAGAAAGAAAGAACCTCTGCATATGCAGATAGCATACCTAAATATGCAGTAAAATTAGAAAACATAAGAAAACGGCACGGGATTTCCGTGCCGTTTGTTTTGGTTACTCGTTTTGATTTAAGAACCTACAATCGCATCGTGATTGTTTAGAATCCGCAATCACATCGTGCAATCGCCTTATGCGGAGCGCTGAGTCTTTGACTTAATAACTCTGAGCACTATATACATTCCTGCGAAGCCAACAACCAGTGGGATGATTGGGCTTGATACGAAGCCTGCAATTACATAGGATACGAAAGCTACAGCAGCAACAGTTGTTGCATAAGGAAGCTGTGTTGAAACGTGGCTTAAGTGGTTGCAGCCAGCTCCTGCAGATGCCATGATGGTTGTATCCGAAATAGGTGAAACGTGGTCTCCGTATACAGCGCCAGCCATGCAAGCTGCAATTACAGGAATTGTCATTTCAGGCTGAGCCTGTGTGATAGCAAGTCCGATTGGAATAAGAATTCCGAATGTTCCCCATGATGTACCTGATGCAAAAGCAAGTCCGCAAGCGATGAGGAAGAGCACTGCAGGGATGAATGCGAGAACTCCGCTTCCCATGCCGTTAACTACGCCAGAAACAAATTCCTTGAGTCCGAGGCTGTCTGTCATAGCCTTGAGTGACCATGCAAAAGTCAGAATGAGGATAGGTGGTACCATCTGGTTGAAACCGTCAGGAACGCACGACATACACTCCTCGAAGCTGATAACCTTTCTGAAGCAGTAGTAGATGATTATGAGAATAAGAGCAACCACGCTTCCAAGAGCAAGACCAACGCTCGCATCTGAGTTAGCAAATGCGTTGATGAAGTTCTCTCCGCTGAAGAAGCCGCCGCTATAAATCATTCCAGTTACGCAAGCAACGATGAGTACGATGATTGGAAGAACAAGGTCAATCAGCTTGCCGTTCTCGCTGCCTTCTAAAGCAGCATCTACGCTTGCCGCATTAGCATCCTCTACTGTGAAAAGGTCGCCTTTCTCAATAGCGTTTGTCTCGAACTCAGCCATCCTGCCGAAGTCGAACTTCATTGCTGTGAGCATAATCATGAAGCCTATTGTAAAGAGCGCATAGAAGTTATATGGAATAGTCTGAATGAAAATGCTAAGTCCGTTCTGTCCTTCTACGAATCCCGATACTGCAGCTGCCCATGAAGAAATAGGAGCGATGATGCAGACAGGAGCTGCTGTTGAGTCGATGATATAAGCGAGCTTAGCTCTTGAGATTCTGAACTCGTCGGTTACAGGCTTCATAACGCTTCCAACTGTAAGGCAGTTGAAATAGTCGTCTACGAAAATCAGAACGCCAAGGCCGATCGTTGAATACATTGCAGCATTTCTCGAACGAACCTTTGATCTTGCCCAATGTCCGAAAGCCTTTGAGCCGCCAGACTTATTGAGAAGAGCAACTATGATTCCGAGTACAACAAGGAAAACAAGAATTCCTACGTTGTAGGTATCCGACAAAGAAGCGATGATTCCGTCCTGAACAACATGTGTCAGGATTCCCGAGAAGTCAGCTCCAGCATAGAGAATTCCGCCGGTTACAATACCGATGAACAGGGAGCTGTATACTTCCTTTGTGATGAGAGCCAATACGATGGCTACTACTGGTGGCACTACGGCCCAAGCTGTTGCAAATAAAGCAGGTGTGTCCATTTTGTGTTACCTCCGTCTTATAAAGAAATAAAAAACCATGAATAACGCTGAACGTATCCATGGCTTAGTAGATAACAAAAAATGTATTTAACCATCGATAGCGCTCCACTTTCGTGACAGTCCGTTGCATCTTGTTACAACGTCCCAAGAATCAAAGACGGGGTTCTTCGATCCCTTCGGCAGATTTCCCTTTCGGCGTGCGCTTTCCCCAAGCTTATGCATCGCTTACTGATGATTTCCGCGACCTCTATCCAGATGTTATTCAATTATGGAACAAATTAAACAACAAAAGAATGCATAAGTCAATACCCTTTATGATATAATTTCCATAAATTACGGATGAATTGCATATAAGCAGACAATTGCAGATAAACTATAGATTAGAAGCCACAGCACAAACAACATCCGCAATTCTATGTGAAAGGAGTATCTTATGGAAGTAAGTGAGAAAAACGGATTTCAGGCAGGCGACGGGTATCAGCTTGATCAAAATCTCCGCAAGAATCTCGATGAACTGACCGCTATATATAATAATCGTAAAGACGGAGAGCGAATCGACCTTCACGGCGTAATTCTCGAGGGCCTCGATTTGTCGGGCTGGGACCTTAGCAATACGGACTTTTCCTTTGCGAACTTCACCGATATGATATTTGACGGAGCCAATATGGACGGCTGCAATCTCCACAGCTCTTGGTTTTTCGGCCGCAACTCCATGAAGAATGTCAAGCTCACAAATGCGGATATGACCGAGGCAGGAATGCGCTTTGTAGATATGAGCGGCATGGATATTTCTGGCTCGAACGTCTATGCTGCCTGCTTTGAATATACCAAGCAGGACGGCATCAAATATGATGATAAGACGCAATGGTACGAAATGAAGTGTCCGCCAGAAGGCCAGGCCTTCATCTGCTGGAAATGCTGCACGGATCTGAGAGTTGTTCAGATGCTTGTTCCTAAGGATGCAAAAAGAGTTATGGCTACACAAGAGACGGGCCGCACGAACAAGGTTAAGGTTCTCTCCATCAAGAGCATCGACGAGAGCGAGAGCTTCGACTGGGCGCAGTCGACGGTTGACCCTAATTTTTATTATGATGTCGGCAAGTGGCTTGAACCCGCAAATGGCTTCGAAGAGGACCGTTGGAGAGACTCCTCTCAGGGAATTCACTTTTTCCTCGAGAGGGCACAAGCCGTAAATTACCAAGCTCCACCGGAACTCCAAATTAAGACGGACTGACGCTGATACGATATTGACGAAAAGATAACAAACGAGTATAATTTTGGTGTTAAAAGCAAAATACTGCTTTATGAAGGAGGTAAATAGATGAAAGTAATTATGTCGGGCAATGAAGCGATTGCTCGCGGTGCGTACGAAGGCGGACTGAGATTCTTCTCAGCATACCCTGGCACACCATCAACAGAAGTCGGTGAGAACATGCCTCAGTACAAGGACGCGCTCTATTCAGAGTGGGCTCCTAATGAGAAGGTTGCTACAGAAGCAGCTATCGGTGCATCAATCGCCGGAGCAAGATCTATGTGCGCTATGAAGCACGTAGGATTCAACGTTGCAGCTGACCCTATTTACACATTCGCTTATACAGGAGTAACTGGCGGATTTGTAATGGTAGTAGCAGACGACCCAGGTCAGCACAGCTCACAGAACGAGCAGGACAACAGACTTAATGCAAAGAACGCAAGACTTCTTATGCTTGAGCCATCCGACTCACAGGAAGCAAAGGACTTCACTAAGGAAGCTTTCGAGCTCTCAGAGAAGTTCGACATGCCTGTAATGTTCCACGTAACAACAAGAATCTGCCACTCAAAGGGCATCGTAGAGCTCGGAGAGAGAACAGAGAAGGCAGTTCCTGATTACGAGAAGAAGATTACTAAGTATGTAACAGCTCCAGCTAACGCTAAGAAGCTCAGAGTTAACCTTGAGGATAAGGTTGCTGCTGCAAAGGCATTCTCAAACAACTGCAAGTACAATGTAGTAGAAGATAACGGTACAAAGATTGGTATCGTAACATCTGGCGTTTCATATCAGTATGCTAAGGAAACATTCGGAGAAGAGGCTTCATACCTCAAGCTCGGTCTGACATTCCCACTTCCAGATGATCTGATGAAGGATTTCTGCGCTAAGTACGAGACAATATATGTTGTTGAAGAGATGGATCCATATCTTGAAGAGCACCTGAAGATGCTCGGAATCAAGTGCGTTGGTAAGGACCTCATTCCAAGATATGACGAGCTCAACACAGATATCGTTAGAGAAGCTCTCAAGGGCGAGAAGCCAGAGACTTACTCATCAGACAAGGGCGTAGTAGTAAGACCTCCTGCACTTTGCGCAGGATGCCCTCACAGAGGTTTCTTCTACAACCTGTCAAAGAAGAAGGACGTTATGGTAACAGGAGACATCGGATGCTACACACTCGGTGCTAACGCTCCTCTGAATGCTCTTCATACTTGCATCTGCATGGGTGGATCACTGTCATCAGGACATGGTGCATCAATTGCTTTAAGAGATGCAGGCAAGAAGACAAAGGTTGTTTCCGTACTTGGAGATTCAACATTCTTCCATACAGGAATTAACTCCCTCATGGACTCCGTATACAATGGCGGACAGAACGTAAATGTTATCCTTGACAACAGAATTACAGGTATGACAGGACAGCAGGAGAACCCAGGAAGTGGTTCAACACTTATGGGCGACCCAGCTCCAGAAGTTGACATCCCTGCACTCTGCCTCGCAATCGGCGTTAAGAAGGAGAACATCTACCAGGTTAACCCTAACAAGTTTGACGAAGTTAACCACGCTCTTGACGATGCATTCGGAAAGGACGAGCCAACTGTTATCATTACAAGATGGCCATGCGTTCTTAAGAAGCTTAAGAGAGAAGAGGACAAGAAGGAATTTGCAACAGTTAATACAAAGCAGTGCGAGATCGATCAGGATAAGTGCAAGAACTGCAAGATGTGCGTAAAGACTGGTTGCCCAGCTCTTATCTCAACTAAGGAGAAGGTTGTTGTAGACAAGACAGCTTGCAATGGCTGCACAGTATGTCTGCAGGCTTGTCCATTCGACGCTATTAAGGAGGTTACATTATAATGAAAGAAGTAAAGAATATCCTCCTCGTAGGAGTAGGCGGACAGGGAACAATCCTTGCCAGCAAGATTTTAACAAGCGGCCTTATGAAGGCTGGTTATGACGTAAAGATGTCAGAGATTCACGGAATGTCACAGCGTGGTGGTTCCGTAAGCACACAGGTTAGATACGGCGATAAGGTTCTTTCACCTATCGTAGGTATGGGCCAGGCAGACGTTATCGTTGCATTCGAGAAGATGGAAGCATTAAGATGGCTCCCATTCCTCAAGATCGGTGGCAACATCGTAGTTAACGATTTCGAGATTCAGCCAGTTCCAGTTAACCTTGGAGTTGCTGAGTATCCACAGGGCATCATCGAAGAGCTCGAGTCAAAGTGCAAGGTTCTTGCAGTTAAGGCTAACGATATCGCTACAGAGCTCGGAAACCCTAAGGCAATGAACATCGTTCTTCTCGGAGCTCTCGTTAAGGCTATTGGTGGACTTGACGACATCGATTGGGACGCTGAGATTGCTGCAGCAGTTAAGCCTGCATTCCTTGAACTCAACAAGAAGGCTTTCCACGCAGGATACGATCTCTAAATCAGAATCAAACTGATTTGAATCAAATCAATCATCCAAAAGGCTCTCTTAATTGAGAGCCTTTTGCTTTGCTTTGCCAGCCTTGAAACGAGAGCGATAAAGTGGTATCATTATACGCACCTCACAAGGAAGAAGGAGGAAAGTGTATGAGAAGTTTAATGACATTATCAAGCATTATGATGGTAGCTACAGGAATTTTCTGTATTGCGAGCTCAAGCGTAGCCTTTGCGTCGCTTGCTTTTGTAATCGGCTTAGCTTTTGTGCTTGTAGGTGTTGTAGAACTTATAATCTCTAAGAAAACCAGCATTAACGAAGACAGAGGAGATTGCGATGTCACGATAGGAGGAATGATACTTGTCCTCATAGGCGTGGCAATCCTGTCAGGTGCGGTTTCTGAGGATATCACCATAACTGTTTTGTTTGCGCTTCTGATAGCAAGAGAAGGCTTCATAGATATAGTAAAGACCATTATGGATAGGACAGAATTTGCAGATAATTCTATGGAAGAGAACGCAATGATTCTTCTTGGAGCCTTTGAGGCGGTTCTTGGCGTGTATATGTTCTTTAACAAAATGACGCTCAACCTAAATAGCCTGCTGCTTGTTGGACTGGCTACAATGCTTATGGGCTTCAGAAGATTCAAGCTCTCCATGGAAATCCAATATTCAAGGCCTGGATATCTCACAAGAGCCCAGGAAAGATTAGCTGACGCGCAGAGAGAAGAGAAGCGTGCTATGTCGAAGGCGAAGGAAGGAATCCGCGAGAGCAAAGAGGCACAAAGACGCATTAAGAAGATCAAAGAAGAGATGGTAAGAGAGCGCAAAGTCGTTAATGACACAAGCGTAAGAGCGGCCATAGATGCAAAAGAAGAGAATAAATAGAAGGAAATTGCAGGCATAAAGACGCTAAGAAAAGCGCTCAATAAGAGACTCGGAATTAGTTCAAAAAAATCCGAAATTTTTTCCAAAAAAATTATAAATATCTATTGACAATAAGCCGATGGGTAGCTATAATAATGAGGCTGTCGCA
>CAVIGM010000049.1:0-7955 GCA_963642455.1 Anaerovoracaceae bacterium | reverse complement strand
TAATAATATCGTCCATTTGCCTCACCTCTATAATATTGTATACATGTATTCTAAAACTTCTATTTGAAGCTGTCAATATGCGTTAATGCATTATTCCTAAAGTTTTTGCGGGCCTTTTTCATGGAAAAATCAGCTGCAATCGCGCCTTCAAACGCCGAATTGTATACAATCCGTAAAAAACAGGTGCCTTGCGGCACCTGTTTTAAGATAAGTAATTTCGTTGTTTGCTTCTTTAATCCTCAACAATTTGTTGCGTTTTATTCTAATTTGTTCTCTTAAGCCAAGCTATATGCGATGTTCGACTTATTCGCCTTCCATCTGAACGCCGGCAACCATTGTTCCCTTCTTCTTATCTTTACGGAGAATGATACAAGCTACTACAGCCATCAGAGCAACTCCGATACCGAAGAGGAAGATTGGTGTGTATGCTGCATTGCCCCACTTGTCGAGCCATGATCCGAACATTGCGTGCTCGAAGATATCAGGAATATATCCGATACCTGAGGATACACCTACAGCTGCTGCGTACAGTCTTGCAGGCACCTTACCCTCTGTAGGAAGAGCGAACATTGCGCCGTATGCTCCACTGTTAAGGAATCCTGCGAGGAGGATGATGAAGATAAGCAGTGGAACAACCTTCAGATAGTTATTAGGGATAAGTATAATCAGCAGAAGAATACCTGCTGTCAGAGCGTTGGCAATAGCTACTACCTTGGATGGTCCGCCAAGCTTATCGGAAAGAATACCCTGGAGAGGAGCTCCGATAGCCTGCATTCCGTAGTATCTCATTACGGAGAGGAATGCTCCGAATGTTACTGTCATTCCAAGTACGTCTGTGAAGAATGTCTCTGAGTACGAAAGTGCAATCTGGATACCATATGTACCGAACATTACTGCTCCGAATACCCATACTGACTTATACTTAACAACTTCCTTGATGTCGGAAATGAGTCCCTTGAATCCTGTAGGAGTCTCCACAGGTGCATCCTCGAAGAAGTCCCATCCGTTCTCCTTCTGCTCTTTTCTGCAAGCTCCGATAATTAACCATGCAAATGCTGCGTATACGAAGCAGATGATTCCGAAGAAGAAGAATACAGCTACCATTCCCTTACCATCAGAGATTGTTGAATACTTAGCATATACAGGAACCATTGCTGTGTTAACAATCCAGTATCCGAATCCGGATGCTCCGGAGTAGAATCCTACCATTCTTCCCTGATATTCGTCTGGTGCAAGCTCTCTCAGTCCCTTGAAGATACTTCCCCAGAAAATGAACAGTGATGTGAAGATAAGCAGGAACCATACGATTGCTGTCATCTTGTATGTAGGGTTAGCAATCAGCAGGAAGCACAGAAGACCTGTAGCAACTGTTGATATGCAGAGACCCTTTCTTGAGTCAACCTTGTCAGCAAGCAGACCACCGATAGGGAGTCCGAACAGTTCTCCGAGACCGTAAATTGTCATCAGGAGTCCAAGCTGAGCATTTGTGCAACCTGTCATCTCAATCATTCCATAGTAGAAAGTATACTTGATGTATGGAATTGTGAATACGATTGAGTTACAGAGACCGATAGAGATAATTGCCAAATAAATTTTTGGAGTTAGTTTAAAAGGCTTCTTTTCAATCATTTCTTTTCTCCTTTTCCTTTATGTTTGTTAAATCTTGTGCTTATTCAGCTTTCTCGGACTTCTTAATATCCGAAGTTTTGAGGATTGTTATTCCCGTTATACCAAGGAATATTGATACTAGTGGTGATACCATACTAAAGAAGCAATAAGGTAAATATTCTATTGTTGGTATTCCCAGCGCCGCTACCATTACAGCTGCGCAGGAACTCCAAGGCACAATTGGTGATGTAACCGTTGCCGCATCCTCCAGTGCTCTTGACAAGTTCTGTGGAGCGAGTCCTCTATCCTCGAATTCCTTCCTGTACATCTTGCCCGGAAGGATAATTCCGAGATACTGGTCACCTGTTACAATGTTAGTTCCGAGACATGTTAGAACTACGCAAGTGATAAGACCGCCTGTTGACTTCGCAACTGTGAGCAACTTAGCTGCAAGAATATGCAGACAATTAGTTGCGTCAAGTACAGAACCGAAGCATATAGCACATAGAGTCAATGACATTGACCACATCATGTTCTGAATGCCGCCGCCCGAAAGGAGTGTTGCGAGCATTTCAGAATCGCTCTCGAATTCGAATCCGTACTGGAGAGCTGTACCAACCGAGCTAAGCGATTCACCCTGGAACAGCATTGCACAGAGGCAGCCGAGAATTACTCCGAGGAATAGGCTAGGCACAGCCGGTTTCTTTAATATTCCCATTAAGATAACTACGCATGGTACAAGGAGCAGCAGAGGACTAATAGTAAATCCTGTAGTTATTCCTTTCTCAATTTCAGCAATTGCTGCAATTGATGAACCTGAACCACTGTACTTGAATCCCATGAATAAAAATATTATTCCTGCGATTCCAAGTGAAATTCCGCTACTTACAAGCATGTGTCTGATATGATCAAACAATGTAGCTCCGGCTACAGCAGGCGCCAGGTTGGTCGTGTCAGACAATGGTGAAATCTTATCACCGAAGTATGCACCGGATATTGCAGCTCCTGCTGTTACAGGCATTGGGATTCCGAAGCCTGCACCGATTCCCAGGAATACTACACCCATTGTTCCAACTGTTGTCCAGCTTGATCCTGTTGCGGTAGACACGATAGCACATATAATCATTGCCAGGAACAAGAAAAACTTAGGGTTGAGTATCTTGAGTCCGTAGCAAATCAGTGTTGGTACAATGCCTCCCTGAATCCAACAGGCAATCATCATACCGATAATTCCGAATATGAGCAGTGTTACTGCAATCTCCTTGATTCCGTTACCGATTGCTCCCATTAGCTCATCCCATTTGAAACCGAGCCTGTATATTGCATACGCGGAAATAACCGTTGTTGAGATAATCAGCGGTACATGCGCATCTCCTTTAAGGAAGATTACATTGTACATGAGGAGCGCCAGCGAGAAAACTACCAACAGCAGCGCCTCTATGGCTGACGGCATCCTCTTTTCTTTATTTTGTTTTGTTACAGTTTCCATTCATACACCTCCGTCTGTTATGGAGTTATTTGCGAAGAATTACAAGAGCATCTGCTGCTGCTACGCCTTCTCCTTCAGGATATATGAACACTGGGTTGATATCCATCTCCGCAAGATCGTTCTTGTGAGCTACTGCAAAATCGCCTACGCCTACAAGAAGGTCTGCGAGTGCCTCGACATCGAGCTTAGGGTTGCCACGGTATCCGGTCATCATCTTGTATGCCTTAAGTGACTTAATCATCTTGAGGGCATCACTCTTCTTAATTGGTGCAGGGAAGAGAGATACATCCTTGAATACTTCTGTGAATACTCCGCCCATTCCACAGAGAACCATAGGTCCGAACGATGGGTCGTTAGTAACACCGACAATTACTTCAGTTCCTGCAGGGAGCATCTTCTGCATAAGTATTCCGTTGATCTTAGCGTCAGGACACTTAGTTGTGCAGCTCTCCATAATAGCCTTATATGCTGCAAGAACTTCTTCCTTTGACTTGATGTTCAGCTTAACTCCGCCTACATCTGATTTATGCAGAATATCTCCGGACTCTACCTTCATTACGATAGGGAATCCGATCTCATCTGCAAATTTAACTGCTTCGTCCTCGCTTGTTGCGATGAACTCTGCAGGTACAGGCACTCCGTACTGCTTAAGCAATTCCTTAGAAGCGTGCTCAGAAAGAGCTACCTTCTCACCTGTAAGAGGTGCATCAGGAACAGCATCCTCGAGTGACTCTACGTCTGTTTCGTTCAGCCAATTAACGTACTTGCCCAGCTTAGCGATGTGCTTGTATCCGTAATAGCAAGGAGCTGTTACAGGGATACCTGCAGCCTTAAGAGGCTCTACGTATTCCGGCATTCTTCCTGACTCAACAGCTGGAACAACGAAGATTGGCTTAGTAACTCTGCCCTCTTCTTTCAGCTTGATAATTCCCTCTGACATGTGCTTAACGCAAAGGTCTGTGAGTTCAGTTACGATTGTTATACCTACTACAGCCATGTCGAAGTTGTCATCATTAATAACTACTTCTGCCGCATTAGCGAACTCGTCTGTGTCGTAGCAGATATCTGCTGTTGTATCGAGTGGGTTGCTTACTGTAGCGAACTCGTCGAGAACTGCCTTAACTGCTGCCTTACCCTTCTCTGTGAAATCAGGGTAATTGATGTTGTAAATAGATCCAACGTCGCAAGCTACACCGTTCTCTCCGCCGGAACCGTTAAGGGAAACGACTCTGTCACCCTTTGGCAGCTCAGGGATTGTAGCGATCATGTTAGCTAAGCTTGCGAGATCCTCAAGGTCGTCAACACGGATTACACCGTACTTGTCGAATATAGCATTGAATGACGCGTCTGATCCGGACAGTGAACCTGTATGTGATGATGCTGCCTTGCTTCCCTTCTCGGACCTACCGATCTTGAGAAGAATAACTGGCTTTTTCTTGAGTGCAGCCTTCTTAAGAGTCTCGAGGAACTTCTTAGGGTTAGTAACGCCCTCGATATAGGATACGATTACCTTAGTGTCCTCATCATCGATAAGGAAGTCAATGTAATCTACTACTTCTACGATCTTGCTGTTTCCACATGAGATTACATATGAGAAATCAGCCTTGCCGCTGTCGAGAAGGAGTGTGCAGATCATACCACTCTGTGATACGAGTCCAACCTTACCTGCCTTCTCAGGAACTGTTGTCATGAAGCCCATTGCAGGAATGCTGTCTACAACATTGATGTATCCTGCACAGTTAGGTCCCATAAGAGCCATATCCAGTTCCTTGCACAGAGCCTTAAGATCTGCCTCTGCCTGCTTATCTTCAGGCTTGCCTGTCTCGCCATAGCCAGCTGCAAATACTACTGCACCGCCTGCTCCCTTTTCTGCTGCCTGACGGATAATGTCAGGAACAGTCTTCTTGTTAGAAGCTACGATTACCATGTCGATATCTTCAGGTAAATCGAGCAGGCTGTGATAACATTTGTGGCCGAATACTTCGTCTCTCTTAGGATTAACGAGATAGATATCCTTCTCAAGTCTGTCAGCTGCATGCATCTCCATCAGCTTAACAGCGAAACCTCCGTATGTTTCTTTCTCTGTTGCGCCAACTATGGCAAATTTCTTTGGCTTTAATAACTTGTTAAGATTCAAAGCGGTTCTCCTTTCCTGCTCTATTGCTCGATTTCAAATCCGGCTCTGAACGCCTCAACGTTCTTAGCGTTGAACTTGCCCTTGCCTGAATTCTCGAAGTACTCACACATTGAATCTTCGAATTCCTTCTCTTCGAACATACCTGTCTTCTTGCAGAAATATCCGAGCATACAGATATTTGCTGCCTTCTCGTTGTTGAGAGAAATTGCCAGATCTGTTACAGGTGCCTTGAACACCTCGATGTCTGTTCTGTCAATCTTCTTCTCATCTACGAGCGATGAATTTATGAATAGGGTTCCTCCGGGTTTCATTGTTGACTGGAACTTCAGAAGCGAAAGCTCATTCATTGCAATCAGAATATCTGGGTGGTCCGCATAAGGGCTCGCTATTCTCTCGTCGGAGATAATCACATTACAGTTAGCTGAGCCCCCACGCATCTCACTACCATATGAAGGAAACCATGTAACCTTTTTGCCTTGCTTATATGCTGCGTAGAGCATTAGCTTGCCGGCTGTCAGAACGCCCTGACCACCGAATCCGGCACATATAATTTCTTTTAACATATTATTAACCCTCCTTACTTATCGATGAATTCGCCCATCTCATAGCGAGGAACGAGTTCCTTGTTAATTCTTTCCATTGCGTCTGCAGGCTTGTAGCCCCAGTTAGTTGGGCATGGAAGTAGAACTTCGATCAGCGAGAAGCCCTTGCCGTCGCGCTGCTTCTCAAGAGCCTTGCGAACAGCTTTCTTAGTCTTGTTGATCTCAGCAGGGTTAGTAATTGTTGTTCTTGCGAGATATGCGATGTCAAGATTTCTCATTACGTTAACAACGTCGAAGTCAAGACCGTGCTCCTCGAAGGAACGACCCCTTGGTGAAGATGCTGTCCACTGACCCATCTGAGTAGTAGGAGCCAACTGTCCACCTGTCATTCCGTAACATGTGTTGTTCATTACGAAGAATGTTACATTCTCATTACGTGTAGCACATGACATTGTCTCACCAAGTCCGATAGCGTATGCGCCGCCGTCTCCTGCGATTGTCATGCAGTACTTGTCAGGTCTTACTCTCTTCATTGCTGTGAGAGCAGCACCCATCTTACCATGTGGTGGTACGATTGCGTCTACTGCCATGCAATACTGGAACTGGTGGTTACAACCGATATCTGAACAAATAATGGAATCTCCGATAATATCCATCTCTGTAAGAACCTCTCCGAGAATACGGTCAAAGATTGAATGTCCGCATCCTGCGCAGAATGGGTTCTCGCACTTCATAATAGCAGGTGCCTTTTTTGCAGTCTGTCTTGCCATATTAGTACACCTCCTCTTCGTTTACCTTGCCGGCAAGTATATCTTCAGCGAACTCAACACACTGGTCAACGCCAGGTACCTTGTAAGCTGTTGTCAGAGCGTATACAGGATACTGACACTTGCTGTACAGCATTACATCCTCACGCAGCTGACCCATCATGTTCATCTCTACAGTTACGAGTGCCTTGCAGTCCTTCGACAACTCTGCGAAAGCCTTTCTTGGGAATGGCCACAGTGTGATCAGTCTGATCATACCGAGCTTAACGCCCTTAGCTCTTGCTGCTCTTACAGCTCCTTCAGCTACTCTTGAAGAAATTCCGTATGCGATGAGAACTACTTCTGCGTCCTCTACCTGTATGGACTCCCAACGCTGCTCGTTCTCGATAATGTCGCGGCACTTCTTGAGGTACTTAGCGTTCCAGCCGTCGATATCCTCGTTGTAAGTCTTATCTGTAACTACCTTGTTAGGTACATCACCGATAGGTGTTCCCTTAACGGCCCAATCATACTGGTCGATATCGTATTCCTTGTAGTCTCTTACTTCGCAAGGCTCGATCATCTGTCCGATTGTAGCGTCTGACAAAATCAGTACAGGGTGGAGATACTTCTCGGCTAGTTCGAATGATTCGTAAGCCATGTCCATGTTCTCCTGTACGCTGTTAGGTGCGAGTGTAATCAGGTGATAGTCACCATTTCCGCCGCCCTTAACTGCCTGCCAGTAGTTGTCCTGTCCTGCTCCGATGAAGCCGTCGCCGATTCCGTATCTCTGTACGCAAGCAACTACTCCTGGAATTTCAGCACTTACCCAGTAAGCGATACCTTCCTGCTTAAGGGAGAATCCTGGGCCGGAGGAAGATGTCATTGCACGAGCGCCGAGTGCTCTTGCTGCGAAAACCATGTTTACGCTGGCAATCTCGGACTCGCCCTGTACGAATACTCCGCCTACTTCTTTCTGTCTTTTGCTCATCCACTCGAGAATCTCACTCTGTGGAGTGATTGGGTATCCTGCATAGAAGCGGCAACCGCCTCTAATAGCGCCCTCTGCGAGAGCCTCATTTCCTTTAATTAATACAGTTTCTGCCATTATGCTCTACCTCCTACAGTATCTCGAATACCAGGTCCGGACACATTGTGTAACAGCTTCCGCACTGTACGCACTTGTCCTGGTCAACCTGAATTGTTACCACGCCCTTGCCGTTAGTATAGTCGGAAAGGGAAATGGCACCAATCTTGCAATTAGCAATGCAGAGATAGCAGCCTTTGCAGCGTTCTACATCTAGTTTAACTTTTTCCATTTCTTTACTCCTATTGGGTTAATTGTGATTGGCGGACCCGTTGTAGAAGGGGGGGGATTAACAACGAATCCGCCGACATAAGCGACTGAATTATTTGCCCTGCTTAGCAAGTTC
>CAVIGM010000048.1:0-8178 GCA_963642455.1 Anaerovoracaceae bacterium | reverse complement strand
GAGAAAATAGGCTCCGAAACGCTCTATTTTCTCTACTAATTACTAGATTAAGAAAAGAAGACAGTGCTTCGATAGCCGAAGCACTGTCGCCAGATGACATATGAGTAGAGAAAATCGCCTCAGAATCAGCGGATTTTCTCTATAAATGACGAAACCAAGCTCCGGGCGTGACATAGCACTCGTCGTCGCATGGAGACTGAGTAGAGAAAATCGCCTCGAAATCGCCCTATTTTCTCTATTCTTTCGAATCCCAAGCCCGAAAGGGCTTACCTTTGAGCAACTTCTTCGTCACTTGGCGCGGCTTCAAGCAAAAAGCCGCACCCTTTTGCAAGGATGCGGCCTTATAATATCTAATCAATTGTTTCCTATCAACAGATTACTTGAAAAGGAATCCGCCGTACTGTACGAAAATAGGCGCGAATACGAGTGATACGATAGTCATCAGCTTAATAAGAATATTAATTGATGGGCCGGATGTATCCTTGAATGGGTCACCTACTGTGTCGCCGACAACAGCAGCCTTGTGAGTCTCGCTTCCCTTTCCTCCGAATACGCCACTTTCGATGTACTTCTTAGCGTTATCCCAAGCACCACCAGCATTTGCCATCATGATAGCAAGGAGAACTCCGCCTGCAAGTGAACCTGCGAGCATTCCGCCAAGTGACTCAACTCCAAGGAGCATTCCGATAACAAGAGGTGCGATAATTGCGAGGATGCCAGGAAGAATCATTTCCTTAAGAGCAGCGCCTGTTGAAATAGCAACGCATCTCTCATAATCAGGCTTTGAAGTTCCTTCCATGATTCCAGGATCGCTGTGGAACTGTCTTCTTACTTCCTGAATCATCTGGTTAGCAGCCTTTCCTACTGAGCTCATTGTCATAGCTGAGAAAAGGAATGGAAGCATAGCTCCGATGAAGAGTCCAACGATTACCATTGGGTCTGTAAGTGAAATGGATTCTACGCCTGTTGCAGCAGCAAATGAAGCAAAAAGTGCAAGTGCTGTAAGTGCAGCAGATCCGATAGCGAATCCCTTACCGATAGCAGCTGTTGTGTTTCCTACAGAGTCAAGTGTATCAGTGATTTCACGAACTGATTCTGGAAGCTCTGACATCTCAGCGATACCACCAGCGTTATCAGATACAGGGCCGTAAGCGTCAACAGCAACAGTCATACCTGTTGTTGAAAGCATACCTACAGCAGCAAGTGCGATACCATAAAGTCCAGCGAAGTTGTAAGCAACGATGATGCCTATTCCGATGAAGATGATTGGCCAGAGTGTTGATTCCATACCAACAGCAAGACCTGAGATAATTGTTGTAGCAGAACCTGTCTGTGACTCCTCAGCAATTCTCTTTACGTATTTATGCTCGTCTGAAGTATAGATCTCTGTGAGCTCACCGATGATGATACCAACAAGAAGACCTGCGATAATTGCATAAGCATAAGTGAAAGACTGAAGCATTGTCTTTGAAAGATAAAGTGTTGCAACAATTACGATAGCTCCACTTACGTAAGTTCCCATATTGAGTGACTTTGAAGGGTTAACCTTCTCATTTCCTCTTACTGCCATGATACCGATTACAGAAGCGATGATACCAACAGCTGAAATAATGAGTGGGAAGATAGCAGCAGTTGCCTCTGTGAATGTTGATGAAATTCCTGATGCATCTACAGCTACAGCAGCAAGTGTTACAGCAGAAATGATTGAACCAACATAGGACTCAAAGAGGTCAGAACCCATACCTGCAACGTCACCTACGTTATCGCCTACGTTGTCAGCGATTACAGCAGGGTTACGAGGGTCATCCTCTGGAATGCCAGCCTCAACTTTACCAACAAGGTCAGCGCCAACGTCAGCAGCCTTTGTATAGATACCACCACCAACACGGCCGAAGAGAGCCATTGATGAAGCACCAAGTCCAAACGATGTAATGCACTGTGTAATTGTAGCAAGGTCAAGTACAACAAATACTGCACTAAGTCCAAGAAGGCCAAGACCTGCAACGCAAAGTCCCATAACAGCACCGGATCTAAAAGCAACCTTAAGTGCCTTTGGCATACCGCTTGTCATAGCAGCATTAGCTGTTCTAACATTACCCTTTGTAGCAACATTCATTCCGAAGAATCCAGCGAGTACCGAAAGCAGTGCTCCTATTACATACAGAATACCTGATGTAAGATTGATGCAGAATGTGATGATGAGGAAGAGTGCAACGATAACGATAACCATTGTCTTGTACTCTCTCTTGAGGAATGCAAAAGCACCCTCTCTAATGAATCCTGAAATTTCTTTCATTCTGTCGTTACCAGCATCCTGCTTGCTAACCCATGAAGAGAGTCCGAAAGCAGTTACAAGTCCGACTGCAGCACATATAAGTGCCATCCAACCATTCATAATAAGTAACCTCCTGATTGAAAAACAAATACCAACTTATATTTTTTTAACAATTAGGCATCGTGCCTAAGTATTAACTAATTAAAGATAGCTACGATAGCAAGTGAAACTACGATATAAATAATCGCACATACTGTTGTGATCTTGCTCAGGATAGCATCATATCCCCTGCTCTTCTTCTTTCCGAAAAGCTGCTCTGCGCCGCCTGCAATGGAGCCCGAAAGTCCGTCGCTGTTGCTTGACTGGAGCAGAATTGAAATAGTAAGAATTACGCTAACAACCAATAAAGCAATCATTAAAGCTGTATGCATTTCTTCCCTCCTTGTAATTCTCTTAATAATTCGCAGTCTAATATAGTGAAAAAAACTAAATAATTTCTTGATTTGTTGTTGTCAGACAAAATTGTACTAAAAAAATACAATCCTTACAATGACCTACTTTAACACAAAAGGAGCCATATTGTCAACAAAGACAGATAGCTCCTTTATGTTCATTTTTCAATACCCGAAGTATGATGCTTGCCCCTACATTTATTTGCAGGAATTTGCAATATCGGCAAGTTCAGCAAAGCTGTCGACCTTAAGGCTCGCTCCACCTATCAATCCACCGTCGATTTGCATTGAGCCAAGAAGCTCTTTTGCATTATCTGGCTTCATGCTGCCGCCATAAAGAATCGGCATATTCTCGGCAACGGCATTATCATACAGCCCTGCAATAAGGCCGCGGATGAAACCGCACATATATTCAGCCTGGTCAGCTGTTGCAACCTTGCCTGTGCCAATTGCCCAAATAGGCTCATAAGCAATAACTATGCGCTGTGAGTCCTCAGTTCCGATTCCATCAAATGCCGCATATATCTCGGCACCTACATATGAGAATTCGTTTGTTGCTTCTCTTACCGCAAGAGGTTCTCCAACGCAAAGAATCGGAATTATGCCCTCTTTAATCAAAGCCTTAATCTTAAGATTGCAATTTCTGTCAGTCTCTCCGAATAATTCTCTTCTCTCGGAATGTCCAACAAGGCAATATTCAACTCCAAGTTCCTTGAGCATAGGAGCGCTGATTTCGCCTGTATATGCCCCTGCTTCTTCATAGTAAACATCCTGTGCACCAAGCTTGATAGGAGTATCCTTTAATTCCTCGGCCAGCGTGCTTAATTGTGTAAAAGGAGCAATTATTACAAGGTCGTCAGCATTCGGCAGATTCATAGAAACAAGCTCTCGCGCGAAGTCCTTAGCCTCCGCAACAGTCTTGTTCATTTTCCAGTTTCCGCACATAAGTGAACGCTTCATCTTATTCCTCCTATTTATCTTCGATAATTGCAATTCCAGGAAGTTCTTTGCCTTCGAGGAATTCAAGGCTTGCTCCACCGCCTGTCGAGATATGCGTCATCTTATCCGAAAGTCCGAATTTCTCAACAGCTGCAGCGCTATCTCCGCCACCGATTACTGTTGTTGCATCAAGCTCAGCAAGACATTCAGCAACTGCCTTTGTGCCCTTTGCGAAATTATCCATTTCGAATACGCCCATAGGTCCGTTCCAGACAATTGTCTTAGCAGTCTTAAGCGCTTCAGTATAGAGTTCAATGCTCTTAGGGCCGATATCCATTCCCATTCTGTTCTCAGGGATTGAATCGATATCATAAATATCGAATGGAGAATCAGCTGCAAATTCGTCAGCTGCAAGAACATCTACAGGGAGAAGAATCTTGACACCTTTATCCTCAGCAGACTTCATAATTCCGTCAACAAGCTTAAGGCCTTCCTCGTCAAGCAGGGATTTACCGATTGAATATCCCTGAGCCTTAAGGAAAGTGAAGAGCATTCCTCCGCCGATAAGTAGCATATCTACCTTATCAAGAAGATTTGTAATTACAGGAATCTTGTCCGCAACCTTCGCGCCGCCCATGATGGCTGCAAAAGGTCTTTGTGGTGCTTCAACAGCATCGCCAAGGAATTTGAGCTCTTTCTCGATAAGAAAACCAGAAACGGCAGGAATATAGTCAGCAATTCCTGTTGTTGAGGCATGCGCTCTGTGAGCTGTGCCAAATGCTTCTTGAACGAAAACATCTCCAAGGCCCGCAAGTTCCTTTGCAAAAGCCGGATCATTGTCTGTCTCTTCTTTTCTATATCTGACATTCTCGATGAGCATTACATCTTTAGGCTCAAGAGCCTTTGCTGCAGCCAGCACGTCGTCATCTACGACAACATCGGAAGCTACGAATTTAATTTCTTTTCCAAGATATTCACCAAGTCTTGCCGCAACAGGCGCAAGGCTCATTTCTGGAACAGCCTTTCCCTTAGGTCTGCCAAGATGAGACATGATAACAATCTTAGCATCGTTATCGATAAGGTATTTAATTGTAGGAAGCGCGGCTCTGATTCTTGTATCATCAGTAATCACGCCCTCGCTAAGAGGAACATTGAAGTCGCATCTCATAACGGCTGTCTTGCCTGCCCAGTTAATATCTTTAACAGTCTTCTTCATCTTGCACCTCTATTTAGCATCAACAGCAGCCATATGTCTGATAAGTCTCAGCATATTGCATGTGTAGCCGAATTCATTGTCATAATATGCTATGAGCTTGAAGAATTTGTCATTTACCTCAATTCCCATCTTTGAATCGAAGATAGATGGATGAGAATCGCCGCAGAAATCCATTGATACTACAGCTTCATCAGTATATGCAAGCACACCCTTGAGTTCGCCCTCGGATGCCTCCTTCATAGCCTTGCAAATATCTTCATAGCTTGCAGCTTCCTTAAGAACAACGTCAAGGTCCACTACCGAAACATCAATAGCAGGAACTCTGAAGGACATGCCTGTGAGCTTGCCATTAACCTCAGGAATAACTTTGCCAACAGCCTTAGCGGCACCTGTAGTTGTAGGAATAATATTGTTATATACAGCTCTTCCTATTCTCCAGTCCTTGTTGGATCTGCCGTCGTTAGTCTTCTGCTTACCTGTTGAAGCATGGATGGTTGTCATAAGGCCGTGCTCAATTCCCCACTTGTCGTTGATAACCTTGCAAAGTGGTGCAAGACAGTTAGTCGTGCATGAAGCGGCCGAAACAATCTTCATATCTTTATTGTAATCGTTGTGATTTACCCCATAAACAAAAGTAGGTGTCTCCTTATCCTTAGCTGGAGCACTAATAATAACTTTCTTTGCTCCGGCATCAAGATGAGGCTGACACTTATCTGATGAAGTCAATGCTCCTGTTCCGTCGATAATATAATCTGCTCCACATTCTCCCCAAGGAATATTGGATGGATCTTCTTCAAAGAAAACAGGAATTTTCTTTCCGTCAACAACAATACCGTTCTCGTATGTATCAACTTCTGCTGGGAATCTACCATAAGTAGTATCGTACTTAAGAAGGTACTTAACATACTCATAATCTGCGTTTCTCCAGTTAATTGCAGCAATTTCAATATCGTCAAATAATCTTGCTGCTCTCATGACACAGGTAGAAATTCTTCCCCAGCCATTAATACCAATTCTAACCATTGCCTACGTTCCTCCTAATTAGCGTTTGTGATATGGTTTTAATACATTTTATATATTAACAAAAATATCAAGGCCATTCAACACGAAACTAATTGTGTCCGCAAATCCGTGCAATCGGGCATTCCTCGCACATAGGCTTGCGCGCAGTGCAACATCTTCTCCCATGGAAAATCAGCAAGTGATGCGCCCTTGTCCACATGTCGTGTGGCAGGCGGCTTCTTAGAGCATCTTCGGTCTTCTCGGGTGTCGGCTCGTTGCATAACCCTATTCTGTTGGCTAAGCGAAAGACATGGGTATCGACGGCAATCGTCTGCTCGCCAAAGGCCTCCGCCATTATGACATTTGCGGTTTTCCTCCCTACCCCGGGAAGTCTCAGCAAAGCCTCGTAAGTATCTGGAACCACTCCGCCGAATTCTTCAACAAGCATTTTTGAAAGAGCGATTATATTCTTAGACTTGTTCTTGTATAGGCCGATTGACTTAATAATTTGCTCGACATCGCTAATGTCTGCCGCCGCAAGAGATTCAGGCTCCTTGTAGCGCTCAAATAAGACCGGACTTATCTTATTCACGCTCGCATCCGTAGTCTGTGCCGACAAGCAGACTGCAAGCAGCAAATGGAAGTTGCTGTCGTAATTGAGCTCGCAACCCGCATCTGGATAAGCCGCACCAAGCAGCTCGAGCGCCTCGCTTATTTCTTTTTCATTCAGTAATCTGTGATTTGAATTATTCATCAATCTATTTCCGTTAATTTCCGTTAATTTCGTTCGCTTTTGATCAAATATATGAGAGCGAGCCTTTGAGCATTCCTTTATTGTCTTTAGGCGAGGCACGCTCTTGCTCTATATGATTTTAATTGAATTAAATCGAAAGTCAATCTTGACAAAATGTACTACAGTTCTATAATTGTATATATCGTATACAATTAGCGATTATGTATTTCGAAAAAATTCCAATGAGGTGGATAATATGTCAAATCAAAATATAGAGCAAGGCGTCCAGCCGCTTTCGACCAGCCTGTATAACGAAATTCAAAAGGCCATTCTTTCAAATGAGCTTGAGCCAAATACCAAGATTACTGAGCAGTCAATCTGCAAGCAATATGATGTCAGCAGAACGCCAGTTAGAGAAGCCTTTCGTCAGCTTGAAGCAGACGGCTTGATTGAGAACATTCCTAACAGAGGTGCCTATGTTGTGGGATTAAGCAAAAGAGATATTTCGGATTTATTTGATCTTAGGTGCTTAATGGAGATTCAGGCAGTTGAATGGGCAATTCAAAGGCTCACTGATGAAGAAATAGACTCTCTTAGAGAGACTATAGATTTCATGGATTTCTATACAATGAAGAACGATACCGAGAAAGTTCTTTCATTCAATTCGAGCTTTCACAATATCATTTACAAGAGCACCAAGGACAGAATCCTGCAGAAGACGCTCGCAACATATCAGACATATTTGAAGCACTCTGCACCACCTCGCACCTTCTCTAAGGATTATCTGATTACAATTCTTGAAGAGCACAAGGCAATCTTCGAAGCTATCGAATCAAGGAATGTGCCTGCAGCAAGACTTGCAATGGAGACGCATATGAATCAATCCAAGCTCAGAAGAATGTCGAAATACTTCTAAGCTTGATACCAAGCGACGAAAAAAAGGACTGAAGTTAAATGCACACGCCACATAAGGCAGTAATTTCAAAATACTAACTTATGGGCGTTGCAAAAGGGCAAAATCCAAAAGATAAATACCGAGAAGAACCGCACAAGGTTTTTCTCGGTATTTTTCTGTTTATAGCGGTACATTCGACTATTGAGCCGACTTTGAGTACAATTACGGAAAACTAGGCAAACACATCTGCACCAATTTAGGACTTGACTCAATGCAGTTTGCAGGCCACCACAGGATTTGTTGGTTCAGCAAAAAATAGAGAAAATCGATTCAAAAATGCCCTATTTTCTCTACTCGCTTGCTTCGTCTGTGCTATGAGCTTGTTACGGATTAAAGTTGGTTCGGAAGAAAATAGAGAAAATCGGCTTAAAATCGCTCTATTTTCTCTACTAAATAACAGATTAAGAAAAGAAGACAGGGCTTCGATTACCGAAGCCCTGTCGACAGATGACATATGAGTAGAGAAAATCGCCTCGAAATCAGCGGATTTTCTCTATAAATGACGAAACCAAGTTGCGCGCGACACATACCATATGGCCTCGCATGGAGACTGAGTAGAGAAAATCGGCTCGAAAACACGCGATTTTCTCTATTTTTGTGAATCCC
>CAVIGM010000047.1:6323-8471 GCA_963642455.1 Anaerovoracaceae bacterium | reverse complement strand
ATTTTGCCCGTCGTTGTCTTCTCCATTGGCACATCCGTCAATTCAAAGCGATGCAGATTCTTGTACGACGGCATACCCTGGTTAATCATGTCGATATCCTTCTGAACCGTTTCGTACAGAATGCTCTCATCGATGCAGCTTGGATCATATACGATTCTTGCGGCAGGCACGATATCCTTGTTATCGCTGTCCTCCCTTCTCTTAGCACCATATACCATGCATTCAACTACATAAGGAAGAGCATTTATGCGTTCTTCAAGTTCTTCAGGATATACGTTCTTGCCGCTCTTGAGAACAATTACATTCTTCTTGCGTCCGCAGATGTAGACGAAGCCGTCCTCATCAATTCTTGCAAGGTCTCCTGTATGTAGCCATCCGTCAGCAAAGATTTCTTCTGTTGCTTCCTCGTCCTGATAATATCCGAGCATTACATTCGGCCCCTTGCAAACGAGCTCGCCTATGCCCTCTTCATTCTGGTCGATTACGGCAAGGGTAAGGTCTGGCATCGAATGTCCAATGGAGCCGGCTCTTCTCTCGAAAATACTCTCTGAGGAGATTACAGGCGACGCCTCTGTCATTCCGTAGCCCTGCACAACCTCGATACCAATTTCCTCGAAGCCTTTTACAACATCTGGAGACATAGCAGCAGCACCGCTGACAATATAGCGCAACTCTCCGCCGAGCTCGTCAATGATACTCGAGAAAAGTTTTCTTCTTATATCGATATTGAATTTCATAAGGAATTTCGAGAGCTTAAGCGCCTTCTCGAACTTCGGACGCATGCCTTTCTTGTCGATGCCGGCCTGCAACCTTCCGTACATTGCCTCAATCAGAAGCGGCACGCACACAAATACGCTGACTTTGTATTCCTTGAGATTCTTCTGCACATATTTAAGGCCGTCTGGAAATACCGTAGTTACTCCAAGCGAAATCATCATGCTCTGGCAGGTTGAGCCGAAGGTATGATGGAATGGCAGGAAAGCTATATTGACATCGCCTCTTCTTATATCCTCTGAGCGGTCTAACATATAGATATTGCTTAGGATATTTCTCTGCGAGAGCATAACGGCCTTTGCCTTGCTCGTCGTTCCCGATGTAAAAAGGATTATCTGCATAGAGTCAGTGTCCCATGTAAGAGAATGGTAGCTTCTGTCGCCAGCCTCTATCGCCTTTCGTCCGGCCTCCATCAAGCTTGGGATTGAGTTGAAGCCCTTTCCTGCCTCCATGCAAATAAGCTCGGACAGATTGGTCATCTCGTTTACCATTATCATTTTGGCAAGCTCGGCATGGGCATTATCGAAGATAAGGCAGTCCGCCTCACTCTTGATAAGCGATATTTCGAGTTCTTCATAAGGCAGTCCCTTGTCGAGAGGTATGCATACACCAAGGTCGCACAGCACTGCATAATAAGACAAATACCAAGCATAAGCGTTGTTTCCGATGATGGCAATTCTCTTGCCCTTCAGGCCTTGCTGAATCATGCCCGTGCACAGAGAGATTACATCATCTCGGAAATCCGTATAACTTATATGCGTATATTCGGGCTCCTGCGAACCTGGCACCTTCTTCTTGATAATAAAAGCCGAATCATCTTTATATGAGTCTGCCGCATAGTCAAGCATTTCGCGGAAGCTATGATGCTCCTTTGGCTCACAGATTGATTTAAGCGCTGGTACATATTTGATATTATTCTCCGTCATTTGTGTACTCTCCTTATGTATTGTTGGATACTATTCTATATTCACAGCCTCGCCAAGCTCAAACGAATATAGATATGCTTCTTTAACAGGCTTGCCCGTGCCCTTACTAATCGCGTCACGGTACAAATCAAGCTGAGTCTTATATTTGGCCTTGATGTCCTCGATAGTCCTGTAGCTGGATTTGTAGTCAATCAGTATATATTCTCCATCCTCTTCGAAGCAGCAGTCGATGATTCCCTGAACAAGAATTCTGTTTCCGTCCAGTTCTTTGTTGAGTGTAAAAGCTTTCTCCTTCTTCAGAAGGCCTTTCTCGGCGGCAGCTACAGCTCTTCTTCCTATGGCAGTTTCGAAGAAAGCGGATATTCTGTCAAGGTCGAGCTTCTCGTAGACTGCTTCGTCTATCGCTCCGTTGGCTCTTAGTATGTCGGCCGTCTCCTTGATGTATGAT
>CAVIGM010000047.1:1345-6142 GCA_963642455.1 Anaerovoracaceae bacterium | reverse complement strand
CACTTGCCGCTGCACTTGGGTTTGCCCCTGCATCCGCGCTCGCGTTTGATGCCTCGCGCTCTTGCTCTTCTTGATTTGCCTTTAGCCTGAGCTCGCTTACCGAATACTTCGCCTTAATGGCAAGCTCTTCCTTATAAGGATATTCGTATGAGAGCCTGCGTGCAACCTCTTCATAATTATTCTCTGCCGCGTCGCTAAGTTTCTCGTCCTTGCTTGCAATAATCGCCTTAAGCCCCGATTTCTCGTATATAGGCACGGACCTTACGAGAGGCTTTATATATTTATCGTTATACGGCGTGCTGAGGACATCTCGCATTATCTCAAGATAATTAGATGGCGTTCTGTATTTCTTATATAAATTCTCTTCGTTATTCAAGGACCCCACAAGCACAAGCTTATTTCTTGCACGAGTCATGGCAACATATAGAATTCTAAGCTCCTCTGCGTCCTCTTCTGTGCGATTCTTCTGATGAATCAGCTGCTGCATAATTGTTGAGCGCCAATATTTCTTGTCTGGGCTTACATAAGGAAGGAAAATTCCAAGCTGAGAGTCGAAATTTGCTCCCTTTGATAAATTGTCATGGTTGAGGCGATTGCCAACTCCCGCAACTATTACGAAAGGATATTCGAGGCCCTTGCTCTTATGTATGGTCGTAATTTGAACAAGATTATCGTCCTTGCTGACCATGCTTGCCTGTCCGCTCTTGCACTTCTTAGTCCTCATTACCTCAAGGTATCTTAGAAAATCCGAGAGCGACGCGATATAATTCTCGGTATATTTAACCGCTCTGTCAACCAGGGCTCTTAGGTTCGCCTGTCTTCTGCTGCCATCATACATTGCGCCCGCAAATAGGTAATAGCCGGATTCTGTCAGTACCTTCCAGATAAAATCAGGAAGAGACATCATCGTCGCGAAGTTCCGCCAGCTCTCGATTTGCTCTACAGCCGCAGACAAGCGAGATGCAAGCTCTCTGTCCGAGCCTTTTTGTATATACTGAGACAGAGCCTCATAGAAAGGAACGCGGCCTTCCGCCTCTGCCCTGACAAGCGCCAGCTCCGTTGCGCCGAAGCCCCACACTTCCGAATGAAGGCTTGCGATCAGCGGAATATCCCTTTTTGCATTATCAATCGTCGACAAGAGAGACAGCATAACCCTGATCTCTGTCGCATCAAAGAAGCTCTCCTCCTCCACGATATGCGATTGTATGTTCAAGTTGCGAAGCTCTCTTGCGAAAGTCTCGCCTCTGTTAGATATCGCTCTTAGCAGGATAACAATATCTCTTGGCTCGGCTTTTCTGGTCTCGCCGAGCACGGTATCGTAATATTCCGTGCCGATAAGGTCTTGAATTATCCCGGCTACGTACTTCGCTTCTGCTTCCTGCCTCGACAAATCCTCGATTGCATCTTCCGCATCTTCCGCAGCTTCAACATTCTCGCCTACCATTGCAGGAGAAATCTCGATTGCCGCAACAGCCTCCGAAGTCTCTGATGCTCCTGATGCCCCGACAGCATCTGAATCCTGGTCGTCTATGAGAATGTGAAGCTCCGGCTTATAATCGAAGTTGTCATTCTCGCTGAGCGGACAAGGCTTAAGCGCCGCTTTATCGTCATAGCCTTCCATTATATTATCAAAGACTTCATTTATATACTTGATGGTATTGGCGTTGCTTCTGAAATTCATATTAAGGTCAATTGCTGTTGCAAGATTATTTGCGTCCTCGGAATATTCCTTATATGTTCTTTCGAAAATCGCCGGCTCGGCCTGTCTGAATCTGTAGATAGACTGCTTCACATCGCCAACCTTGAAGACGTTGTCCTTCCTCGACACCTGCGTGATGAGGTGCTCTTGGATATTGTTCGTATCCTGATATTCATCAATGAATATATATTTGAAGCGCTTGCGCATTATGTCCGAAATTTCTGGCTTGGACAGAATCTTAGCGGCTGTATGCTCCATGTCGCTGAAGTCAAGAAGGCCTTTTTCCTTCTTAAGCTCCTTATATCTTTGCTCGAAGGCTTCAAGTAGCGAGAGGAAATACGAAGTCTCCTTAGTGCTATCCTTCATTTCCTGCAGCCTCGTCTCAATATCTGGAGAGATGAATTTCGCTACCCAAGAATTCAATATGCCTTTGTAGCTATCTCTTAGCTCCTTGACATCGTCCTTGATTGAATTATAAGCGTCTTTCTCATCCTTCTTGCCAGCATTAATTCTTGCGAATTCGAAATTAAGAAGCGCATCGCAGAGCTCCTTATCAAGCTTGCCTTTATCCTCGATAAGCCCATATATAGCGCTCAAGCTCTTCTCTCCGGATTCAAGATTTCTTGCATATAAATCCTTAAGGCCAGCATCTTCATATAGAGTCTTGACCTCGCTAATTCCAGACAGTACCGACTGCAGCATCGCCTTGCAATCCTCGCAAAGGTAATGCTCTAAGTTCGAGCCGCTGAAGGTATCTGCCGCAGCCTCGCAATCCGAGACTTTTGCCCTTGCCCATTCGAAATAATTCGGCATGGTTCTTAGCTGGCTATATGCCTTAATCAGCTTGGACTTAATTTCGTCCTCGCTTCGGTCGCCCGAATACAGTCTCAGAAACCCCCTGAATGAAGCGCCCGGGATTATATCGTCCTTCTCGAAGGCCTCTTCAAAGAGCTGGTCTATGGCCGTAGCCTGCATCATCGTGCTTTCGACCTCATCGCAAACAGTGAAGCTTGGCTCTATGTCCACCTCATAGAAAAATTCTCTGATTATTCTAATGGCGAAGCTGTTAAAGGTTGTAATATAGGCACGATACAGCTTATCGAGCTGCTCTCTTAGCCTTGCCCTATTCTCAGGATGAAGGCCTATCTCCTTCTTCAAGGCTTTCTGCAGCTTAACCCTCATCTCAGCAGCCGCAGCATTTGTGAAGCTTACTATGAGCATTTGATCGACATCGGCCTCACCCTTAAGTATTATGCCTATTATTCTTTCGATAAGAACAGCCGTCTTGCCGGAGCCTGCCGCAGCCGAAACAAGAACGCTTCTATCTATGGTATCAATCGCAAGCTGCTGTTCTTTAGTATATTTAACCTTTGCCATATTTCACCTATCTGTGTGCTGTAAGCCTTATGCTGTAATCTGTAATAACTTTTCCTGTATTTATATGAGCCCTGTATCTAAGTCCTTAAGCCCTCTTGATTCACATTTAACTTATATATTATACATTATACCGCCACATATCGCCATCGCCAGAAAACTTGCTAAATTTCTATTATTTTACCATATATGCTATAATACCAAGAGTATAAAAGGAGGTTCTTATGAAACATAAGCCTACAATGTTGATGATTCTCGACGGCTTCGGCATTAGAGAAGCAAAGACCGGTAATGCGATTGCGGCGGCAAACAAGCCTCGTCTCGACGAGATTTTCGCCAAATATCCGAACATCACTATAGAGGCAAGCGGTGTTCATGTTGGTCTTCCTGCAGGCCAGATGGGAAATTCCGAGGTCGGCCACCTGAACATAGGCGCGGGAAGCATAATTTACCAGAATCTTTTGAAGATTACCCGTTCAATCGAGTCGGGCGATTTCTATAATAACAGAGCCTTGCTCAAGGCGATGAATAATGCAAAAGAAGGCCATGCGCTTCATGTCATGGGCCTTATTTCTGACGGCGGCGTGCATAGTCACATAGAGCATCTCAAGGGTGTTCTCGAAATGGCCAAGAGGAACAATGTTTCCGAAGTCTATGTTCACTGCTTTCTTGACGGACGCGACGTTCCACCTAAATCCGCGCTCTCCTATCTTGAGCCTCTTGAGGACTATCTAACTACGCTCGGCATAGGCAAGATTGGTGTCATTTCGGGCCGTTTCTATGCCATGGATAGAGATAAAAGATGGGAAAGACTCGTCAAGGCTTACGATGCGCTTACGCTCTCCGAGGGGCTAAGTGCAGGAAATTGCAAGGAGGCAATCGAGCAGTCCTATGCCAAGGACGAAACTGACGAATTCGTGCTTCCAACTGTAGTAAATGCCGCTCCAATCAAGGACGGGGATTCGGTTATTTTCATCAACTTCAGACCTGACAGAGCAAGAGAGATAACAAGAGCCCTTGTTGATCCTGATTTCGACGGCTTCGACAGACGCAAGAAGCTCGAGAATCTGACATACATTTGCATGACGGAATACGATGCGACAATGCCAAATGTCGAGCTCGCTTTTCCACCTGAGGATGTGGATCCAACTCTCGGAAGCACCATAGCCAAGCTTGGACTTAAGCAGCTTCGTATCGCCGAAACAGAGAAGTACGCACATGTAACTTTCTTTTTCAACGGAGGCGTGGAAGAGCCAAATCCTGGCGAGGACAGAATTCTCATACCTTCGCCAAAGGTGGAGACCTATGACCTTCAGCCTGAGATGAGTGCGCCCGAGGTCACAAAGACCGTTATCGAGAAGATTAACGAGGACAAATACGACCTTATTATCTTGAATTTCGCAAATCCTGATATGGTCGGTCATACTGGAGTCTTTGATGCCGCAGTCAAGGCGATAGAGGCGCTCGACGGACTTGTGGGCCAAATTGCCGATGCCATTCTCTCGAAGGATGGTCAGATTCTTCTTACAGCGGACCACGGCAATGCGGATTATATGGTTGATGATAAAGGCGAGGTCGTAACCAAGCACTCTGTGTCGAAGGTTCCTCTCTGCCACATTTGCAAGGAGCCTGCAAGCTTCAAGGCTGATACTGGTAAGCTCGCCGACATTGCGCCAACGCTTCTCACGCTCATGGGACTTGATGTACCCGAGGGAATGGAAGGC
>CAVIGM010000047.1:0-1163 GCA_963642455.1 Anaerovoracaceae bacterium | reverse complement strand
TTGTGCTATGCACAATGATTGCAGCTTCGTTTCCTTCTACCGCATCCGCAATAAGCTTCGACAGCTGGCAATATAAGAACGCTCTTGAAGTCTATAACGTTCTTCATGCCAGAGGTTATACAAATGCCGGAATTTCCGGAATACTTGGAAATATGATGATAGAGAGCCGTATGAATCCGACCTCCGGAAATTCTACCTTCTACGGCCTCTGCGCTTGGGGCTATAGCCGCGCGAGTGCACTTAGATCCACAGCAGATTGCGCAAGCTGCACCACTCAGGCAAATTTCCTTGCTGACGAAGTCGACAACATGTCAACACTTAAGGAAATCCTCACGACAACCGACGACCCTCACTATGCCGCTGAGAGATTTTGTAGGATTTTCGAGAAACCATCTAATCCGAATATGACGCCGCGCTACAATTATGCCGACGAATTCATGAGATTTCTAAGCGCGATTCCAAGCGTAAGCAATTTCAGAATATTTAACGGCAGCGCATCGATGCACTTCTTCGGTGTCAAATGGGATGTTGCAGGAAGTGTTAGCGGCTACGAGATCCAATATAGCACCAAGGAGGATTTCAGCGAGGATTGCCAGAGCCTTACTCTCGACGATCCGAACAGGCGCTATACATTTATCGAGAATCTCAAGGGCGATACGAAATATTATGTGCGCATGCGCGCCCTTTATACGCTTAACGACATGCAACTGGCAAGCGACTTCAGCGAGACCATAAGCTGCACGACAGAAATCGACCCTTTCGTATATTTCTACAAGGCGCATGTCTACTATGCGGACAGAATCATCGAGCGAGCAGCCGCACGTCAGGAGGCCCTGCTCAAAGCAGAACAGGAGGCCTTGCTCAAAGCGGAGCAAGAAGCCGCAGCTGAAGCGGATCAAAACGCGGCGAATTCGTAACTTGAAGGCACGCTCTCGCTCCGTTGTCAACGCAGCGAATAATTAATAATGAAAAATCGAGGAAATCAGTATACGCTGATTTCCTCGTACTATTTAATAGGGCTTTATATCAGAGGAAGGGTAAATATTCATCCACTGAGGCCCTTGGACAGTGTCTGGCAGCGCCGATGGATATTCATTCATTATCTTGAATAAATATTCAGTGCCAAAAGAGGGGGTTCTGACAAAAATCCGTTCGTTTTTGAA
>CAVIGM010000046.1:0-8715 GCA_963642455.1 Anaerovoracaceae bacterium | reverse complement strand
TCGCTATTGCGTGTCGAGCGGTTCACTCAATTCGCTGTTGTGTGTCGCGCGGTTCACTCAATTCGCTGTTGTGTGTCGCGCGGTTCGCTCGATTCTCAGATGCGAGTTTCAGGCCCTATAGCTTTGCGTCACTGCCTTTTGGCAGCTTTGCCCTATTCGGTTGTTGTGATTATTAGGATAGCCTAAGGGTAACATGCGCCCTTAGAATTTTGCAAGCGGTATTTTGCGGCGGGTTTCTGTTATATTATATTTGACCTCTAGGGTTAAAATTAGTATAATCGAATATGTAAGAAACATCCAAGCAATATAAGAAGTATCCAAAGTATATATAAGAGACAACTACATTACGAAGGAGATGCCATTTATGACCTTATACGATTCATTGTTGGAAAATTATGGGTATAACGAACCTATTTTGTCAAACGAGATTCGATTTCAGAATTACTCCAGGCCGTGGATTTACAAGGAATTAAATCGACTATGCGAAGCCGGTGAAATCAAGAGATTTGAAAAGGGCATTTATTATATTCCAAAGAAGAGTTCTCTCGGTACGAGTTTACTCAATCCTATCAAGGTAGTAGAAAGAAAATATATCGGGCAAAACGATAATACTTATGGTTACTACGCGGGGCATTATTTGCTTAATCTGTTGGGCTTGTCAACGCAGGTTCCTAATGTTATCGAAATATATTCGAACAATGAGTCCTCCAAGGTTAGAGACATCAAGATTGGTACGCAAATAGCGCGCGTCAGAAGGCCTCGGGTATATATTACAAAAGAGAACTCGCCCGTACTTACTTTTCTTGAATTGATGAATATTATTGATGCTTGTTCATTAGATGAGGAAAAGAAAAATATTATAAATGAGTATATTGTGGACTACAATATTTCAAAAGAAGATATTACGAAATATGCTCCTGCATATCCAGATAAAGCAATACGGAACCTGGTAGAAAGCGAGGTAATTTACAATGTTACACACTAACGTAGAATTATTTGAACAAGTTGTTCTAAGGGCTGCCGAATATTTAGATGTTAATCCTGGAATTATAGAAAAAGACTATTATGTGACATTGGTGCTTAGAGAGATTTCTCTGGCTGTACCCGATTTGGTATTTAGGGGTGGAACTTCTCTTTCTAAATGTCATAAGGCTATAAAAAGGTTTTCCGAGGATATAGATTTAACTATTGAGTATGAAATTAGACCGTCGGAAGGACAACGAAAGCGGCTAAAAGAGAGCATAGTTTCTTCTATTGAGGCTACAGGCCTAGTATTGACAAACCTTGATGAAACAAAAAGTAGAAGAGATTTCAATAACTATCTTGTTGAATACCCTTCACTTTTTATGCAGGCGGGTTTAAAGAATCATTTGCAGATAGAAACGATGGTCAAAATAAGGGCTTATCCAAACTATGAGATGAAAGCCGCAAGCCTTATTTATGACTATCTTGTAAACGAAGGCCATAACGAGTTAATTGCAGAGTATAATCTTGCACCTTTTATGATTAAAGTTCAGTCGGCAGAAAGAACCTTCGTTGATAAGATTTTTGCTTTGGCCGATTATTATCTGTCAGGTAAAATCACAGAGCATTCAAGACATATTTATGATTTATATAAGCTCCTTGATAAAATAGAATTGGATGAACATTTGCGAGAATTATATGAAAAAGTCAGAATTGAGAGAATGACTCAAGCAGTCTGTCTTTCTGCGAAAGAATCAATAGACATGCCTGCCCTATTAAAGGAAATTGTTGACACGAACGTTTACAAAGATGATTACAACACTATCACTTCGTTATTAATCTTTGAAGCAATAAGCTATGACGAGGCAATCATATCCTTGAAGAAGGTAATCGACTTTCTGGAGTCATATTCCCCTGAACGATGAAATCTGGATATAGCTTCGTGCATTCATCCATGCTTGTGCATGACTTTCTTGCAGGCACTTGTTTCAACCTTGCATTGTTCGGCGGTGTTCGCCGGTGCGGGTTACTTGCGACTTCCCTTGAGGTTGCGCCAGTGCGGGTTACTTGCGGCTTCCCTTGAGTTCCGCCGGCGATTCCTTCGAGACTTGTTTCCAAAAATCCGTTCGTTTTTGCGATTCTGGGCTCTGTCGGCGACTCCTCAGATGTTCACATTCAAAAATCCGTTCGTTTTTGCGATTTTGAAGCTCTGTCGGCGATTTTCTTCAAAAACGAACGGATTTTTGTCAGAACCCCGCATTTTGGCATTGAATATATATTCAAGATAATGAATAAATATCCATCAGTGCTGTCGCAGTGTGTTCAAAGACTTCAACGTGCTTCCATATGCTGCCCAAGTGTCTCAACGGCCTTCTTCCGACAAAATGTCCTATTAAATAGAACGAGGAAATCAGCGACTACTGATTTCCTCGATTTTTCATTATTTCATTATTTAATTATCTGTCATCTTAATCCCAAGATTATTTGAATTCTTCTTCGGAAGCCCCAAGATTATTTGAATTCTTCTTCGGAAGCCTCAAGATTGTTTGATGACCTATTTTGCTGAACCATCTTCAACAGCGGAAGATCGGGTTAACAGAGCTTCGCGCGTTATCGGATGCTGCGCTTTCTTGAGGAGAGCAGCAGCGTGATAGCTGCGCCGCTTGAGAGTGCGAGCACGAACCACAGAGCCGAGCTGTCGTCAGCAGTTGAAGGAGATTCTGCTTTATCAGCAGAATCGGACGATGATTGCCCTAAAGGAGCAAATTCGATATAGAATGCCGCTTCATTAGGATCATAATCATAGCCATACCAGTAATTCGCATCGTATTCGTTCTCGTATGTCTTGCCATTTATTGTGGCGCGCAGATTCTCGCTGAAGATGTTATACGTGCGCTCATCAGTGGCAAAGCAGACCTCTGCTTGGTATGCATATCCTTCTTCAAATTTCTCGGTGTAGATGAAATATGGTTCTTCTTCGGTAGTCTCATATTCGAGTCGGTCTTGCCTATCCCTAAATTCATAAGGGCAGGTTTCATCCTCGTCATGAGGCTTGCTATACCACTCCTTCATAGCATTATAGTCGTCGGCGCTCATCTTTCGCCAGATAATATAGTGGCTGTCGATTTCGCCAGTTGGACTTAAGGAATAAGAAGTTGGCATGTTTGTTGGAAGCGCACCTATCTTCGGCTCGACGATTTGAGATGTTATATTTTCAATTATTTCGTAATTGTCTTTATAGGCATCATCGGAATAATGCATCGGCTCGATAATATAATCGATGGTAATCTCTGTGTCGCTGTTGCGAGTCACCGTACAGGATGTGCCGTTAATGGTGCAAGTGGTGTTTGCGGCGAACACGCAGTTATCCTTCTGCGCATCGGTAAATGTCAAGACCATGTTCATGCGATAATATGTTCTTGCATAGATGTAGCTGCCAGCGTTCATTAACGACCAATCCGTAGCATTGCCAGCATATAAAGCTTGAGGGCACATATACCAGTGTTTAATGTCATTCCGACCCCCTTCGCTGTTAGTCTTTGGACTTACATAGCCTGCGTGACCAGTAGCATCCGTGTCGATATAGGCTGTTGAATTGAAGTTGTAATAGGAGCTGTAATACGCTATTGTGTCACCCAATTCGAGAACACTCGTCCATCCGGGAGAATTCATCGTAATGTCTACACGGCTGACCACTGACTTTCCGTTGCTATCATTCGTACCGGATCCAGCAAAAGCCGAGAGCGGCGTCAACGCCAGCATAAGCAGCGCCGTTACGGCAGCCAGTATGCGTTTGAATTTTCTCATTTATATGTCCTCCTTATACGCCTTAATCAATCAAATCCATAAAATCCATAATTCGTGAGTGCATTTCCTGCTTGAAGTTCCCCTACCTATTTCGCTTCCTTCTTAAGAATTACTGCGAGCAGTGCCCAGAGAACGATGCCGATTACTGCAAGTGCAAGAACTGCATAGAAATTCGTGTTATATACTCCGTTAGCTGCTGTGAGAAGCTTAGCCGAGAGTGTTGGTCCGAGTGTTGCTGCGAAGAGCAGGTTGAAGTTCATGATGCTGAAGTTCGTTGGGAAGTGCTTAGCTCCGAACTGCTTATTTGTATAAGCTGAGCCGAGAGCTGGGCAGCCGCCGAAGGACAGTCCAACGAATACAAGTCCTGCAAATACGAGCGCATAGGACTTAGTGATTCCGCCAAGTGAGAGCAGAACGCCTGCAATTACCATGAACATTGTGCAAGCGAGAATTGCAGTAGAGCTTCCTTTCTTATCGAAGATAGTGCCGCTGACGATACGTCCGAAGCCGTTAAAGAGTGAAACGATCATTCCAAGTACGGCTGCTCCACCGAAAGCGATTGAGATATTTGCGGCGCTGTTGATAACAAGAAGGCCAGCAGCACTTACGCAGATGTTCCAAATAAGGAAAATCCAGAATTTGGAAGTTTTGAGCATTTCGGCAGGTGTGTATTGTGTCGAAGCGTCGGCCTCTTTCTTTGCAGCGTCGTCAGCCGTCTTTGCTGCGTCGCCTGTCGCTTCTGCCTCTTTTGCGGCATCAAGAGCAGCATCCTTCTTTGCAGGTGCTACTTCGCCTGCCTCAGGTGCCTTGATGAAAATAGCCGAGAGAACCATGGCGATTGCGATTGCAACAGCAAGGATCTTGAATGTCAGGGCAACTCCGATGCTTCCCATCATTCCGCTTGCGATTCCGCCAAGAACGAGGGCGCCGAGTCCGAAGCCCATCAGCATAATTCCGGAAGCAAGTCCGATGCAATCTGGGAACCATTTCGAAACAGAGCCGATGATAGCGTTATAAGCGAAGCCTACTCCGCCGCCACCGAAGAATGCGTAGAATACGTAGAGCATAACAAGGCTCTTTGATGGGTTAGCTGTGTCAACCATTGATACTCCGAAGAATGCGACGAAGAGCAGCACTGCGGAGATGAAGAATTTAATTCTGAGTCCGAGCTTCTTGCTTGTGATTCCGCCCACGAAGCCTCCGATGCAGAACATTGACATCGAAATTGTAAATGTCAGCGAGAGCTGTGATACGGTCCAGCTTGGGAAAAGCTCGGCAAGTGGTGCCTTGAAGATTGACCATGCATAGATTAATCCGAGGAACAGCAGTGATACTGTTGCGATTATGAGGATTAACCATCTGTTTGACTTTTTCATTAGTGATTTCCTTTCATTTGTATATGTAAAAAATTTTTTATGCGTAGGTTGTACGGGCGCGCGCAAAGTCGCAACCTTTCGAATTGTAACATGATTTGCCTTTCGAGGCTACTAAGCTTTGACAATTTCCGAAATTTTTCTGAAGGCAGGATGAAGCGAGCTTCCGAGCATTTCGTAAATTACGGATTCCCAGGTTGTAATCTTGCAACCCTCGTTTGCAAGAAGCTGCATAGCGGTCTCGTAGTCCTCTTTATTTCTCGATGCGCAGCAATTCTTAGGGATAACGACCTCATAGCCTCGCTTCAAGAATTCTTCGGCGGTCTGCTGCAGGCAGATGTGTGCCTCGATTCCGCAAAGAATGACTCTCTTCGACGACATTCCCTCGATTGCCTTTCTGAAGGATTTCTCCGCAAGGCAGTTGAACGACAGCTTGTCGACCTTCTCGAATTCGCCGAGCGCGTCTCGAATTGACGGAATCGTATATCCGAGGCCCTTGCTGTACTGCTCAGTCACAAGCACAGGCGCATCGAGCCTTTCGAGACATTTAGCGAATTTGACAAGATTCTCTTCGAGCTTAGCGCTCTTCCTCATGGCTGGCATAAGCTTCTCCTGAAAGTCTATGAAGACAGTCAGAGCCTCGCTGTTAGCAAGTCCTTGAAGCTCCATCAGCGCGTCCGCATCCTGCACCTTCGATGTGAGTGGTGCGATTGCAACATAGCCCGCCTGAATTGCGTCGAAATCGTATTTAATCTTACCGCCTTTATCTTCAAGAACGGTATCTGTGAATCTATGGCCGTATCTGAATTTGTTGTCGCCTACCTCGTCGAAGAGGAAATTCTCTCCGTGGCCGTAATCGGCGCAAGCGACCAGCAACCTTCCTTTTATATCATATAGAGGAATGTCCGGCGCGCCCACACACAGTATGGTTGATGTAGGGAGCTTCTCGGACGACTTAAGAAGGTCCTTAATAATCGTCGTAATGCTCTCGAAGTGCTTCGCGTCATGGCTGACAACAGACAGCGCAAGGGCATGATAGCCCTGAACGGAAGCCTCTCTTGCCGCTCCGACCGTGCCCGAATAATATACGGAAGCTCCGGAATTGCCGCCAAGATTTATTCCCGACAAGACAAAATCGAATTTCAAGCCCTGTGACTCGTAGTGCTGCAGAGCCCATTTAACGCAGTCCGTAGGTGTTCCGTCAAAAGCAAAGGCCTCAACGGTCTTAGGCATATCAATCTTCGTAAGTTCGATATCCTTACGGAAGGTCAGGCGCTGGCTCATTCCGCTGTTCTGCCCCTTTGGCGCAACAAGATATACATCATTCCACGAGCCGATAGCCTCGACCAAGGCCTTTATTCCGGCAGCCTCATAGCCGTCATCATTTGTCACAAGTATATTGTATTTCTTCTTCGACATATCCTATCCCAACTTTCTGATCTTCTGAACAAACATCTTAAGCAATAATTTAAGCAGAGCCTCCGGCACCTTGTAGAAATAGAAAAGTACCACCTGCTCCTTGTCACTGCAAAGGTCGGACACCGGGTGCATAGTAAGGCCGATGTCTTTTGCAAGCTGGCAAATTCTCTCCGGGCTAAGGCTTGTTGCTACCTTGAGCTTAATCGCAATGCCGGACTTCGAATCCTCTGCCGTTATCATTCCCGCGCCGTTCTGCTCGATAATCGAAATCGTCGTCTCGAGCTTGGATGCGTACATTCTTCTGAGCTTCTTGATGTGTCGGTAATAATAGCCGGCCTCCATGTAGAAAGCGAGGCAAATTTGCTCGGCCTTCGAGCAGGTCTGGCTGTAGCGTCCCTGCATGGACTCGAAAATTTGCATCAATTCCTTAGGCAGCACCATGTAGCTGATCTTGATGGATGCAAAAAGTGTGCTCGAGAAGGATCCAAGGTATACGACTCTTCCAGAGTTATCGAGGCCCTGCATCGCAGGAATCGGCTTGCCAAAATATCTTAGCTCGCTGTCGTAGTCGTCCTCGAGAATGTAGCTGTTGTTGTCGTTCGCCCATTTGATGAGCTCGTACCTTCTTCCGACAGGCATTACGGCTCCGCTTGGAAATTGGTTGGACGGATTCACATAGACGATTGTGCGAAGGTTCGTCGGAAGCTGTTCAAGCGCAATTCCGCTGTCGAGGATTGGCACTTCGGTAAGTGGAAAACCCTCGTCCTTGAAAATTTCCCTGACAGGTCCGTAGCCAGGTGTCTCGGTCGCCGCGTTATTTACACCAAGTTCCTTCAAGATTCTTGTAAGCTGAAGTGTAAGCTGCTGAGTGCCCGCACCAATCAGAATCTGCTCGGGTGAGCACTTAACTCCACGGCTTTGGTAAAGGTATTTAGCGATCTCGTAGCGAAGAGCCGGCTCTCCTTTTACATCTGCCTCGGTCTGCAGAAGGTGCGAATATTCGTTGAACACCTTGTTCATGCACTTCTTCCACTTGGCAAATTCGAAGCTCTCCTCGTCGTAGACCATCTGCTTCTCGTTGCCGACTACTTTTCTTGCCTGAGAAGAGTCAGGCGGAAGAAGGTCGTCGAGGCTCGCAAAATTCTCTTCATCGTCGATAAGCTCGGCCGCCGATTCCGCAACTCCGTCGCTTACATAATAGCCCGACTTAGGTCTGCTCTCTATGTAGCCCTCGACAAGAAGCTGGGTGTAGGCCGTTTCGACGGTGGTGACGCTTATCTCGTTCTCGCTTGCAAGCTTGCGAAGAGATGGCAGCTTGGTGCCCTTAGGCATCGCGCCCGATACGATTTCGCTCTTAAGCAGCTCGTAAATCTGTATATATAGATTCTCGCCCGAACTGTTATCTAAATTCAAAATTAAGCTCTTCAATTGTCTTTTCCCCTTAATCTGTAATCTAATTTATTTCGTAATTTGCACATTCATTTAAGTACAGACATATGATATTATATAACTCGTATTGAAGATATTCAAGTTCAAATGAAGGCGGATACGAGGGCGAAATGGATAGACGAAACAAGACTTTGACATTGATGGTATACACGGCGCTTCTGACAGCGATTACCTACTTATGCACCATGCTAATCAGAATTCCTGTTGGTGCGGATTGCTATATACACCTTGGGGATGCTGTTATTTTCATATCTGTAATTATGCTTCCTCGGAAATACGCTTGTTTCGCAGGTACAGTTGGCGCTGTGCTTGCCGACCTTTCGCTTCTTCCTTTCTGGGCGCCTTGGACTTTCTTCTGTAAGCTGATTCTCATTCTGGTATTTGGCTTCTTCATCGACAGGGCATCGAAATCCCTTGACAGTTGCAAGCGAGTTGCCAACATTCCGCTTCTCGAAATAGCAGGCTATGTATTGGCATCGGTCCTCATGGTGACAGGCTACTTCTTCTCGGAGCTGTACCTCTTCGGCAACTGGATTGAGGCCGCTTACTGCGTGGGCTTCAATATGCTTCAGGCCATCGTCGGCGCGGTGCTTGCGGTAATCGTTACCGAAGCCCTCAAGAAGACAGCCATCAGGGAAATCATGTTCTATGTGAGATAGCTGGCAAAGCAAAAGCAAGGCTCGAACTCAGCCTTGCTTTTTTT
>CAVIGM010000045.1:5326-9107 GCA_963642455.1 Anaerovoracaceae bacterium | reverse complement strand
ATCACCCTGTTCCGCAAAGACGGAAGACGGCAACATGCCGAAGAGCACGAGCATGACGGTAGCCAAAAGCAAGCGTATTCTTCCTTTCTTCATTTCTCCCTCCTTTTTAATTGTTTGTTCTCTTTGTTCATCCCAGAGGATCTCGTGATGAACTAATTTTCGATATACAGACGCAATTCCTTCTTGCGCATATACATATCAGCGCACTGTGCTTGCTGCTTCCTCCTAATTCCCTCCTAGAGTTAGTACATCTGCAAGTATCTATGTCTATATCATTATGAAGTTTTTCTCATTTTCTTCGAAAATAAGCAATCAAAATTCTCATATTTCTTCATTTTATGGCGTATTATTAACATTCGTTAATTTCGCCGCAGCTCTGATTTCTCATCTCGGATCCCTCGGGAGGACGGGGCATGCGAATTTATCCAATCAAAAAAAGGCCCGCGAAATTGCGGGTCCTTTCATTATCTTCACTACTTAACGTCTGCAACGGAGCGAGAGCATGTCTTCAAGAAGAATTTGCGCGCTATCTATCCTGTTCCAGCTTCTTGCCGAGCTCGAAGATGAAGTTCTTCAGTATGCGGATGTGCTCCTCGCCTTCCTTGCGGGCAAGGTCGGCATCTCCTGCGCTGATTGCCTCCATAATTTTAGTATGCTGCTCAGCGGTTCCTGGATAGAGCGAGAAATCATCATAATACAGATATCTGAATCTCAAAGAAAGATCTTGAATGTATTTAATCATTTCGGCGAGGGTGTCGTTGTTGCAGCAGCCTACGATATAGTTGTGGAAGGCCTCGTCAAGCTCGATTACGAGCTCCTTGTCCTGCCTCTCTGTTGCCTCTGCGTATCTTTCTGCAATTCTTCTAAGCTCGAGCTTCTGCTTATCCGTGCTTCTCTTGGTTGCAAGATAAGCCGTGAAGCCCTCAAGATCCTCTCTTGTTTCGAAAATGTCGAGCATATTCTTGATGGAAATCTTTGATACGTACGCTCCTCTTCTTGGCTCGACTTGAACAAGTCCCTCGTCAGCCAGTCTGCTGATAGCCTCCCTAATCGGAGTCCTGCTTACATTCATCGTCTCCGCAAGGCTAATCTCCATCAACCTCGTCTCTGACTGTATTTCTCCTGTGAGTATTTTGTGCTTAAGTTCGAGATATACAAGTTCCTTAAGTGGCTTCTGCACTTTAAGTTGTAAATCCATCCTTTAAACCTCCTGCGTTATTCCTGTTATCGAAGGCCAGGCTTGCCAGCCCTCCTCTATCCAATTCTTACGCTCGCAATCCGCAAGCCATTTCTCTTTATCCGAATAATAGGCAACCATAGTCGGCCCGCTTCCGCTCATCAGCACTTTGTCTGCATCAAGGCAAGCTTCCAACTTCGCCTTAAGCCGCGCCGCCTCAGAATATTTGTCGAGCGTATAGGCTTCCATCATATTGCCCCAGAGCCCGAGCTTATTCCTCTTATCCTCCGGCAGCGAATCGATAGCCTCATATACCTCTTTGGTCGAAACCGCAATTCCGGGATTTGCCATAATGATGTATCTTCCTATGGGCTCCATCGGCTCAACTATCTCGCCAATTCCTTGCATCCTTGCCGTAACGCTCGCTTCTTCCAAGCCCGAAAGTCCCGTGAGGGCCTCTTCATTCATCTTGGCATTCATCATTATGCTAAAAGGCACATCCGCTCCTACCGAGGCTCCTATATTCATCAGCGCTCTTAGGGAGAGTGGGTTATCGAGCATCGCATTTAGTGCCAGCATCGTAGCGGCTGCATTACCGCTTCCGCCCGCAATGCCTGCAGCGATAGGGAGCTTCTTATCGATTATTATCGAGAATTCTCGTATCAAATCGCTTCCGATATCGCAACTTGCCGAACCCAAATAATCCAAATACGCACGCGCGCCTTTGATGGCAAGATTGTTCTCGTCAGGCTCAAGCCCTTTCGCATTCATGTAAAGATGAATGAGGCTTTCGCTGCTGTCACATTTGCAGATGCATTCCGCACGCGGATAATCGCAAGCGGCCTTCCCCTCTTCAATTCTGAGCTTATCGCAAAGTCCTATTCCCTGCATCACAGAATCTATATTATGGTAGCCGTCTGCTCTTCTGCCTATAATGTCCAAGGACAGATTGATCTTGGCATGAGCCATGATTTCAAAAGCCTTCATCACTATTTCTTCTCTGCTTCTTCGCTTCTTTTCTTATTCTTTGTCTTCGGCTTCTTCGCTTCTTTTCCTATTATTTATCTGCTTCTGCCTTATTTCTTCTTTGCCTTTGGCTTCTTCTGTGTTTGAGCCTTCTTTGCGGCCTTGGCCTCGGCTGCGTTTCTCTTAACCTCTTCCTCCGTCTCGAGAAGCGCCTTTGGCTTTTTTACCTTATATACATTGTTGAGAACCTTTGCACACTCGATCTTCTCGTGAGTGTCCTCTTCTTCCTCGGTCTTCTTCTTTCTCTTCTTTGCGAGCTTCTCCTGCTTCTTAGCTTCCTCAGCCATAACCTCTTCAAGAGTCTTGCCCGTTCTCTTGGCCTCTCTGTAAGGATTGAAAGCCTCCTTAGGTGCCTCCGCTTCCTTCTTTGCCTCTGCGTCCTTATTCTGCTTGAGAGAAAGAACCATGATTCCGCCGAACATTACAACCATCATCAGCGTATTAACGATGTTGTTAACTCTCTGGTTGTAGGTCTTGAAGTTAACCTTTGTCTCCTCGCCAAGTGTGTTGCCGTTATCGTCTGTAAAACCAGCCTTGATTACAAGTGAATATGTCTCGCTGGAAGATACAGGGCTTGCGTTTCCGCTCGTTGCAACTACAAGAACCATGCCGTCCTCGTCGTCACTGTAAAGAGTCTTGGTCTTTATTTTCTTGCCCTTTGAGTCGACAATCTTGATTGCCTTTGCGTTTGCCTCGCGTGTTGCCTCATCCTTAAAGGTTCCGTTGAAGAACATCTTCACGCCAACATTCTCGATGGATGTATTCTTCTGTCCGTCCTCCGGATAGGACTTCTCAAGTACAAGATCTCCTGATCCTGCAAAGCAGAAAGCCGAGCTTGCAAGTACCATTACAGCTGTCAGAACAGCAATTAATCCCTTTCTTCTCATTACTTCGTAATTCCTCTCGTTAATTTTTACTTATTGCGCTTAAGCGCATCCTTATGCAGACGCATCTCTTTGAAAAAATCCGTCAGCAAGCTGCCGCACTCCTCTCCGAGCATGCCTGTATTGACCGTCATTCTATGGTTGAGCTTATCGTTATTTGCAACATTGAAAATCGTTCCGCAGGCTCCGTTCTTGGGGTCCATGGCTCCGATGTTCAGTTCCTTGATTCTTGCAAGAACCATCGAGCCGGCACACATCGCACAAGGCTCCAGCGTTACATATAGCTCGCAGCCCGTAAGCCATTTGCCAAGCTTCTTCTCCGCCTCGGCGATTGCAAGCATTTCCGCATGCGCTGATGACGAGTGATTTGTCTCAACAAGATTATGCGCTCTTGCTATAATTTCGCCGTCCTTTACGATGATTGCGCCGACCGGAACCTCTCCTATCAGCGCCGCCTTTCTCGCCTCCGAGATGGCCTCTCGCATATAAAACTCTTTTTCCATAGCCTTCAAATCTTACCACATTCCATGTACCTATTCAAGAACAATATTGCTTCTTGTGCTGACTTGCAGGGCAAAAGGGCTCCACATTTATATGCGTTAATAGATTTGGCATATCCCTGCAAAAATGTTATAATCTACGAGAATTTCTTTCAGATGCATTTCGCAGAATTCGAAATCTGGAACTTGGAATC
>CAVIGM010000045.1:0-5231 GCA_963642455.1 Anaerovoracaceae bacterium | reverse complement strand
AATCTGGAACTTGGAATCTGCTGTATGAAATTTGAAATTCGAAAAACTATTATTGATTACTAAATTATTATAAGGAGATAGTTGCATGCAGACGAACTCTTATGAACACGAAATAGACCTGCTGGATCTTTTCAACGATTGGATACACCACTGGAAATCACTTCTTGCAGTTTTGCTTGCTGCCCTTGTTGTAGGCGGTGGAATGATGGTGATGACAGGCGGCTCCTCTGATGGTGCAAACGGCAATGCCAGCGAGCTAAGCCAAGAGGAAATAGAAGCCTTCTTCGATAGCGCTCTGTCCAACGATGAGGCTACACAGATGGAAGACCTGGCGGATGTGTATAAAGTATATGCGAACAGCTATGAGAAATATCTGGCTTCCAAGGATTCTATGTCAGTTGCTGATTCGGCAGCTGCCAGCTATAATCTCAGCTTATCCTATGACACCATCATGACTGCTCTCTCGGATTCGAAGATAACAACTTGCCAGAAAGCTTACTTCTCATATCTTATCGGAGAGAATCTTGATTTGACCGATGCCATTAACGAGGCAAAGGATGCCGGCACTGCTACCGAAGCTGCTTTGAAGTCAATCGGCGCAGATTCCGGATTTACATTCACAAAGAAGCACCTTATACTTGTGGTTTTCGCAGCTATAGTGCTGCATGCAATGGTTATCTGCCTTATCTATGTATTCAATGGCAAGGTAAAGCGCACTGATTCTATCGGCGCAATGCTCAAGGTTGACGAAATCGGTCGCTTCGTCTCCACAGACATCAACGCCGCTGCTCTTACAGACATAGTGCAAAAGAAGGCTCTAAGTTCCATCGGAATCGTCTCGGTGGGCTCTGCCGACCAGGCAAAAGCTCTATCCGAGGCTTGCACAGACATCACGACCACAGTAGTGACTTCTCTGCCAGAGAGCGCTGCCGAAATGGAGACTCTCTGCAATCTGAAGGCTGCAGTCATTCTCATCACAATCGGTCTGACCAAGCACAAGGATCTCATTCAAATGGCAGACACCTTGAGGATGCATCAGGTCGATGTCCTCGGCGTCATCGTCGACTAGAATAGATCAGGTCGCAACTACAACTGCAACTACAAGCAACGCAAGGCTTGAAGGCGCAGATATACGCATAGACACAAAAAAGGTTCATCCCGGATTTGCGGTGATGAACCTCTTTTTTTACCTATTCCACTAACTTGCCTTAGTGCGACAGGCCCTCTCGTATATCCTTCTCCGACAAGCCGAGCGCCTGCTGATTCTCCCTGTATTCAAGCATCGCGCGGAAGATATATAGATCCTCTGGCGTTGTAACCTTGATATTGCCCTTGTTGCCCTCGACGAGATGAACATCTTTTCCTATGCTTCTCATCAGCGTGCAGGTGTCGATGATGCCTTCATAGTCAGGGTTGTCCTTGCGTACAAGGGTGTGCGCATCATAGACATCTCCGAGCTTGAAGACCTGTGGGGCAACAACGCGAAAGATGGTTTTTCTATCGTGGACACCCTCGACAATGTCTCCGTCGCTGCTTGTAACAGCCGTCTCTATGAAGGTGTTGCAAGTAACCGCAGAGCCTTTTTCCTTGGCGAGAGCTATTGCCTTTCTTATGGTCTCCTGTGTTACGCAAGGCCTTACTCCGTCATGAATCAGAACCAAATTCTCGGGGCCCTCCGCATCGAAGGCGGCCTTAATTCCGTTATAAATGGAGTCCTGCCCGGTCACACCGCCAGGCACAATCTGCTTAACCTTGCTTATAACATATCTCTTGATCAGCTTGTCGAGCTTGTCTATGCAGTCGGCTTTGCATGCAATGTATATCGCATCTATCTCGTCGCAGTCCTCGAAAATCTCAAGGGTATGAATGATGATAGGCTTGCCCTCGACCTCTATGAACTGCTTCGGAATTCCCGAGCCCATTCGCTGGCCGCTTCCACCCGCGAAAATCACAGCTATATTTCTCATTTCAGAAACCTCTCTACGACCTTTGCGGAAGCATCTCCCGTATAGTCGCCGTAATTATCTATAACAAATTGCTTTGTTTTGTCTATCTCGTAATCGCCTTCTTCGAGAGCCTTGATAAGCTCGTCGAAAGTATCGCAGATCTTGCCAGGCGCACATTCCAAGACGCTTCTGTGAACGCCTCTTGTCAGCTCGTAGATCTCCCTGTCCGGTGTGAAGAAAACGCAAGCGCCGCCGGTCAGCGCAAATTCATAATAATTTGACGAATAGTCCGTAACGAGAACGTCCGTCACATAATACAGGTCGTTGATGTTCTCGGTGCTGCCAAGCTGCATTATCCTGTCCGCAAATTCTGCTGGAATCTCGGCCTCTTCTTTTACAAAGGGGTGCATCTTGAAGACCCATACGCTGTCCGTTCTCTCGCACATCGCGTAAATGGCCGCAAGGTCAAGCCACGAATAATCGTAATATGCTTCCTTCTGCTCCGCTCCTCTGTAGGTAGGTGCAAAAAGTATAAGCCTCTGTCCCTTGGTGTTCGGGTATTTGTCCGCAAAAGCATCTCTTATCCGCTGCTGTCTCTGCTCATCGAGAAAACCGTCCATTCTCGGCATTCCAAGTGGCAAGCAGGCTTCCTTCTCAATTCCGAAAACCTCGGAGAACACATCCCGAAGGTGCTCTGAGCCGACAATCGCATTTGTATATTGCTTATGGCAGGATTTCTGTGGGAAAGGACTTCCCTCCTTGCCGAATCTTGCATATCCTACGGCTTTGAAGCCTTCCCCTGCATGCCATACCTGTATCAGCTTAGTTCTCTGCCCGAGCTGGAAGAAGCCAAAGATAGGCGCATAATCATCCACAAAGATTATGTCCTGCTTGGCAATCAGTGTAGTTGTCCGAAACCAGCTTGGAGCATCGCCGAGTGTCTGGTGCTTGCCGACCTTCTTTCTGAAGGAATAGCTGACATTGTATTCCTTGTCGAGGCCCTGCTTCTTGATTTCGTCATCTATCGCCTTGAGGTTGCCCCACAGATAGTCATGCGTCTCGCTCATCAGAAGGACATTCTTTCCAGTCTTTGGAGTCAGCGCATCGACGGTATGATACCATGCGGCAATTCCCTTGATTGCTCCCGACATCGCTACGCGCTTGAGCTTGTCATTTGCCGAGCGAACCTCTTTGACATATCTTCTTTTCTTCCACTTCTTGTTCTCTTCCATGAAGTAGCTGTCCATGTATATCTCGAGGTTCTCCTCGTCCTCGGTCTCGATTCCGAAGCTGAGGGTATATGCCATTTGATTCTCGGCGTATCTGAAAATTCGCGTGAGCTCGGCAACTCGTCCTGCCACCTCGCTTGTTACCGCAACTCGCTCGGAGCGAGATCCTTTGTCAGCCGAATCGCCGGCCTGCTCAATGACCGTCTCGCCGGCTTTTCCCTTTTCCTTGAGGACGAAATACCATCTTCCGTTCTCGAGAAATTCCCTATCCGAAACGCAGGCAATATTGACGCAAACAGAATAGCCCTTATCGGTTCGGCTCGTCTCGAGAGGAAGCTCCACATTTGTCGCCGCATTTCTGACAGCACAAAGAGCGTCCTTCATATCGCTTTCTATATCAATATGAAGAAAGATTCTTTCCCACTCAATATGAGTAATTCTCGCTCTCGAAAGGCCTGTCATAAGGGCGCACTCCTTCAGTACATAATTATTGTCAATGATACCACTTTTGCTCTATAATATCAATGTTACAAGGCGCAGGCGCGCATCGGAAGCAAACGAACACAGCGCACAGGCAGCATGCGAACACCGCGCACATGCAGCATGCGAAGGAGGCATATGGAAAATCTTATAAGAATCGGAATTGCAGGGCTTAAGGGCATCTATGCCGTTATGAAGCTATCTCCTCAAGAGAAGAAGGTCGTAATTCTTAGCAGGGAAAGCGACATGCCTTCTTTGGATATTTGCATGCTCCGAGATAAGATAGAAGAGCTTCATCCAGACTATGAGGTTGTTGTCCTCTGCAAGCTGTTCAAGGCAAGCGACTCTAAGAGCAAGAAGCTGGCTTACGGCTTCCACATTCTTCGACAGATGCGAGAGCTTGCGACTGCAAGAATAGCCGTGCTCGATACTTATTGCATTCCCGCAAGTCTTCTTAAGCATCGCGAGAATCTGCTCGTCGTTCAGATGTGGCATTCCATAGGCACGATGAAGAAATTCGGTTATAGCATTCTCGACAAGCCTGAGGGCAGTTCCTCCAAGACAGCTAAGCTCATGCACATGCACGAGGGCTATGATTATATTTTTGCAGCGGGAGAAGGCTATCGCGAACACCTTGCGCAGGGCTTCAATTATCCTCTCGAGAAAATCATCGTTATGCCGCTCCCAAGGGTTGAGGCTCTCAAGGACAAGACTCGTGCCGAAGCTACGTGCAGGAGAATTTACGACAAATATCCTGAGCTTAATTCCGAGAAGAAGAACATTGTCTACGTGCCTACTTTCCGAAAAGGAGAGGATGCGGCCACCCTATCTGCTATTAGGGATCTTTGCAATTCTGTTGATTATGACAAATACAATCTCGTGATTAAGGCTCATCCTCTGACCGAGCTATCGGGCCTCGATGACAGCAGAGCCATTATAGACAAGGACTTCAGCTCCTTTGACATGCTCTTTGCTTCGGACATTGTAATCGGTGATTATTCCTGCATCATGTACGAGGCGGCAATACTCGGCAAGCCTCTTTATTTCTACGACTACGATTACGATGAATATATGTCAACTCGCGACATTTATATGGACTATATGGCAGAGGTTCCTGGTCCTGTCTGCTATGACGCGGCTTCTCTTATGGCCGCAATAGAAAAGTCAAGCTACGACTATGCGAAGCTTGACTCCTTCCTTCGTAAATATGTGAAAGTCGATTCTAATCACGAGACTCAAGACATGGTTGAATTTCTTTTTGATCAGATTGATTAGCTTAATCGGCTTGCTCTGCTTGATTGACTTGCTTAGCTTGATCAGGTTTCATAAACATTGGGGCAAGGGCGATGAAGTACATGAATATATGTATCTTCTCGACCGGATAAATAGCCCTTTCCAAATGCGACATTACCCCGAAGGCCATAACGGCTAACGGAATGAAAATCCATCTGTTATCCTTTCTCTTCCTATCAAACATATATTTGAAGGAATATACCGCAGCATATACTGCAACAAATGCATATAGCAAGCCTGCAATTATTCCGCTTCGATACGCTATCTCCAAATAGGTATTATG
>CAVIGM010000044.1:0-9200 GCA_963642455.1 Anaerovoracaceae bacterium | reverse complement strand
GAAAGATACATCTAAGCGTTGGTATGATGATAACGGCATTTTGAATATCAATGTGATTGATTTCCTTTTGGATAAGGAGCTTATATAAGATGGAAACACGCGAACCAAGCAAAGCAAACAAGGCAAGCGAAGCAAGCAAACCAAGCAAAGCGCTCGAAACACTTTCTGCTGACAAGAAATATCTGAAGATTTTTCAAGAGCATGAGGGCGTATCTGCTTTTATGACAACTAAATATGCTGCGCATGAGGGCTGGCCGTATTTCGACGAAGAGGTTTTTGCAGCCATCGCGCCTGACGGCTATATTCCGGTTGGACACTGGCAGACGCACGGGACCAATATAATGGTTATCGACGACGCCGAGATTGCAAAATACAAGGCGGGCGACACCGCACCCGAATATGATGCCGCAAACAGCAACGGCAACGGCCTCAAATACGTCGATAGCGACGGAGCGATTACCGACATCAAAGGCGTACTTTTGACGAGCATGCATGCCGACTGCACACCGATTTTTTTCTATGATCCTGTGCGCGGCGCAATCGGAATGGTGCACTCAGGCTGGAAGGGCACGGTCGCGGAAATCGGCAGAATCACCGCACTCAAGCTGCAAGAGGTCTACGGCTGCGATCCAAAGAACATATATGTGCACATCGGCCCGTCAATCAGCAAATGCTGCTTCGAGGTCGACAGAGACGTTTTCGAAATGTTCAAGGAGCCCGAATACAGCAAGAAGGGCGAGAAATTTTATATAAATCTCAAAGAATACAACCGCAGAATGCTCATGGAAGCTGGCATTCCAAGCGCAAATATCACGATTAGTGAGCATTGCAGCTGCTGCGAGCCGGAGCTTTTCTGCTCGTATAGGGCCAGCGGAACCAAGCTTCGCATGGGCGCCGGCATCATTATGAAATAAAAAATCGGGCATCTAAGCCCGGCAAATATACAAGAAAGGATAGGTACGATAATGGACAAGAATTTGAACAAGGTTGAACTCGCACAGAAATTACACAGAGAAGGTTACAATTGCGCGCAGTCTGTAGCTTGCGTTTTTGCGGACGAGCTCGGAATGGACGCTTCTCTTCTATATAAAATGGCAGAGGGCTTCGGCGGAGGCCTCGGCTGCGCTAAGGGTCAATGCGGCGCGCTTTCCGGTGCTGCTCTTGTGGCAGGGCTTTTGAAAAGCGACGGCGATACAGAGAATCCTGGCGGCACGAAGAAGGAGACTACCGCTAAGTCAAGAGAGATGCTTGCGTATTTCAAGGAAAACGCACAGGCTATCATTTGTTATGATATCAAGGGTGCAGGTTCGGGCGTTGCGCTGACATCTTGCCCTGACTGCATAAGAATCGGAGTAGAGGCGGTTATTAAAGTTCTGGGCCCAGAATTAGGCCTGTAACTTCCACGGATTCGAGGCGAGCTCGGGCCCTGCTTGGAGAACTCGCTTCTCCGAGAACTCGAACCGGGCCCTAACTGCGAGCCGCCCCGAGCTTTTTATATACGAACACGAAAATCCAACGAAAGGAGCAATAGAACATGAAGAACGAAGAATACAAGAAAGGTTTGCTTGCAATGCTGGTAAGTATGCTGATGTGGGGCGTGCTGCCCGCGTATTGGCAGGCGCTAAGACCTATAAATTCATGGGTGATAATTCTGTATAGAATTTTTCTTGTTGCTCTTTACGCGTTCATCGCTGCATGGGCCAAGTACGGCTTGCAAAGAATAATCGAGCCGCTTCGTGACAGAAAGACAAGGCTCAGATATTTTGCGGCAGGCGCAATCATCACAGTCAACTGGAGCACATATATCTACACGGTTAATATCGGACAGGTTGTGCAGAGCGCACTCGGCTACTATATTGAGCCGCTGATGATTTGCCTTGTCGGCATTATCATCTTCAAGGAATCGATAACTAAATACAAGCTCACCGCTTTGGTTCTAGCGCTGATTGCGGTAATCATCATAATCATCCACTTCGGTGATGTTCCTAAGCTCGCTCTTCTGATTGCACTTTCGTTCACAATTTACACGGCAATCAAGTCATCGGTTGAGCAGCCACCACTGATTTCGATTCTATATGAAACGATTTGGTTCGCACCTTTTGCGCTTGTGGCAGTTATATATCTTGAGGCCAAAGGCATGGGCGCACTTTCGGTCGCATCAACTGGCCAATATATAGCTCTTTATGCTTGCGGAATCGTAACACTTATTCCACTCGGATTTTTTGCGGCAGGCGCACTCAGACTGCCAGTTTTCCTGATTGGATTGATGCAATATATCAGCCCAACTATCGCGCTTATAGTCGGAATTTCTTTCCTCGGAGAGTCGGTGGACATAGTTCAGATAATCTGCTTCTGCATAATTTGGATAGGCCTCGCGTTCTTCTCGGTAGGAGAATACAAGATGCTCAAAGGCATGCAACACCAAGATTAGTCCGCAAAATCGTGAGGGGACGCGCACAAGTCGTTGGGATTCAAAAAAATAGAGAAAATCGAGTGATTTCGGGCCGATTTTCTCTACTCCTCTTCGTTACGAGGCCGCGTGGTATGTGGCGTGCGGAACTTGGTTTCGTCATTTATAGAGAAAATCCGCTGATTTTGAGGCGATTTTCTCTATTCTTATGTTGTCAGTTGACCGAGCTTCGGCAAGCGAAGCTCGGTCTTCCTTTCTTAAGTCGGTAGTCAGTAGAGAAAATAGGCCATTTTTGCCCCGATTTTCTCTATTTTTTGCTGAACCAACGCAGACTTGAGTCGCGCTCGTTGCATGTGATAAGCAAGCGAGTAGAGAAAATCGAGCGTTTTTGGGCCTATTTTCTCTATTTTTTGCCGAACCAAAGAAAATCTCTATAAAAAAATCGAGGAATTCAGCGAACACTGATTCCCTCGATTTTTCATCATTTAATTATTGGCCGTCTTCGGCCTCCGCGCTAAGCGTCTTCCTCGCTTCTGCCGTATCCGAGAAGGTTGCAAGCCTTAGCTTCAACCGCGTTTGCAACTGCAAGCACTACATCAAGCGTCGGACCATAGAAAATCGCGCCGTGATTTGCGAGTATTGCCGCATGAGTATGCTGCAAAGTGCTGACAGCATTTATTGCAAGCTGCTTAGTGCCCGAAGGAGCATAATCTGCTGCGAGAACATCTCCGATGATTTCGTGGAGAGCAGGGTCCTCAATTACGAAGCCTGCTTGTGCCGCCGCAAAAACACTGCAGCCGTTTGAATGTGTATGCATGATAGCTCCACAATTTGGAAGATATCTATACATTGCCGCATGAAGAAGCGACTCCGTGCTTGGTTTTCTTGCGTCCTTTGATTCAAGGCTTGTTATGTTGACCTTAACAATATCCTCAGGCTTGATGTCGAAATAATCCATGCCCGAAGGTGTAATCAGCATCTCCTCATCGTTGAGCTTAACGGAAAGATTTCCCCAAGAGCCATATACAAGGTCGTCCTTGCACATTTTCTTGCCGTATTCGATAAGACTATTTCTTAGGCTGAATTCGTTCTCGTCGAAGCCTACGAAATTAACATAGTCATCGGAATTTACGATGGAATAATTCTCAATATGATACTGCCTCAGCGAGTCGGCAACTTTCGCATCAATCTTCTTGCTTCCGCCGATTAAGCTGCCCTTGATCTCCGCCTCAGCGGCTTTCTCGATAATCTGAACTGCAGCTGCAGCCTCTTGCATATTCTTGCCAACACCGATTATTCCGAGCCCCTCAATAAAGCAGCCACCTCTGTTCGCAATAGCCTTGAGTATCGTCTTAGGGTCCGAATTTTTTGCAACAGGCACATCAGGGCCAATCAGCATCGCAAGATCGTCCAAGGTCGCCGCAAGAGGGCCCCTCTTAGATACCTCAACCGAATCCGCTGTAACCGCAATTACGATTGCGTTGATATCTGGCCTTGCTCTGAAAATCGCGCCAATATCGCCTGTGCTTATATCGTAGACGCCAACATCCTCGCTCTCAAGCCTTGACAGCTTCAGGTTCTCCGTTGTCATTAGGTATTTCTCGTCGTCGAGCCTCAGCGCCATCTGTCCGAAAACGCTGATAAGCCTTGAATGAAAGGCCTTCGAGCCGTTAAGTACTAATTTAATTCCTTGTTCAAGATTCATAAACAGTCTTTCCTTCTAATTGTAAATTTCCCCCCCTGATTATAGAAATTTCAACAATCGAAAAGTATTGTAGAAGCGTTAAGCCTTATGTGTAAAATTGCGAAATTACTTATAAAAAATTGTATACAGAGTATACCATTTCAGCCCGCGCCTTAGGTGTTTATTCTGTGAGAATTTTCTCTGCGACGGTTGTCCATCTTGCCATGCGCATATCGGGCTGCTTGCGCTCTTCTCGTAGCTTGCCCATCGCCTGCTTGAAAGCCTCCGCTAATCTTTTCTCAAGGACTTCCTCGCCACCGCTGACAGGCCTGTCGAGGCTCGCCATTTCCGGCAGTTTGACGTAGATTATGTTGTTGTCTGGAATGTTGGCGTCGAGCCATTCGCGCATAGGAAGGTCGGTGCAAATTACCAGCATTCCGCTTGCAAGGGCTTCGATGACCGCAAGGCATAGGCCCTCGAAATATGAAGGAAGAACGAAGACGTCTTTCTCTCGAAAAAGCTCGGCAAGCTCGCTCTGAGGTAGTGGTCCGAGCCAGTTGATGCGGTCGCTTCTGACGGATTGGTAGATCGCAAGTGTGTTATCGTCCTGGCAGCCGCCGACCAGAGTGAGATTGAAGTCGGCGCACTCGAGTGATGCGGCCGCGTGCAGAAGTTCGTTGACACCCTTGGCGCGGCACAATTTGCCAGCATACAGAAATTCGGCGCGGCCTTCATTTCCGCCAGCCGTGCCACCGCTCGAGCCGTCCGAGTCAGCCGCCTTGCCGCTTCCGCCAGCCAAGCCACCGCTCGAGCGGCCGGCCTTCGAATACAGCCTGTCGCCAGGGTAGAAGAGCTTCTCGTTGTAGCCGCAGCCGACAACTTCGATTTTGCCTTCATCTGCATCTACACCGAAGAGCTCAGCAATCTGCCGATATTGCTCGTGATGCAGGCAGTATATCCTATCGAGCCCCGCGATATCCGCTCTCACATGCTCCTGCAGCTGCTTGCAATTAATGAACTGCCTGAGGTCGGTGCCGTGACACTGACCATAGACTTTTTTCTCTGGGAAAAGCCTCCGCACAAGCGCGGTAAGAACGAAAAGATGATGGCAGTAGATGATGTCCGGGTCAAGCTCCTGCACGGCCTTTCGGAGAACAGGCTCGAAGCGCGCCTCGAAGGCTGCAAGCCCCGCCTCGTCAAGGGAGCTATATAGAGCAGACGGATAAGGCATCGAATCCGACATACCGTAAATAGGGTTGTGCTCATCAAAGATAACCGGGTAGAAGTCGACGCTCTTCGGGAATTTGATCGAAGGAAGGTCGTCCTCATAGATACCGGCTACAACAGCCTGCTTGTGGCCGAGACTGTCAAGCGCTCTTACGACTTCTGTTAAATATGTGCCGCTTCCTGTGGAATTCGGCTTCTGTGCTGTGATACTTAGAATCTTCATAATAATGTGATGTAATTAACGCAATTCGCAAGTAAATGCAGAATTAGATGTGATATGATGTGATATGATTAGTTATAATTTGATGTAATTTAATGTAATTAAATGCCGCAAATTTCCTTGATTTGCTTGATATCACAGGTATTTTGCAATATATGTTACTTATTTGTCAAGCAAATAATCAATTGATATTTTCTTGCCAAATGCATATAATAAAAGGGTACTAAATCGCCTAACGGATACTATGGAATAAAGCTGAACCAAGAGGCGAAGCTTTATATTTTTTGGCGAGAAGGGAGGCTAAGATGGGACTTTTCTATGAAGTAGACAAGACTTTCGAGGACATAATGAACGAGAAGCAGAACTTCGTTTTCATAGGCGAAGCGGGAAGTGGCAAGAGCGAGATCGTCCTCAACGTGGCGCACATGCTCGCGGAGAGAACCGGCAAGAAGGTTGACCTTTTTGACCTCGACCAGACGAAGCCTCTGTACCGATCAAGAGATATGAAAGACGCTTTTGCAAAAGAGGGGGTGGACATTCACTTCCAGGAGCAATTCCTCGATGCTCCTTCGGCAATCGGGGGCGTTGCACAATCTCTTATGTCGGATAATTATACGCTCCTTGACATAGGCGGCGGACAGCAAGCCGCTAAATACGCAGGTCAGTACAACCACCTGCTGTCAAAGGACAATTCGGTACCGGTATACGTGGTCAATTCATATAGACCTTGGACGAGGGATCTTGGTTCTGTTGACGGAACCATGTCGCACATTCTGAAGTCAATCAGACTTGACCATATATATATACTTGCTAACCCTAATTTGGGTTACACAACAAATGTTAATGAATTCATGGATGGATTGGATAAGATTGATGAGCTTTTCGAAGGGCTCACAACGGTGAACAGCGCTTGTGTTCACAAGGAGATCTATGAAGAGGCTCAAGCGGAGACTGACAAATTCTTGCTTCCAATAGAGCTCTATCTGACCTATTCGTGGGTTGATTAAGAAAAGTACTTTTTTTTATTAACCGTAAGGAGGAAATGTAATGGCGAAAGGAAGAGTTGAAATCAATTCAGAAATCTGCAAGTCATGCCAGTATTGTGTGATTTCATGCCCTAAGAAGTGCCTCGCCGTTGGTGAGGAAGTCAACTCTAAGGGTTATCCTTATGTAGTTGTAGCAAATCCAGATGATTGCATCGGATGCGCAATGTGTGCTCAGATCTGCCCAGATGCGGCAATCGAGGTATGGAGATAGGTAAGGAGGAAAAAAATGGCAGAACGCGTATTTATGAAGGGCTGCGAGGCTATCGCTGAGGCAGCTACAAGAGCAGGATGTCGTTTCTTCGCGGGTTACCCAATTACACCGCAGAACGAAATCCCTGAATATTTTGCAAGAAGATTGCCTGAGGTAGGCGGAACATTCGTACAGGGTGAATCAGAAGTTGCTTCTATCAATATGCTGTATGGTGCTGCATCAACAGGTATCAGAGCTATGAGCTCCTCATCATCTTGTGGTATCAGCTTGTACAGTGAGGGAGTTTCCTACTGTGCATCAGCAAGAGTACCTATGGTATATGTAAATGTACAGAGAGGTGGCCCTGGAATCGGAGCTATTCAGCCTGCACAGCAGGATTATCTCCAGGCTACTAAGGCTTCCGGAAACGGTGGTTTCAGAATGATCGTACTCGCACCTTCAACAGTTCAGGAGTGCGTAGATATGGTATACGAGGCATTTGACCTCGCATTCAGAGATGAGAACCCAGTTCTCGTTCTTACAGACGGTGTTGTAGGAACAATGATGGAGCCTGTTGTACTTCCTGAGATGAAGTCAGACGAGGAGATTGCTGAGCTTAGAAAGGCTTATGAGCACAGAGCTATCATTGGTCACCCACTTGGACAGCAGGCTTATTGCAGACCTGGTTCAGTAGGAACAGGCCAGGAGGCTGTAAATATCGAGGCTGTTAAGCTGTACAACACATGGGACAAGGACATCAGAGTAGAGGAGTTCATGATGGACGATGCTGAGATCGTTTTCGCAGCATACGGAATTTCTGCTCGTATTTCCAAGGCTGTTATCAAGCAGCTCAGAGCTGAGGGAATCAAGGCTGGTATGATCAGACCTATCACAGTTTCCCCATTCCCATATGACACATTCAGAAATCTTGACTTCGGTAAGGTAAAGGGAATCCTTGACGTTGAGATGTCAATTCCAGCTCAGATGAGATGGGATATCGACTTCGCTGTACAGGGCCAGTGCCCAATCAAGGAGTGCCTGAGATCAGGTGGACAGCTGCTTACTAACGATCAGGTTATGGCTGCTGCTCGCGAACTTATTAAGGAGGTGCTCTAATGGAGAAAGTTTATACAAGAACTAAGGGTATCCTGGAAGGTTCAATTTCGGGATTCTGCCCAGGATGCATGCACAGTACTGTTCATAAGCTGATTGGTGAGGCTGCTGAGGAGCTTGGTGCTCTCGATAAGCTCGTAAGAGTTGAGGGTGTAGGCTGCTGCGGACTCGGACAGTTCTATGTATCACACGACGAGACTATCGCTGCTCACGGAAGAGCTGGCGCTGTAGCAACAGGTATCAAGAGAAGCTCCCCAGATTCACTGGTTTACACATATCAGGGTGACGGAGACCTCGCTGCTATCGGACTTGCTGAGACAATTTCGGCTGCTAACAGAGGCGAGAACTTCACAGTAATCTTCGTAAATAACGGTATTTACGGAATGACAGGTGGACAGATGGCTCCTACAACTCTTCTTGGCATGAAGGCTACAACAGCTCCAGAAGGAAGAAAAGCTGAGGAACACGGATATCCAATGCACGTATGTGAGATTCTCAACCAGCTGACAGCTCCTAAGTTCATCGTAAGAACTGCAGTTGATACTCCACAGAATGTAATCAAGACTCGTAACTACATCAAGAAGGCTTTCCAGAACCAGCTTGACGGCAAGGGTTACTCAATCATCGAGATCGTTACTTCTTGCCCAACTAACTGGGGCCTTGGAACACTTGAGGCTCTTGACTTCATGAGAGATAAGATGTTCGCAGAATTCCCACTTGGTGTATTCAGAGACGAGGAGTAGGAGGTAGCATAATGGAAAGAAATATAATGATGGCCGGATTCGGCGGACAGGGAGTTATGACAATGGGTAAGCTTCTTGCTGAGGCTACTTGCGAGGCTACAGACCTCAACGTTTCATTCTTCCCATCATACGGTGCTGCTATGAGAGGTGGTACAGCTAACTGCTTCGTAGTAATCGCTGACGACGAGATCGGAGCTCCTGTAAGCTACAACCTCGAGGACCTTATCGTAATGAACGCACCTTCACTTCACGCTTTCATCGGAAACCTGAAGTCAGGCGGCAACCTCTTTATCAACAGCACAATCGTTAAGGACAAGATCGAAAGAGACGATATCAATGTTATCGAAGCTCCTGTAACACAGATGGCTCTCGATATGGGCAACGACAGAGCTCTTAACATCATCATGCTCGGAGTATATGTTGGCTACACCCAGGCTGTTCCTGAAGAAGTAATCATCAAGGGCATCGAGCACAAATTCGAGAAGAAGCCTAAGCTCATCGCACCTAACGTTGACGCATTCAACAAGGGCCTCGAAATCGGAAAGGCAGCAAGAAAGTAGTTGCAGC
>CAVIGM010000043.1:0-9304 GCA_963642455.1 Anaerovoracaceae bacterium | reverse complement strand
TTGTTCAGCTTAGCAATCATATGATAATCATAAATATCCTTGTAGTATAATATCGGTTCATCATTGTCTGTCTTAATTCGATATTCTTCGCAGAATAGAGTCTGCTGATAATATCTATACAATTCCTCAAGATGCTTAAATACGAAGCTGATATCAGCCTTGCAATCAATTTCCTTAAGAAATTCCTTGAGTTTCTTTATGAAGCTTGAAGTTAAATATGTTCCCTCACTTTGAGAATCCACAAGAACAACGAAGCTGTTTCTTACGAAACATACGATATTTGAACTGAAGAATCTCTTAACTTTTTTCAATACATAATATTGCGTATCGTCAAAAGCAGGCGGGGTATTAAAGCTGATTCTTATAAGATATAGATTGGAATACAATCTTACGGAAAATGTCTCCTTGAGGTTCTCGATTGCGCTCTCTGAATCAACCTTATTGGTTAATATAGAGGCGAGAAAACCCTCGGATATATTATCACTATAACTACTTTTCCTTAATTCGTTACCGAAGACAAGACCTATATATTCGTTGAGCAATTCAAACCTGCTGATGTCTGAGTCTGTGAATTCGTGATTTGTTTCAATTACCTTAAAATATCCCAATAGAGTCTTTTTGTTGAAAACCTTAAGCGAGAATGTACGATATTTATTATTCTCATCTGTGTTGCTTATCATTATATCTGATGTCTCATATTCTGAACTGAGATAAGGCACTTCGGTGTTCATAATATGGTTAAGATAAGAACTTGGCATAATTCCGTTATCGAGAGTATATTGCCAATTATATTGATCTGGGAAAGCCTTTGCGCCGGCGCTTGCAATATAGATGAATGAAATATCAACTAGCATGACAGGGTTATCAAGTATCAAGCTTGAATAATCCATAATCTTCTGAAGGTTAGCACCACTCTTTACCATGTTAAGAAGCTCGTTGTTAATTCTTGTGAGCTTAGCCATATCGTTAAGAACCTGCATAACGATAGAATACAGCCTTATATACTCAGCTTCTTCTCTAAGCTGAATTGCGTTATATTTGCCAGCGAAACGATCCTCGGGGATCAATTCTTTAGAATATGTCATTAGACTTATGCCGTTAAGTTTAATCTTAGGATCAATATCCTGTGCTCTTCCTATATATAGCGCATGTATATCCTTGAATGTTGTTTCAGGCGTTATAATTTCTGCATGATACACCACCTGATCCGGATTATTTAGAACAACAACACAATCAGATGGTAGATTCTTTTGCAATTTCTTTATTATATTTCTCATGCGAAGGCCTCCTTGTTGCAAATTTTTACCACATGAACATAAAATTTTGACATTATAGAACAAACACAAATTTTCGAACATTGAAAAGCCTTGAATTACAAGGCTTTTTTCGATTGCCTTGATTATATATGAAAAATGCAGATATGTAAAATAATTACAAGAAATACACTGCAATTTTATGAACAATCGCCCGTTAGCGTTGTAAATTATTCCAATGATAAGGATTTTTTTGACAAGTACAATGATAATCGACAAGGGTAATAACTCTATCCAAAAGGAAAAAGAAATAATAAAACAGGAGGTAATACTGTGGAAAACAAAATTAGCACTTACACAATTCAATGCCCTGTAACATTCGGCGTTGACGCAATCGAAACACTGGGACAGGACGTTCAGATGTTCGGATCAAAGAAGGTATTTGTTCTATACGATAAGGGCGTTGAGGCTTGCGGAATATCCGACAGAGTTCTCAATATCCTCAAGGAAGTTGGTGTTGAGGCGCAAGGCTATAGCGATCTTCAGGGCGAGCCTATCGCAGCAAATGTAGACAAGGCAGGAGATGCCGCAAAGGCTTTCGGAGCTGATCTTATTATAGGAGTAGGCGGAGGCGTCGCTATGGATACAGCTAAGCTCGTTTCTGTACTCCTCGATAATCCAGGTTCAATTGAAGATTATTTTCTTTCAAAAGGCGTTTTCTTCACACTTAACAAGCATGCTCCTGTAATTGCGGTAACTACAGCATCGGGAACAGGCGCAGAGTCTACTTGTGTCGCAGTTGTATCAGATAATGATCATAATAAGGACGGAGTAATTTGCGCATGCAATAAGGCAATCGTAGACCCTAAGCTTACAATCACAGCACCTCCTCACGTTACTGCAAACAGCGGACTTGATGCTCTTGCTCATGCAGTAGAATCCTATAGTGCAGGACCTCTTGACCCTGTAACAGGAACTGGAAATGATCCATTCAGCAGCGTAATCGCTCTTGAGGCAATCAAGCTCATTGTTGACAATCTTGAGAAATGCTACGACGACGGAAGCGATCTTGATGCCAGAATCGCACTTTCAAAGGCAGCTAACTGGGCAGGCATTGCATTCTCCAACACCGGAGTACATTTCGGACATTCTGCAGGACACGAGATTGGTGCAGTATATGGACTCCCACATGGACTTGCTTGCGCTTGGACTCTCCCTCTTACAGTATACAAGACTGCAGAATTTGACAAGGAAAGAGGCGTAAAGATGGCTAAGGCAATGGGCCTTGAAGTAAGCGATGCTGATTCTGCTGAAACAATCGGCAAGGCTATGCAGGATAAGATTGTAAGCATTATGAAGCACTGCAATATTCCTACAATGTCATCAAAGGGAATCACAAGAGAGGCAGCTGTTGCTTGTGCAGGAGATGCAATCAAGCATAACGGTTTCTACACTAACACTCTCAAGCCAATTTCAGAGGCGGAATTTGCTGAGATTATCGGCGAGATGTTTGACATAAGTGAGACTCTCTAATTAATCTCCAAATCCATACACATACAAGACAAAAGAATTTCATACTACGCAAATTCAATCAAATTAAACATATCAACTAATCGCATATTAAATAATTATAGAAATTAGGAGGAAAAAAAATGAGCCAGTTAATGGGAGTTTTTGAAAAAATGGAAGATGCCGTTGAGGCAGCATATCAGGCATACCTTGAGTTGAGTGCTAACTTCAGCACCGAAGAGAGACAGGGTTTCATAGATGCTATCAAGGAAGAGGCGCTTAAGGTTGTAAACGAAGAGACTAAGGCTGAATTTGAAGAGACGGGTTACGGAAGACTCGAAGAGAAGTTGGTGAAGAACTACGGATCTATCGCTGAGAATCCAGGAACTGAGAGTCTGCATCATAAGGTTATGGCAAGCGGCAAGGGTGTTACCGTAGAGTTCGCTGCACCTGTAGGACTTGTAGGAGCTCTTACTCCTGTAACTAACGGACTTGTTACTGTAGCATGCAACACTATGTCAATGCTCGCAGCAGGAAATACTATCGTATTCAATCCACATCCAGCAGGAAAGCATGCTGCTGCTAAGACAGTTGATCTTATTAATAGAGCAGTAACAGCTAAGGGCGGCCCTGCAAACATATGCACCTGCATAGCAGAGCCTACTAAGGATTCTCTTGGAATTATCATGGATTCACCTAAGGTTTCCTTGATGATCGGAACAGGCGGACCTGGAATGGTTGCTACACTGATGGCAGGAAACAAGAAGGTCGTTGCAGCAGGCCCTGGAAATGTTCCTGTTGTAGTTGATGAGACTGCTGACGTAGTTCAGGCAGCGCAGACACTTGCAGGCTTCGTACCATTCGAGAACAATATGCTCTGCATTACAGAGAAGGTAGCATTCGTTGTTGAATCTCAGTATGACGCATTCATTAAGACAATGCAGGAGTGCGGAGCACGTCTTCTTACTAAGGAAGAGGGCGAGAAAGTTACCGCAAGAATGATTTCTTCCAATGGCCATGGCGGATTTGATCCTGACAAGAAGTTCGTAGGTAGGGATGCAAATGTTGTACTTAAGGAAGCCGGAATTGAAGTTGACGAAAGCGTTGATTTGAAGCTTGCAATTATAGAGTGCAAAATGGGAGATCCATATGTAATGTGCGAGCAGCTTATGCCTGTATTCCCTGTAGTTAAGTGCAAGGATTTCGAAGAGGCAATGAATTGGGCTATCGAGGCAGAGCACGGATATCACCACTCAGCAGCTATTTGGACTAAGGATCTCAGCAGAGCAACTAAGTTCGGAAGAAGAATCGGAGTTACTTGTCTTGCAATGAACGGACCTACAGTAGGCGCTACAGGAGTAGGTGGAACAGGATACGGCTCATCAACAATCGCAACAACAACAGGTGAGGGCTTCACAACACCTAATACATTCACACGTGTTCGCAGATTCGCAATGTGCGGTGGCGACGGATACATAGGATAAGAGCAATATCTCCTTTGCCGGGGTTTTGCCATTATCTGCCCCGGCATTTTTTTGAAAAGACGAAAGAGGAATTACTATGTATAGAAATATTGAAGAATTTGTAAATGAAACAGTTGGAATGAAATTAGGCGTAAGAGCTGGTGTCGTTGCTGCTGCAGATTCTCATATTATGGAAGCAGTAGTTGCAGCAAAGAACGATGGAATAATCAAGCCTGTACTTCTCGGTGATGAGGCAAAGATTAAGGAAGTAATAGCAAGCTTCAACGAGCCCGCATCAGATTACACCATTGTAGATGTTGCAGATAATGAGGCAGCTGTTGCCAAGGCAATAGAAATGGTTAAGGCTGGAGAGTTAGATGTTCTTGTTAAAGGTCTTATAGATACAGCAACATTGATGCGCCAGATGGTTAAGAGCGAGACTGGCATTCGCAAAGGACTTGTCTCCGTGTGCGGAGTATTTGAATTCCCTAAGTATCACAAGTTGCTTGGACTGACAGACATGGGAATTAACATGTTTCCAGATGTTGAACAGAAGGCAAAGATCATTGAGAACGCTGTTGGTTTGCTGAACAAAATCGGAATCGAGAATCCTAAGGTTGCGGTTCTATCCTCGGTAGAGAAGGTTAATCCTAAGCAGCCTGATACAGTAGATGCAGCAGCTCTTAAGGAAATGAACCAGAAGGGCGAAATTGCAAATTGTATCGTTGAAGGCCCAATCTCCCTCGACCTTGCACTTCAGGAAGAGTCGGCAAAGATTAAGGGATACGAGAGCCCTGTTGCAGGAGATGCGGATGTTCTCATATTCCCAGACATCGTTGTAGGAAATATTGCAGGAAAGGGAATGGGACTGTTTGGAGACGCACAGAGCATGGATGTAATTCTCGGACTTGAGGTGCCTGTTGTATTCGGCTCAAGAGGAGGTCCAGCTAAGGGCAAGTATAATTCAATGTGTCTTGCCGCAAGACTGGTCTAAATAAATACTCGGAGGAAATAGAAAATGAAAGAATATACAATTTTGTGCCTTAACTTTGGTTCAACATCTACCAAGATGGCAGTTTTCAAGAATAACGATCAAATCTGGGTTAAGAATTTTACACCAGGAACAGAGGAATATCCTAAATTCAAGACCATTAAGGAGCATCAGGCTTTTGCCAAAGAGCTGATTCCACAGGAACTTTCTAAGATTGGACTTAAGCTTGAGGACGTCGATATATTTGCCGCAAGAGGAGGAGCTCAGGTATTCATAGAATCAGGAGCATATGCGATTAATCAGCAGATGTTCGATGACACAGATAAGTTCGGCGGAGATTCACATCCTGGCAAGCTGGCAACAAGAATTTGTTTCGAATACGGAAGAGACTACGATAAGCCTGCATATATGATTAACGGACCAAGCGTCGATGAATATCAAGATGTAGCAAGAATGACAGGACTTCCTGAGATTTATCGTCAGAGCCGTATTCACGCACTTAATCAGAAAGAAGTGTGCTACAGATATGCAGCACAGAAAGGCGTTAAGTACCAAGATCTTAATCTGCTCGTGCTTCATTTAGGCGGTGGAATTTCAGTAACGGCTCATAGAAAAGGCAAGATGATTGATTCCAACGATATTATCGAAGGAGAGGGCCCAATGACTCCTATGAGAGCAGGTACTCTGCCTACATTACCACTTCTCAGAATGGCATACAGCGGCGAATATGATGAATTCCCTAAGTTCATGCTCAAGCTCATCAAGAAGGGCGGACTTATGGCTCACCTCGGTACAGATGATGTAAGAGAGGTTGAGAAGATGATCGCTGAAGGCGACGAATACGCTAAGCTTGTTCTGGACACTATGGTATATCAGATAGCTAAGACTGCAGGCGAGATGGCTGTTGCTCTTCAGGGTAAGGTGGATCAAATTATCTATACCGGCGGAATTGCTAAGGGAAGCTATGTTACAGACGGACTTGATGAATATCTCGGATGGATTGCTCCATCAACTAAGATTCCAGGCGAATTCGAAATGGAAGCCCTTGCAGCTGGTTGCCTCAGAGTAGTTAACGGAGAGGAAACAGCTAAGGAATATACAGGCAAGGATGTATGGAACGGATTTAGTTATCTCAAGGGATATGAGAAGCACGTTAAATAACAAGCGAATTAAGTAATAAGAAGATCTGTTTTACGAAACATTTTGCAAAACATTCTGCGAAAAGATTTGCGAAATGAATGAAGGAGGAATGAAATGATAGAAAAACCTAAATACGGATTGATGGTTAAGGTAGCTGTATTGTGCATTATAACAGTTCAGTATACAGTAACTATTTCATCTCCACTGCTTGGAGTAATCTCACAAATGTATCCGCAGTATCCAACTCTGGTTAAGCAGATAGAGACAATTCCAACTTTGGCAGCTATTATTCCGTCGCTGCTGATTGGACCTCTTAATAAATATTTTACCAAGAAAAACATGCTGCTTGCAGGAATTGTATTGGCTTTTGCACAGTTTATTCCTGCGGTTGTGCCAGGCTTCTGGCCTCTATACATCAGCCGCTTCGTAGCAGGCCTTGGACTTGGATTCATGTATTCATTTGCAGCATCGTTCATAGTAGATATGTTTGATGGAAAAGAACAGAGCATGATGATGGGACTCAGAAGCGCTATCGGAGCTATTGCAGGTATAGTATTTATGCAGATTTCTGGAATCTTTGCTACAAAGACAGGAAGCTATCAGCAGTCATTCATGGTAGCCCTCGTTCTGATTCCACTATTCCTTATTGTGTTGATTTGGATGCCTAAGACTAACCCTGTAGAGGAAGCAAACAGAGCTGCGGCTAAATCGCCTAAGACAGATGCACCTAAAGAGAAGAATTTCACAAGCTTAACATGGGCGTTCATCGTTATGACAGTAGTAAATATTCTGTTTGCATACACATTTATGTCTAACGCCGCAATAGTTGTATGCTCACCTGTCGAAGTTGGTGGACTTGGACTTTCGGCTGCTGTTGCCGCAACTGTAATGTCGTTCTTCTCAGGCGCAATGGCGGTATCTGGGTTTATTTTCGGACCGGTATGGGTTCGCTTCTTCAAGAATTATACGACAGCATTGGGTATTACACTTTGTTTCGTAGGACTCGGTATTTGTTATATTGCATCCACACTGGGTGTAATGATTGTAGGAGCTGTTATATTCGGATTCGGGTTCCAGGTTTACAACGGAGCAATTTGTCTGTTGCTGCCAATGACTTCTCGTCCTGAAGCAGCAACAACAATTATCGCTGTATTCTTCGCATTCCAGAATCTTGGATCATTCTTGGCAACACTTGTTACACCAACAATCTCCAAGATACTGTTCCCAGGACAGCTCAAGGCAGACTGGAATGTAGCACTTGTAGGACTTGCAGTATGTACAGTTATCTACTTTATCCTTTGCAAGAAGGCAGACAAGAGAATTAAGGAGAAGGGACTTTAACCCAATCTGTTAATTAATCCGATATTTTAAGCATATGGTGCGTATCGGTGAATATGCACCATATGTATAAGAAAAGTTGGGGTGTATTATGGAAAAAAAGAAGGATACGTCTTTGCGCAGCAATTTCGGAGCATGGGGATGGTTTATAATAGTTTTCGCTTTTCTATCCTTCATGTTCGCAGGGAACCTTATAGTAGATAGCTTAAATATTACAGTAAGTGCCTTTGCGAATCTTCACGGTTGGCAGGTCGGTACATTGTTATCGTATTCAACGGTGGCAGGACTGATTGCGATTGTAGGCGCCGGTGTCCTGAGTAAATGTGTTCAAAGGTTCGGTGTTAAGAAAATATACATAGTTTCATTGGCTGTTGTAGCAGCATGCTGTATGGTATGGGGATCGATTACTACAACTACCGAATATGCAATCATAATTATTTTGGTAAATGTATTCGGAGAAGGCTTCGGCTTCGTCGGTGGAACAGCAATCCTTGCAAATTGGTTTCCTAAGAAGAAAGGCCTTGCAATGGGTTGGGCTACTATAGGCTTCCAAGCGTCGGCAATTGTCCTCCTTCCATTATATGTATACATACTGAATAGATATAATCTTGTAGTAGCATATAAAGTAATTGGAGCTTGCTTAGTTGCACTTCTTGTAATATGCATTCTCTTTGTTAAGAACAACCCAGAAGATAGAGGCTGCACACCTGATAATGAGCATGAATATTCAGTAGAAACTTACAAGGAAATGCACGAAAGGGCTAAGGAGATAGGAAAGGAACACTATTTCACTAATAGCCAGCTCCTCAAGACCAAGCAAATATGGCAGATAGGAATAATCAACGGACTTGTACAATTGGCAATTACTATATTGATAGTGCAGTTCATACCTAATCTGATGATTTGTGGCTTCACTGAAACAAGAGCGACTTTCCTGTATTCACTTGCATCAATTGTAGGTGGAGTAGGAAGCTATCTCTGGGGAGTATTAGATCAGAAAATCGGTATCAAGAAGGCAACTATGTGGATGTGTATTGCACATACCGCTGCTGGACTAACATTCGGACTTGCATCTATGCAAATCGGCGGAAAGGTTATGGCTACTGTATCGGCTTTCATTGTCGGAACAATACTTGGAGTTTCGTCCAACTATGTTGGCTCATTTACGGCACATGTTTTCGGCAGATACGGATATGCAAGTGCATTCTCTCTGGTTATCATGATTGTTACAGGTCTAAGGTCACTGGGTTATTCACTTATAGGAGTAATCAATACAGCAACAGGATCAAATATGATTGCCTATATGATAGCAGCTGCACTTGGTGTAATAGCTATGCTTATAACAATCAGGGTTGATGACAGATGCATAGATCCAGTAACAAATAAAATGAATGAAATCAAGGAAGCTGAATCTATTTGTGAGAACCTAAGTACAGTTGAGAGTAATTAAGGTCAAAGAAAATCGCTTTATTACATTACATTACATTTATATATACCTTCATAATCGAAAACACCCCCAGATGCGTCAAAGCTCTGGGGTGTTTTCGTATTCACCCCTAATTCCGCTTTTACATACATAGACATACGATGATATAATATGCCTACACAAT
>CAVIGM010000042.1:0-9496 GCA_963642455.1 Anaerovoracaceae bacterium | reverse complement strand
AGCTCTGTCCGAGGGACAAGCCCTCGGCCAATCGCTAAGTACAGGCGTCGCCAAATATCCATCAAACAACAATCGTCGCGCCCAGTGCAACAAGAGGAGGCCAATCGCTAAGCACAGGCGTCAGCCAAAGGCCCTTCAAGTAAGATTGCATCGCCGATTGGTGACTATGAGGGCGCGCGCTTTATATTTATAAAGGAAGAAAAAACAGGATTCCGAGGAATCCTGTTTTTTTCGTTGTTGTTAGTTGTTGCGCGTATCGCACGTGTTGCGTGCCGTCGTTTGCGATGCTATGCGGGCGCTTACATGAGGCTCTTGACTGCAGCCACGATGTCGTCTGCGGTCATGCCGTATTTCTTAAGAAGATCTGCGGGCTTGCCGGATTCTCCGAAGCAATCCTTCTGTCCTACCATAGCCATCTTAACAGGGCAGTTCTGCACTACGACCTCTGCGACTGCTCCGCCGAGTCCTCCGAGTACCGAATGCTCTTCGGCGGTTACGATTCTGCCTGTCTCTTTTGCACATCTTATAATAAGCTCTTCGTCGAGTGGCTTGATTGTATGAATATCCACTATTCTTGCGCTGATGCCTTGCTCTTCAAGAATCTTAGCAGCCTGCAGAGCCGCATCTACCATGATTCCGGTCGCAAGGACGGAAACATCCTCACCATCCTTTAGGATGTTTCCCTGACCGAGCTGCAAGTTCGAGCCCTCATCATATATAACAGGAACGCCTGATCGCCCAAGCCTTACATACGCAGGGCCGTAAGTATCAACAATCTGCTTGAGAAGAATCTTAGTCGATACCGCATCTGCTGGATTGACAACCATCATGCCTGGGATTTCTCTCATAAGCGAGATATCCTCGAAAGTCTGATGGCTTGCTCCATCCTCGCCGACTGTGATTCCGCCATGCGTTGCGCAGACCTTAACATTTGCGCCTGTATATCCGATTGAATTTCTGATAATCTCATAAGCTCTTCCTGCAGCGAACATCGTAAAGGAGCTTGCGCATACTACGTGCCCCGAATGTGCGATTCCTGCAGCCTCTGCCATCATATCCTGCTCGGAAATGCCGCTATCTATGAATCTCTCTGGATATGCTTTCTCGAAAGCATCCGTCTTATTTGAACCCGAAAGGTCGGCAGTCATAACTACCAACTTAGGATTTCTTGCTCCCTCTTCAACGAGGAATTCACTATATGCCTGTCTTGTTGCGATTTTGTCTGCCATTAGAATTCACCTCCAAGCTCCTTGATAGCTGCTGCGAACTGTTCATCATTAGGCGCCTTGCCATGCCAGCCTGCCTGATCCTCCATAAAGGATACGCCGTGTCCCTTGTGAGTCTTTGCAATGATAGCAACAGGCTTCTCTGTCCTTTCAACAAGCGAGCGCTTAGCCATATCAATCGCCTCAGTCAGATCCTTCATATCATGTCCGTCGCATACGATTACATCGAATCCAAATGCCGCGAATTTCTCATCTATAGGAGTAACCTTCTTAACCTTATCAACCTCGCCGTCAATCTGAAGTCCGTTCCAGTCAACAATGGCAACGAAATTATCAAGCTTGTATTTAGCTGCCGAAAGAGCTGCCTCCCAGATAATGCCTTCCTGCAATTCTCCATCGCCTGTCACTGCATATACATAACCTGGTTTTCCATCCATCTTATTTGCAATCGCCATTCCAACTGCAGCTGAGAAGCCCTGCCCGAGCGAGCCTGTCGACATCTCAATTCCCGGAACCTTGTGCATATTAGGATGACCTTGGAAGTGGCTCCCGACCTGTCTAAGGCTAATCATTTCCGACACATCATAATAGCCTCTTTCGCCAAGCACGGCATACAGCGCAGGAACGGCATGTCCCTTCGAGAGAACCAGCTTGTCTCTTCCTTCCATCTTTGGATTTGCAGGGTCGATATTCATCTCGTCGAAATATAACGCAACGAGAATATCCGCAGCAGAGAAGCTCCCGCCCGGATGCCCCGAGCCAGCGGCATGTATTGCCTTAAGAGCGTTAATTCTTACCCTTCGTGCTACTTCTTCCAAGTACTTGTAATCTCTTTTTTCCACAACAACCTCCATATATATATAATGTAAAAAAATTTATCGGCCTATTGTTACGCTTTCGGCTGATTCGGTTCTCGCCGGCCGCCTCGCGTTACAGATTCAGGAACAATTCCGCCATAGTGAAGTATGTTCCGAGCGAAATCATATCAGTAATTGACGCCATCATAGGGCCCGACATAAGAGCAGGGTCCCAGCCAATCTTCTTAGCAAGCATTGGCAGAAGCGCGCCGATAAGCTTCGCAACTATTACTATAAGAACCATGGCGCAGCATACAGTAAGCGCTACCAGCGGACTCTCGTGATCCAAACATACTATTCTTACGTAGTTAATTGCAGACAGGCACAAGCCTATAACAATACCTATGCGAATTTCCTTCCAGCCGACCTTGAGGCAGTCCTCAAGTTCCAGCTCGCCTGTTGCCATACCACGAATGATAAGCGTCGATGCCTGCGTGCCCGAGTTACCGCCCGTGCCCATCAGCATTGGCATATAAGTTACAAGCACGATTACCGCAGAGAGCGCATTCTCGAAGCTTGCAATGATGCCTCCTGTAATAAAATACGAACACATCAGGAGTAGCAGCCACGGCAGCCTTGCCTTGACATGAGCCCAGACTGACATATCGAGGTAGTCCTTATCGTTGTTATCGATGACACCACCCATACGCTCCATATCCTCGGTTGCCTCTTCTTCGATGACATCGAGAATATCGTCGAAAGTTACGATACCGACAAGCCTTCCTTCATTATCTACAACCGGAATTGCGAGATAGCCGTATTTCTTGAATTTATCTGACAGCTCCTCTTGGTCATCATCCACATGAGCGAAGATGAAGTCCTCTCTCATTATATCAGCGACTCTTGTGCTGTCATTTGCTATAACAAGCGACCTCAGGGATACGATACCTATGAGCTTCCTTCCGACATCAAGAACGTAGCAGGTATATATCGTCTCAGAGTCCATTCCGACTTCCTTGATATGTTCAAGTGACTCCTTTACAGTCCAGCTTTTTCTGAGATTGATATAATCCGGCGTCATCAGGGAGCCGGCGCTGTCCTCGTTATATTTAAGGAAGGTATTGATAAGCTTTCTCTCGTCCTTTGGAGTCTTCTCAAGAATCTTGTCAACAAGGTTAGCAGGGAGTTCCTCCAGCACGTCGATCATATCGTCGAAGTCGAGCTCGTCTATGATATATTGAAGCTCGGGGTCTGTAATCTTGTCTATTATCTCGAGCTGCTCGTCGCTATCAAGATAAGCGAAAACATTAACGGATATGTCCTTAGGCAGCGTTCGGAAGAGCATTACGGCCTTCGAAATATCGAATTCGCTGATAACCTCTTCTATGATCTCCGCAATATCTACTTCATTATATTTAAGAAGCTCGTCTCGGCACTGGAAGTATTTCTTCTCTTCAAGCAATTGGAAAATCTTCTCTTCGGATTCCTCAATGACCTCGTCGATGTCGAAATTCTCATAATCCATCTTCTCATCAATCATGGTCGTTCCCCTCCTTTCCCGAGCATGCGGATTATCTCCTCTTCATCGATAATCGAAACGCCAAGCTCCTTCGCCTTCTTGTTCTTGGCAGAGCCCGATTCGGTGTCGTTGGTGATGAGATAGTCGGTCTCCTTGCTTACGCTTCCGCTAACCCTTCCGCCTTGCTCTTCTATTTCCTCTTTGAGAAGCTTTCTGCTCGAATAATGCTCGAGGCTTCCCGTGATTACGAAGTTAAGCCCCGCAAGCGCGCTACCCTGCTCTTGATAGCTCTCGTCAAGCTCCACTCTCTTGAGGATTTCCTCTATCATTTGTTTGTTTTCTTCTTTTGCAAAAAAAGCATAATAATCAGTCGCAAGTACATCGCCTATTCGGTCGATTGCTCTCAGAGCCTCTTCATCGAGAGTCGCTATCTTCTCCCAGTTATTATGACAGGCTCTTGCGATGATATTCGATGTTGTAACACCTATTCCCGGAACGCCGAGGCTGTATAGGAGCTTCGCCGGGCTTGTTTGCCTTGCATTATCTATGGACTTGATAAGATTGTTAAAGGACTTCTTGCCGAAGCCTTCCATGACAACAATCTCATCCTCGTATTTCTCAAGATCATAAATATCTGGCAGGCTCTTAAGAAAGCCCTTGCCGATGAATTTGAGAAGACCTGCCTCTGACAGCCCCTCTATATTCATCGCATCCCTTGATACGAAATGCGAGAAGCTCTTGACATTCTTAGCAAGGCAGTCCGGATTAGTGCAGATAAGCACCTTCGTTCCTCCGTCTTCCTTGATCTTAGTCGCGCCTCCGCAAACAGGGCATAAGGGCGGTATTTCCAGCTTGCTGCTTCGCGTCAGATTATCGCTAAGCTGCGGAATAATCATATTAGCCTTATATACTGTAATAGTATCGCCGATTCCAAGCTCGAGATCTTCCATGATATTGATATTATGCACAGAAGCCCTGCTTACCGTTGTGCCCTCAAGCTCAACCGGGTCAAAGATTGCAACAGGATTAAGAAGTCCCGTTCTTGATGGGCTCCATTCTATTTCTCTTAGAGTCGTATTTGCCTGCTGGTCTCTCCACTTGAAAGCTATCGAATCCTTAGGATATTTGGCCGTTCTTCCGAGTGTCTTTGCATATTCTGTATCCTCAAGCGTCAGAACAAGTCCGTCAGATGGAATATCAAAGGACGGAATCTTCGCCTCGAAGCTGTCGATTTCGTCAATTAGATTAGAAGAATTGACATGAACATAAGGGACTACATCGAAGCCCTGCTCGCCCATCCACTGCATTTGCTTGTCTCTGCTTCCTTCGAAGTCCACGCCCTCTGCTTCATATAGAGAAAAAGCATAGAAATATACATTTCTGTCTGCCGTAATTCTGCTGTCAAGCTGTCTTACGCTTCCGCTGCAAAGGTTACGAGGATTCTTGTATTTCGCATCAGCATCGCAAATCGCCTCGTTAATCTTCTCGAAGTCCGAATATTTGATGACCGCCTCGCCTCGAATGACGGTCTTTCCTGTGTTCTTAATTGTGTATGGGATATTGCGAAAAGCCTTTGCGTTGTCCGTGATAAGCTCTCCGACATCACCGTTGCCGCGAGTTACAGCCTGCGAGAGCTTGCCGTCCTCGTAGGTCAGCACAATAGTAAGTCCGTCGAGCTTCCACGAGAGAAGTCCCTCTTGCTTGCCAAGCCACGCGAGTATCTCCTCGCGCTCTTTTGTTTTATTTAAAGATAGCATCTTCGATTCGTGATGAACCTTCGGAAGCTCCGACTTGACGGTGTATCCGACATTAACAGACGGGCTGTTAGACATTACAATGCCTGTCTCCTCTTCAAGTGCAAGGAGCTCGTCATACATTGCATCATATTCATAATTTGTAATGATTTCGCTGGCATCATCGTAATATGCCTTCGATGCCTTATTCAGAATCTCGATAAGCTCGATTATTCTCTTTCCTGCCTCGTCTCTCGTCATTGTTACACCCTTACTATTCTACTTTTTCAAGCTTGACGAAGCCCTTGCCGAGCTTCTTCAGGCCGTACTCCTCGAACATTATCTTCATGGTTCTGTCATCCTGCTCGATAAGCGTTCCTACTCCGAACTTCGGATGTCTGATCTGGTCGCCTACCTCGAAATCGTCATCAAGCAGCTTGCTTGCGGTCTCATTTCTTGAATATCTCAAGGTATCAAAAGGCTTAGCCGCAGGCTTGCCCGCGTATCCGTCTGCCGTTCCGACCGTGCGTCCGCCGATGAAGTATTCTCCGAACATGCCGCCCTCTCCTGTAAAACCTCCGGCCTGCGCTTTTCTCTCCTTAACGAGCTTATCTCCGTCAAGGTACGCCTTGTCCATCTCGTCAAGGAAAGGTGACTCCGATGTATAATCCGTCTTGCCGTAGAGCATTCTCTGCTTAGCCGCTGTTAGATAGAGCTTCTTCATCGCCCTTGTTATTCCGACATAGCACAGCCTTCTTTCCTCTTCCATCTTCGTTATATCGTCGTAGGCCGAAACGCCTGGGAAGAGCCCTGCCTCCATGCCCGGAATAAATACGATAGGAAACTCGAGGCCTTTTGCACTATGAAGCGTCATAAGGCATACCGCATCCTCTTGCTCGTCTCGATTATCTATATCCGACATAAGCGTTATTCTCTCAAGGAAGGCAGAGAGCATGCTCGGCTCGTCCGCCTCGAAGCCCTCATCAGAGAGCGCCTGTCTCTCCGCGATAATCTCATCATAGAGCTCGTCTAAGACACCATTTCTGAGATTCTCTTCGAACTCTCCGATTACGGATTTGAATTCCATCAGGTTCTCAATTCTCGCATCGGCCTCGACCGAATTGGCATCTTCAAGGGCCTTGAGATAGCCGCTTCGATTAAGCACATTGTCATAAATATCCGACAGCGTCAGGTTCTCCTGCTCTTTTCTGATATCCGCAATCATATCTAAGAATAGCTCGATTTCCGTCTTGCTCTTTGAAGAAAGCGTCTGTCTGACTTCCTCTTGCAGAAGAGCCTTATGGATGCTCATATCGTAAGCCTTCGCATATTCTACAATGCCAGCAAGTGACTTAGGCCCAAGACCTCTCTTCGGCTCGTTGATGATTCTTGCCATTGCGACATCATCGTCGGGATTCTCGATGAGCCTAAGATACGACATAATGTCTTTGATTTCCTTGCGGTCATAATATCTTAGTCCTGCAAGCACTCTATAAGGGATTCCTCTAAAAGAAAATTTCTCCTCGAAAGGTCTCGACTGTGCGTTCTTGCGATACAGAATCGCCATGTCGCTGTATTTATGCCCCTCGTCATGCAGCCTCTCGATTTCTGTTCCTATATAATAGGCTTCGAGCTTCTCATCGCCGCAGCTTCTGTATGTAATCTTTGCTCCGTCCTCCTTGTCTGTCCACAAGGCCTTGCTCTTCCTGCCTTTGTTGTTCTTGATGACTGAATTAGCAAGCTTAAGTATGTTTCCGTCGGAGCGATAATTCTGCTCGAGCCTTATTGTGTATGTCCTTGGAAAATCGTGCTCGAAATCGAGTATGTTCCTGATGTCCGCGCCTCTCCACTGGTAAATGCACTGGTCGTCATCGCCGACAACGCAGAGATTGCCGTGTTTCGAAGCGAGCATCTTGATTATCTTGTACTGAAGGTAATTCGTATCCTGATACTCGTCTACCATAATATATTTGAATTTGTCGCTGTAATATTCGAGCACCCTGCTGTCGCTCTCAAGGAGCTTAGCCCCGTTCCAGAGAAGATCATCGAAGTCCATCGCATTATTTGCCATAAGCTCCCTTTGATATCTCTCATATACAGTATGGATTACCTTCGCCTTGGGATCGATCATATTCTGCCTTTGATACTCCGCAGGATCTATCTCCTGCTCCTTGCATTTGCTGATCACCCCCGCAAAAAGCGCGATAGGATATTCTTTCTCTTTTATACCCAAATCCTTGACGATTCTCTTGATAAGCGCCTTCTTGTCCGACTCATCGTATACGGTGAAGCCCGTCTTGTATCCGAGAATTTCGCTCTGATATCTGAGCATTCTAAGGCACATCGCATGGAAAGTCATAATCCACATTCCCGCAGTGCTTGACACTAAATTCTGAACCCTCGTTCTCATCTCGGTCGCAGCCTTATTGGTGAAAGTAACAGCAAGAATATTATGCGGATCAACGCCCATATCTATAAGATGCGCCATCCTATGTGTCATGGTTGCCGTCTTTCCCGAGCCCGCTCCCGCAAGTATGAGAACAGGTCCTTCTGTATGCTCGACTGCCTTAATTTGTTCTGAATTTAATGTGCCGTAATTCATCATTTATCCTTTCTCGCATAGATATATTTATTCTACCACAAAACCGAGTCAATTTAGATGCAAATCAGAAAACAAATACCATGCAATTATGGTTGAAAAAAAATAATTGGGTGATATAATTAACAAAGATATTGCGTATGCGTATTTTTACATGCGCAGTAGATAAAAAATTTTATGAGTGTATATTTTTAAGGAGAAAAAAGACAATGGCAAATTATGTTGAAAGAGTCATCGAACTCTGCAAGCAGAAGAATCCTGGCGAAGTTGAGTTTCACCAGACTGTAGAAGAAGTACTTACTTCACTCGCTCCTGTAATGGACGCACATCCAGAATATGAAGAGTGCGCACTTCTTGAGAGACTTACAGAGCCTGAAAGAGGAGTTACTTTCAGAGTAGTATGGGTTGACGATGCTGGCAAGGTACAGGTTAACAAGGGTTACAGATATCAGTTCAACAGCGCAATCGGACCTTACAAGGGTGGACTCAGATTCGCTCCAAACGTATACCCTGGAATCATTAAGTTCCTCGGATTCGAGCAGATCTTCAAGAACTCACTGACAGGACTTCCTATCGGTGGTGGTAAGGGTGGCTCAGACTTCGATCCTAACGGAAAGTCAGACGCTGAAATCATGAGATTCTGCCAGGCATTTATGACAGAGCTCTACAGACACATCGGACCTTACACAGACGTTCCTGCTGGCGACCTCGGTGTTGGCGGAAGAGAGATTGGTTACCTCTTCGGACAGTACAAGAGAATCGTTGACAGATTCGACGGTGGAGTTCTCACAGGTAAGGGACTTGAGTATGGTGGCTGCCTCGGAAGAACAGAAGCTACAGGTTTCGGTATCGTATGGTATGCTGAAGAAATGCTTAAGGCTAACGGCGAAGAGCTTGCTGGAAAGACAGTAGCTATCTCCGGATTCGGTAACGTATCTTGGGGAACAGCTTGGCAGCTCCAGAGACTCGGCGCTAAGCTCGTAACAATTTCTGGACCAGACGGATACATCTACGATCCAGAAGGAATCAGCACAGACGAGAAGGTTGCATATCTCCTCGAGCTCAGATCATCCGGAAAGAACGTTTGCGCTCCATACGCAGAGAAGTTCCCAGAAGCTAAGTTCTTCGCTGGAAAGAAGCCTTGGGGCGTATTCCAGGATACAGGATGCAAGATCGACCTCTTCATTCCTTGCGCTATGCAGAACGACGTTCACATGGAGCATGCTAAGCAGATCGTTGAAGGCGGATGCAAGTTCTATTGCGAAGGCGCTAACATGCCTACAACTAACGACGCTCTTAAGTATCTCATGGACAACTGCATCGCTGTAGGACCTGCTAAGGCTGCTAACGCTGGTGGTGTTGCTACATCATGCATCGAGATGGGTCAGAACTCAGGACACACTGTATTCCAGCACGAGGCTGTTTATGAGCAGCTCCACGGCATCATGAAGAACATTTATGCTGCTTGTGCTAAGGCTGGTGAGACATACTATGGCGACAAGAATGCTCTTGTTCAGGGTGCTAACATCGCTGGATTCGAGAAGGTTGCTAAGGCTATGATGCAGCAGGGTCTTGTATAAGATTAAGCTTCTTAACACTCAAACAGAAAACGGTGACCGCAA
>CAVIGM010000041.1:0-9618 GCA_963642455.1 Anaerovoracaceae bacterium | reverse complement strand
AGAGGACGGCAGAGACCAAGAAGACAGTTAAAGAGCACAAAGAAGACTGGAGCAAGGACGAAAGAAAGGCCTTTAAGGCGAAGGCGGAGAAATCCAACAGACGCATAATTCTATTAGCGGTACTTCTCAACTTCGGCATATTAGCCTTCTTCAAATATTATAATTTCTTTGCACAGATGGCAGGACTTCCGATGATGGCGCTTGTGCTGCCTCTTGGAATTTCCTTCTATACCTTCCAGTCGATAGGCTATCTCGTAGACGTTTACAGAGGAGATGCAGAATACGAGACGAACGTCTTCAGATTCGCGCTCTTTGTAGCCTTCTTCCCACAGATAATTCAAGGCCCGATAAGCAAGCACAGCCAGCTGGCGCACCAGCTCTACGAAGAGCACAGGCCAGAGTGGGTTCGTTTCAAGTACGGACTTGAGCTTCTTCTCTGGGGCCTTTTCAAAAAATTAGTAATCGCAGATCGAGCAGCAGCGACAATCGCTATGGCGGGCTCCTACGAGACACTTTGCGGAACCACCCTGCTTTTTATAACCCTGCTATATGCCGTTCAGCTATATGCGGACTTCTCGGCAGGAATAGATATTATCCGCGCAATCGCACAGATGCTCGGAATAGATATGATACAGAATTTCCGCCAGCCATATTTTGCAACATCGCTGACGGATTATTGGAACAGATGGCATATATCCCTAGGCGCATGGATGAAGAATTACATCTTCTATCCTCTTGCTCTGTCTGGGCTTGCAGGCAAGATGACCAAGGCCTTAGAGAATTCCGCCTTTGGCAGAACCAAGGCAGGAAGCCATATCGCAAAGACGCTGCCGGGCGCTCTGGCATCAATGGTCGTATTCATTGTTGTCGGAATGTGGCACGGCTCGGAGGACAAATACCTCTGGTTCGGAATTTGGAACGGCTTTATCATAATGCTCGCAATTCTTCTTAAGCCATGCATGGACTGGCTTAATGTCGTGCTGCATATCAACGTGGACGGCAAGCTGCACAGACACTTCCGCATCTTCAGAACATGGATCTTCGTCGGAATCGGATACATTTTCGACCTTGTTCCAAATGCGGCCGCAGCCCTTGTGACGATGAGAAAGATTGTGACAAATCAGAGCATCGGGGATTTCCTATATCAGATGAGACATATCATTCCTTTGAATATATATGATTGTGTCAATATTGCATTGGGCACGCTGATACTATTTGTCGTAGGAATAGTTCGCGAGAGAAGCGGCGAGAATACATTAAGGGTAAAACTCGGACAGAAGAAGACTTACGTGCAGTGGCTTGTGATTTTCGCTGCTTGCTTGGCGCTTCTTCTGATGGGAAGATACGGTCCTGGCTATACGCCGGGCGAGTTCGCTTATGCGCAGTTCTAAGGGGGGAAAAGAAGTGAAGATGAACAAGGCACTCAGAAGAACACTTCTACTCGCATCGCTTCTGCTGGCGCTGATAGCGGCTGTTTTTCTGATACAATATCTCTTCTGTCATGCGGCAAGCTTCGACGAAAGAAGAATAGGTTACTACCACAACGAGACCGCGGACAGCATAGATGTTCTTTTTATAGGAGCAAGCGAGATATATGCCGGCTGGGCACCTGGCCTTGCATACGAGGAATATGGCTTCACGTCCTATCCTTATGCGATAAGTGCCGCGCCTGTAACGCTGTGGAAATACATGCTGCAGGATGCGCTTAGGACGCAGAGCCCTGAGCTTGTGGTGGTGGACCCTTACGGAGCAACGCTTCCGGAGGACGCCAGCCAATGCGGGCTTTACAATCCTGCTCCAACATACCAATTCCTGAATACGATGCCGCTATCTAAGGCAAAAGTCGAGATGGTTAATGAGCTCTGCGACGGGATGAGTACGATGGACAAGCTCTCGTATATTCTTCCTTTTGTTAAGCACCACGATAATATTTCGGATTTCTGGCATAATATGAAGGCTGGCAAGGAAATAAGACGCGGCAAGACAAGTGCTATTAAGGGTATGAGGACAATGACGAATGTCTATGCAAATGCCGACGGACTTCCAGATACGAGAAACGCTGGCAGCGAGCCAATCTCTAAGGCAGCCGAGAAATACCTTTATGACTTCCTCGACTACTGCGATGAAGAGGATATTAACGTGATATTTGTTCATTTTCCAGCAAACATAAGAGAAGGAAGCTGGGAATATGGATTCAATCTCAAGAGCAATTATGTCGGACAGCTTCTTAGCGCAAAAGGCTATGAATATATAAATTTGCAGGATTATTCGTTCGAGATGGGCTTAGATGCAAATGGCGACTTCTATCAGCCAAGCCATTTGAATGCAAGAGGTCAGAAGAAGGTAACGCACTATCTTGGGCAGAAGCTCAGCGAAAGGATAGGAAAAGATAATAGAAAGAAATTAAATGAGAGCGACGAGGCCTCGTGGAAGGAGGCTGTCAACACTTACGCGGATTTCTATGATTACGCGTGCGAGAATATGGACAGCGGAAGAATTCGTTATTTAGATGATGGTCCCGCAACGCTTAATAAGATAAGAAGATAGAAAGAAATCTGAAATAACAAGGAGAATGAGAGGTGAGCGTTATGAATGATTTGATTGAGAACCTAAAGGCAATAAGAAAGGATGTTGACTGGGAGAATTGCGACAATCTTGTCGACGGGCATGTAATTGCTTCCTTTGACATAATTCAAATTGTCGGAATGATTAAGACTGAGTACGATATCAAGGTGCCAGTAAGCGAGATTAAGCCAAGCAATTTCAACAGCGCTAAGGCACTCTACGAAATGATAGAGAGATTAGAAGATTAAAGAATTTAGAAATAGAGGATTAGATATGAAAGTTCTATTGACAGGGGGAGCTGGGTATATCGGCTCTCATACGGCAGTAGCAATGCTCGATGCAGGCTATGAGATAGTTGTCGTAGATAATCTGTGCAACAGCAGCGAGCTTGCAATCAAGAGAGTTGAGGAAATTACTGGCAAAGCCGTTAAGCTATATGTGGGCGATGTCGGAAGCAAGGAAGTATTAGAGGAGATTTTCTCTAAGGAGGGAATCGATGCCGTTGTGCATTTCGCAGGACTTAAGGCAGTCGGCGAATCTGTGGCTAAGCCTCTTAGCTACTACAGGAACAACCTCGACTCGACACTTACGCTTCTTGAGACAATGAGAAAGTATCAAGTGGGCAAATTAGTTTTCTCGTCTTCTGCAACAGTCTACGGGGAAGAGAACGAAGCTCCGTACACAGAGGATATGCCAAGAGGCGCCTGCTCGAATCCTTACGGATGGACCAAGTCGATGATAGAGCAGATTCTGACAGATGCCGCGGCGGCAGACGAGAATTTGAAGGTCGTACTTCTGAGATATTTCAATCCGGTCGGCGCTCACAAGTCGGGCCTGATAGGAGAGAATCCGCTTGGAATTCCGAACAATCTTATGCCATATATCACTCAGGTTGCAATTGGCAAAAGACCACAGCTTACGGTATTTGGCGATGACTACGATACACCGGACGGAAGCTGCCTTAGAGATTACATCCATGTGATGGATCTCGCAGAAGGCCATGTCAAGGCGGTCGGCTATCTATCTTCCGACGAATCTAAGAAGGTCGATATTTTCAACCTCGGAACGGGAAGGCCATATTCAGTGCTTGAGATGGTTCAAGCCTTCAGCAAGGCAAGCGGGGTCGAGATTAAATACGAAATAGGGGCAAGAAGAGCAGGGGACTTAGCTGTTTCCTATGCAAATGCAGACAAGGCAAGAGATGTGCTTGATTGGACAGCGAAGCTCAGCCTTGAGGATATGTGCAAGGATGCTTGGAATTGGCAGAAGAAGAACCCGGAGGGTTACAGATGACAGATAAAGAAAAGACTAAGAAAATAAGAAGCAAGGCTCAGCAGAAAAGAAGCAAGCATTTAAGAATCGGAGCCTTTGTTCTGATAGACATAGCAATCGTAATCGTCAGCGTAATTATGCCGATGGTTCTGCGTTTCGGAATATTCAGTATTGATTTATATTACTTTGACATGGCAAAGGCTTGGCTGATTCCAGATATTCTGATTGCCATTGCGGTAATTGCATTTTGCAATCTATATAATAGGGTATGGAGCTTCGCAAGTATTGAAGAGATGATCGACTGCTGCAAGGCAACATGCATTATCGAGGTAATCTACATTGTCTATAAAACAATGTTCGGTATAAATATGTTCCGAAGCTATTATCCTTTCAACTTCATGATAATGCTGATTCTCCTTTGCGGATCAAGAGCTTCGATGAGATTTCTCAGAAGGTTAAGAAGCCGCTTCGAGAAAGAGAAGGACGAGGGCAAGCGCAGAATCATGCTTGTCGGAGCCGGATCTGCCGCATCAATGCTACTCAAGGAGCTTGAGGAAGCTGGAGGAAATTCAAAGGCCGTATGCATCATAGACGACAACGAGGCTAAGCGCGGCAAGCTGATACACAATGTTCCTGTAGTTGGAACAAGAGATGATATCGTAGATGCGGCCGACAAATACGAAATCGACGAGATTATAATCGCGATTCCGTCTGCAAGCCCAGCCGAGATAAGAGAGCTTCTCAATATATGCCAGCAGACCAAGGCCAAGGTTAAGAGACTTCCTGCGATTGCAACGACTCTTACAACTTCGCTAAGCTCGGCAGTAAGAGAGATAAGCTACGAGGACCTTCTCGGAAGAGATGCTGTAGTAATTAAGAATTCTAAGCTTGCGGATTTTGTCAATAACAAGACCGTAATGGTAACAGGCGGGGGCGGAACTATCGGCTCCGAGCTCTGTAGGCAGATCGTTGCCAACCATCCAGGCAAGCTTCTTATCGTGGACATTTACGAGAATAGCACCTACGAGCTTGAGATGGAGCTCAATAGATATTATCCAGACATCGACAAGGCTGTGCTGATTGCTTCCGTTCGTGACTACGACAGAATGGAGAGCATTTTCAAGGAATACAAGCCGGATATTGTCTATCATGCAGCGGCACATAAGCACGTGCCTTTGATGGAATATTCACCTAACGAGGCGATTAAGAACAACTGCCTTGGCACCTTGAATATGGCTAAGCTTGCAGATAAATATGGGGTAAAAAGATTCGTTCTCATTTCGACAGATAAGGCGGTTCGCCCAACTAATGTTATGGGAGCGAGCAAGAGAATCTGCGAGATGATAGTGCAGGCCTACAGCAGAAGGTCGACAACTGAATTTGTCGCAGTGCGCTTCGGCAACGTGCTTGGAAGCAATGGTTCTGTAATACCTCTCTTCCTTAAGCAAATCGAATCGGGCGGCCCTGTGACACTGACACATAAGGAAATAACAAGATTTTTCATGACCATACCTGAGGCGGTATCTCTTGTGCTGACGGCAGGACTTATGGCCAAGGGCGGAGAAATCTTCGTACTCGACATGGGAGAGCCTGTCAAGATTTATGATCTGGCGAATAATCTGATTAAGATGAAGGGTTATACGCCGGGCAAGGATATTAAGATTGAAATCGTGGGGCTTAGACCTGGCGAGAAATTATATGAGGAGCTTCTGATGGATGAAGAGGGCCTCAAGAGCACAGAGAATAAGCTGATCTTCATTGGACAGCCAATCGAGCTTGATGACGAGGCGTTCCTTACTGAGCTTGACGCACTGATTGCGAAGGCTTACAAGAATGGAGACGACATCAAGCAAGCGGTTCAGGACCTGTGCCCAACATATAGTCCGCAGAATGTTATTCGTTAAATGCGGATAGCCACGCACACCGGCACTGGTGGCGGACGGACGAAATAGAAATAAGAGAATGTCAGAAGGATTGATGGAAAGAACGGAAGAGCAGAATGGCAGAGAGAAATTCTAAGAAAGAAAAGGGTGTCGGCTTCAATATTTCGATGCTCTATATTATGAATATTGCCAAGCTGATTTTTCCGCTGATTACTCTTCCTTATCTGACAAGAGTGCTGACGGTTGAATGCTATGGCGTTGTTTCCTATGTCAAGGCGACAATGGTATATGCTCAGCTGATTGTAGACTTCGGCTTCATGCTGTCAGGCGTCAAGGAAATAACTCAGGCGAAGGACGATCTTGCCAAGGTAAGCCGAATTACCGGAAATGTCGTTCTTGCAAAAGCGATGCTCTCTGCGATATCCTTCGCGGTCATTCTTGTAGCAGCGCTTTTCATACCGATACTTAGAGAGAACCTTCTATATACTATATTGGCATTTGTTCCGATTGCCTTATCTACGCTCCTTCTGGATTTCCTATTCAGAGGGCTCGAGCAAATGCAGATAATAACGATAAGATATGTCACAATGAAGACTATCTCGGTCGGACTGACGCTGGTGCTCGTTAAGCAGGATGCGGATATCATCTGGATACCGATACTGGATATCCTAAGCTCTGTAGTTGCGATTGCGATGGTTCTCTATGAGGTAAGAAAACTCGGAATCAAGATAGACTTCATCGAGGGCTTGCGTGGTAGCTGGGCGGCGCTTAAGATGTCGGGAATATATTTTATTTCCGAGGCGGCAACAACTGTATTTGGAGCCTTTAACACAATTCTTGTCGGCATATTTATGAGCAAGGCGGATGTTGCTTACTGGGCTGTCTGCCTGCAGCTTGTGTCTGCGGTCAAGGCGATGTATACGCCTATTACCAACGGCATATATCCGAAGATGATACAGACTAAGGATTTCGGCATTATTAGAAAAAGCCTCAAATTCTTTATGCCGATTGTTGCGACGGGCTGTCTGATAGTTCTTTTCGGTGCTAAATACATACTTGTTATCGCGGGTAGTGCTAAATACGCGGCGGCCGCTCCTACGATGAGGGCTCTTGTGCCTGTGCTTTTCTTCAGCTTCCCTGCCATGCTCTTTGGCTGGCCTACGCTTGGGGCTATCGGAAAAGTGAAGGAGACGACGACAACGACCATCGAAGCGGCTGTTGTGCAGCTTGCTGGCCTTGCGATACTCGGAGCAAGCGGAATTTTTACAACGATATCGGTCGCACTTCTTAAGAGCGCAACGGAAATATTCCTGTTTGCATTTAGAATAAGATACTATTTGAAATATAAAGGAGAATTTGAAAGCAAATGATTTGGTTACAGAAGTTTCTGATTTTCGCACTTAATCCTTTTGCAAAGTTAAGCGCAAAGATTGATGACAAGACTAAAGAGAAGCTAAGAATATGTATATTAGTGGCAATCTGCATACTGCCTTATATCTGGTATACCCTCACATGCGCGGGATATGTATTGTCAGGGCTGATAAAGATGCTACAGGAAGTAGCACTTATAATCATATATATCTTATTGTGCCTTGAATATCCTCTTCATCTTGTCGATTGGAGAAAATGGATAATTGCGGCTTGGTTTGCCTTCGGAGCTTTAATATTCCTGATGGGCTTTATAAGCAAGCAGAATCCGGGCTACTGGATGAGCGGACTTGTCTTTGCCATTGGCTTTCCTGCAGTCTACTTTGTTCTGATGCAGACGGATTATTATCGAAAGCACCTTCAATATATGGCAAAAATCCTTCTTGTTATTTCTACAATATACTTTGTTGTTACAGCAATCGCGGCACCTATAATAAGCCCGGCTGCATGGGTTGCTGGAAGATATAACGGAATAGCCTTCGATTGTAATAGACTTGGAGAATTTGGAATAATTGCCTTCTGCTGTGGCCTTTATCTTGTCTTTGATGAAACAAGCAAATTCTGGAAGATTCTTGCGGCAATTGTAACAGGAATCTCCGTTGGGATGATAATACTTACGCAGTCAAGAACGGCACTTCTTGCGATTGTTCTGATTGCTGTTCTTTGGGCGATTTCTCTAATCAGGAACTGGAAAAGACCTGGAAAGAACGCAGTGGTGCTATTTCTGATAGTAATAGTATTTACTGGCGCAACCTATGGACTCTTACAAGCCCAGCATAGAAGCGAGCTTAGAGCAAGCATGCAGGCAAGCATGCCAGAAGATGCGACTGAGGATGTTGAGATAGTAATAGATGAAGGTGATGTGCTTGACAGAGTTGAGTCAAGTGGTGGAAATCTCGACTCATATTCCTCGGGCAGACTGAGAATCTGGGGAAATTATGCGAAGCATTTTAACTTGACAGGAAATGAAAGACTTGATGAGAGCCCAATCGAAGGCGAAGATAGAATAAGTAATGCACATAATAACACAGTTGAATTCACTTATCGAAGTGGTGTTTGTGCAGGCTTGATATATGTAATAATTCAGTTCTGCATGTTGGTATTTGTAATTAAGACAGCGTTCACAAAGGGCGTTTGCAGAACGACATGCTTCGCTGCAAGTGCTTGTATAGGATTTGGAATCTTCACAAATCTTATGACTTCATATAATCCGCTCTACCATGCGATGTTCCTTTTCGTATTGATGGTACAAATACCGATTTTTGTAAAGAAGGAAAAGAAAGAAACGGAAGCAAAGAGCGATAAGAAAGGAAGCTGCTAATGCAAAGATTATATATAGGCGTTTTGAATTTCTTTGAAAGACTCTTTATTTCAAAGGTTAACAACAAGACTAAGGATCTTGTGATTTTCATATCCTTATTTCTGATGTTTTCAACAATGCTGTTCTATAATATTCAGGAAGGCATGTTGTTCGAAACAACGAAGATTGGATATGCGGAACTATTCCTGATTAACACGGCTTTGCTTTGCCTTGTCATTCTATTTAGTATGAACGGCCCGCTTGAAAGAAAAGAGTGGAAGAAGCTAGCATATCTCCCTTTTGTAATTTCGGGAATATTGCTTACCATACCAGCACCAGGTGCAACCGACAGGCTCTCGACATTGTGCTTCGGAGTACTTATATGGCTAATCTATCCAGCCTTGTATTTAGTATGGAGCAACAGAGGCGATTACGACAAGTTGTTTGAATTAGTTGCTAAGTCGACGCTTCTTTGTATGATTCTGTTCCTGCTGGTAAATTTCATACTCAATCCCGTTATTCCAGATTGGACAGGTTATCAAGGCGTTACTGGTAATTCAAATAGCATCGGAATTGCCTGCGTGGCAATGTTTGTGGCAGCGATGTCTCTGATTAAGACCAAGGGTAATATGAGATATATCTACCCACTTGCTGCTGGTGCAGCCTTTTGCTTTGCATGGTTAGCAGCATCAAGAGCAAGTATGCTTGCAATGATTGTGGTTTCTCTTGCATGGATAATAGGCTACAGAAATGAAGGAAAGAAGGCTCTTTCTGTGATTCTGTCTATTCTGTTAATCGTTGCATCCTTTGCTGCCCTGAATACGCTTGCCCATGTCGTTTCTGCTTTCAAATTGCAGGCTCAAGCAAGCGCGACTGCAACAGAAGAGACAGACGCTGTAGCAGAGGATTCGGCATCTTCATCCGAGGAGGCAACAGTTGAGGCTGCAGATCCGATAGAGGATGATTTTGCTCTACAGAAAATCACTCAATCGAGTGATATTAATACTGCATCGAGCGGAAGAATCGAAATATGGAAATTCTATCTGAGCGAGATAGGCCTCTTGGGGCATGCAGACAAGCCGGAGGTGGCAGCATACGGTGGAACGGTAAGTGCGCATAATACCTATTTGGAGATAGCGTATCGAAGCGGAATAATTGCAGGCTTGCTAT
>CAVIGM010000040.1:0-9734 GCA_963642455.1 Anaerovoracaceae bacterium | reverse complement strand
GAACAGGAACAGCGTGATCACGTATGCAGACTGACAGGAGGTGTAAGACATTATGAATAACCAGATGACTAAGACTCCAATGCCATCCCAGGACCCTGATGTAAGAAACAAGAATTTCAAGGAAGTTGCTCTTGGGTATACCGAAGAAATGGCAATCAATGAAGCGCAGAGATGTCTGAACTGCAAGAATAAGCCTTGCGTTAGCGGATGCCCGGTTAATGTAAGAATTCCGGAGTTCGTTGCAAAAGTAGCCGAAGGCGATTTTGCAGCCGCTTATGAAGTAATCACATCCACCAACTCCCTGCCAGCAATTTGCGGCCGTGTATGTCCGCAGGAAAGCCAGTGCGAGGGCAAGTGCGTTCGCGGAATCAAGGGCGAGCCTGTTGGTGTTGGAAGACTTGAGCGTTTCGTTGCAGATTGGCACAGAGAACACATCGGCAATGACAAAGTAGAGAAGATCCCATCAAATGGCAAGAAGGTTGCAATCGTTGGCGCTGGCCCTGCAGGACTTACTGCTGCAGGAGACCTGGTGAACAAGGGATATGAAGTAACCGTATACGAGAGCCTTCACAAAGAGGGCGGCGTACTTGTGTATGGTATTCCAGAATTCCGTCTGCCTAAGGATATCGTTGCTTACGAAATCGATACGCTGCGCAAGAAGGGCGTTAAATTCTATCATAACGTAGTAGTCGGCAGATCCTTGGATGTGCAAGATCTCTTCGACGAAGGATACGATAGCGTTTTCGTTGGAACAGGTGCTGGACTACCTAAGTTCATGAACATCGAAGGCGAGAACCTGGTAGGCGTATATTCAGCAAATGAATATCTGACAAGAATCAACCTGATGAAGGGCTATCTGGATGAATACGACACACCAATCAAGAAGCATAAGCAGGTTGCAGTAGTTGGCGGCGGCAACGTTGCAATGGATGCTGCAAGATGCGCTAAGAGAATGGGTGCAGACGTTCACATAATCTATCGTCGTGGTAGGGAAGAAATGCCAGCTCGTGCAGAGGAAATCGAGCATGCAGAGGAAGAGGGCATCAAATTCCACCTCCTCAACAACCCAATTCGCATTCTCGGAGACGAGAACAATTACGTATCTAAGATTGAATGTATCAAAATGGAGCTTGGTGAGCCAGACGCTTCCGGCCGTCGCAGACCAGTTGCGGTAGAAGGATCGGAATTCACCATCGACGTTGACGGTGTAATCATGGCTCTTGGTACCAGCTTGAACACTCTGATTGTAGATACAACAGATAAATTAGATGCGAACGATCGCGGCGGCATCAAGATTGACGAAGAGACCGGCGCTTGCACACGTGAAGGCGTATACGCAGGTGGCGATGCTGTTACAGGCGCAGCTACCGTAATCAGGGCAATGGGCGCTGGCAAATTAGCCGCAGCTCATATGGATGAGTACATGCAGAAATAGTCTTGCATATATTAACTTAATAAGAATTAGAGGAGCCGTCTTTGATACAGACTCGCATCAAAGGCGGCTGCCTATGTAATGTGATTGGAGGCAGCAAAATGAAAAGAATCTTAATAACAGGTGGACCTACTAACGAGCCGATTGACGAGGTGATGAAGATTACCAATATGTCTACAGGAGGCACATCTGTATCGCTTGCGAATTTCTTCTGTGATGCAGGCTACGAGGTTGTGCTGATCCTCAACAATTCTGTTAAATGTGAGAAAAGAGAGAACCTTGACCTTGTATGGATTGAGAATACCGAAGATATGCTCAAGGCCATCGAGACAGAGGCGAAGAAGGACAATATCGATGCTGTAATTCACGCAGCGGCTGTCGGCGATTATAAGCCGGAATTCAGCTTCCTTATGGATGACCTTGCCGAGGAGATTTACAAGAATCTTGGCAAGATCAAGAGCGCCGAGGATATCCTTTCCATTATGGAGAACCCTAAATGCAAGCTCGACAATTCAAGCAAGATCTCAAGCTATCAGAGGAACCTTACCGTTAAGCTCGGCCTTACGCCTAAGATTATCTCGAAGCTGAGACTGTGGTTCCCGGATTCTCTGCTTATCGGCTGCAAGCTCCTTGAGGATGTCGAGAAAGGCGAGCTCTTCGATGTTGCAAGCGCTCTTTGCAACAAGAATAATATGGACTATATTCTTGCGAACGATCTGGCGGACCTTAGAGCCGGAAATGTGGCAAGATATCTTATAAATAAAGACGGCTTCACGCAAATCGTGCTTAAGGATGTTAGGGAAATTTACAAATTCGTAGACGAGAAATTAGGCGAATAGGTGAGTATATGAACACAACGATGCTTATAATATTAGCTGTTCTTGCGGTACTTCTTATAGTAACTCTTGTAATTGCGATTATGTCTTTATCGAAGACTCAGGCAAACGCAAACAAGATGGATTCGTATTTCAAGGCCTACGGCGAGCTTGTTTCAAGCGGGCAGCAGCAGATGGCACAGCAGCAGGATCTTAGACTCAAGGCCCTTGAAGAGAGCATGTCGAGAATGCGCAGTGACAACAGCCAGCAGCTCGAGAATATGAGAACTACCGTAGATAAGAATATCGCTAAATCTTTCGAAATCGTAGGCGAGAGGCTTGAGGCTGTAAGCAAGGGGCTTGGCGAAATGACAAGCGTAGCCTCTAATGTTGGCGACCTTAAGAAAATCCTTTCTAATGTCAAGACAAGGGGAATACTCGGAGAGGTGCAGCTCGCGGCTATTCTCGACCAGGTAATGAGCAAGGAGCAGTACGAGGAGAATGTCGCTCCTATTCCTGGGCGAAATAACAGAGTAGAATTTGCGATCAAGCTACCTGGCGATGGTGCAACTCCCGTATATCTTCCTATCGATGCCAAATTCCCGGGCGATAGCTATGCGACACTGATGGATGCATACGAGACTGGCGACAAGGCGCGAATTGCCGAGGCAAAGAAAATCCTTTTTGCAATAATGAAAAGCGAGGCTAAGGATATACGCGAGAAATACATCGAGCCGCCATATACGACGGACTTCGCGATAATGTTCCTGCCGATAGAGGGGCTCTATGCCGAGGCGGTGAACGGCGGAATGATCGAAGAACTGCAGAGCAAATACAGAGTTACGATTGCGGGGCCAACGACTATGGCTGCGCTGCTTAACAGCTTGCAGATGGGCTTCAATACGCTTGCGATTGAGAGAAAATCGCATGAGGTATGGGAGACGCTTGGCGCGGTCAAGACGGAGTTCGAGAAGTTCGAGGGTGTGCTCGGCGATGCAAGAAAGAAGATAAATCAGGCCGACCAGGAGCTTGAGAAGCTTATCGGAACGAGAACCAATGCGATTAACCGCAAGCTCAGAAGCGTTACGGCGCTCGAAGATGAGAAGAGTAGCAGGGACCTGCTCGGTTTTACGGACAAAGATTATAGCGAGTAGAATGATATGTCGACGCAATGACGCAATGACGCAGCGCCGCCTTGATGCAGCGATGCCTTTATACAGAGATGTAGGTGCTTATGAGAATTTATGCGCTTGGGGATACCCATTTATCATTCAACGAGAATATCGACAAGCCTATGGACATATTCGGCTACGGCTGGGAGAACCATGCCGAGAGGCTTAAGAGGGCTTGGAATGAGGTGGTCGGAGAAGACGACTACGTGCTTGTTCCGGGCGATTTGTCGTGGGCTCTTAAGCTCGAGGAAGCGCTCGATGATATTGCATGGATACATGAGCTGAACGGCAAGAAAATTATCTCGAAGGGCAACCACGACCTATGGTGGGGCCGCATCAATTATCTAAATACTCTTTACGATGATATTGTATTCTTGCAGAATACTTCGTATTATATTAAAGAAGCAAATGTCGTATGCTGCGCAACGAGGGGATGGCCATATCCCGGGGCAGCAGAATATAACGAGCATGACGAGAAGATTTATAGAAGAGAGCTTATAAGGCTTAGAATGGGGCTTGATTCTGCAAAGCAGCAGTCGCAGGATGCAAGAATTATCGCGGCCTTGCACTATCCGCCAAGCGATGCGAATTGCAAGGAAACGGAGATGACTAAGCTCCTTGAGGAATATGGCGTGAGTGACTGCGTATATGGACATTTGCATGGAGCGGTAGCTTTCGAAAGCGGGCCTAAGGGCATGCACAGAGGCGTGAATTATTCGCTTGTTTCGTTAGACTATCTTGGCTGCAAGCCTAAGCTGATATATGATAGCGACGGAGATGGCAGCAGATAAGATTCGACAAATCTCGACATAATTCGACATAAATCGACAAAATTCGACAAGATTCGACATAAATCGACAAAATCCAAATATCATTCAAGGAGAAGAAGAGACGTGAAACATGTATTTATTGTTAATCCTGCATCCGGACAGGGCAAGCAGGATAAGCTCGTCAGCCAAATCAACGAGCTGATTGCCGAGAACGAGCAGGACATCAAGCTCTACTACACAAGAGGCGAGAAGGACGGAACCGTACTTGCTGATATGATTGCAAAAGAGGCAGGCGATGAGATGGTCTGCGTCTATGCATGCGGCGGAGACGGAACAATCAACGAGGTTGTCAACGGACTTGTTGGCCATGAGAATGCTGCCTTCGGTGTGGTACCTGTAGGAAGCGGGAATGATTTCGTAAGAGCGGCAGGCGGAGACGTCAAGGCAGCTAATAAATTCCTCAATCTTCATAAGCAGATTAACGGCAAAATGATCAAGTCGGATGTTATCAAGATGACCTACATGCAGGACAATGAGATGATGACATCGTATGCAATCAACGGAATCAATATCGGCTTCGACGGAAATACCGCGATATTAGCACATGACCTTAAGGAACTTCCTCTGGTTGCCGGATCTTTCTCGTATATACTCGCTGTGCTTGTTAATTTGATTGGGAAGAGGGGCCAGTCTCTTAGAATTACAGCCGATGGAGAGGAATTCCACTTCGGACCGCTGCTTCTTGCGACTGCGGCTAACGGAGGATTCTGCGGCGGCGGAGTTGAGAGCTGTCCTTTGGCTGATTTGAGCGATGGATATGCGGAACTTCTTGCCATTAAGGATATTCCAAGAAGAAACTTCATTTCGCTCTTCCCTAAATACCAGAAGGGAAAGATATTCGATATTAAGGGCGTAGACAAGATTGCCACATACAGAAGGGCAAAGGAAATCACAATCGAGCCACTGCTCGCGCCTACTATGAAATTCGTAGCCGACGGCGAGATCTATGAGACGGGAACGCTCAAGATAGAGATGCTCGAGAAAGCTCTTTGGCTTATGATTCCAGAGGAGTAGAGGTTTTGCAGGAGTGAAATCGAAGTTAAGCAACGGCTGCAACAGAAGAAGTAGCTTAATGGCAGCACTGCTCTCGGTGCTGCTTGTTCTTATAATGCTTCTTTCATCGGCAGAGGCTATACTCGCATATACCAAGGTCGGAAGCTCCGATGCTGCGGCACCTGAGATAACGGCAAGCTCGGCAATAATGTATAGCGATGATCTTGAGAAGGTCATTTACGAGAAGAACGCAAGCGGCCGTGCCGATCCATATAGCATAACCAAGCTCATCACAGCATATCTTGTATGCGAGAGGCTTGATTTGAATTCCGAGATTATAGTATCGAAGAACGCGGCAAATCCGCCAGAGGGAAGCGCGACTATCACACTCAAAGAAGGCGAGACCATGACTGTCGAGAATATGCTATATGGCCTACTGATTGCATCCGGAAATGATGCTGCCATCGCACTTGGCGAGGCAGTCTCTGGAAGCGAAGAGGCTTTCGCTGAGCTCATGACCGAGACCGCCAAAGAGTGGGGCTGCACGAATACTTCTTTTGCGAACGCGAGCGGAATGCAAGACGAGAACCACTATACGAGTGCCGAGGATTTTCTCATAATCGCCGAGAGAACTTTCGCTAACGATACGATTCGCAAGATTACAGGCACGAAGGAATACACGATTCCTGCGACCAACAAGAGCGACGCAAGAACGCTCAAGAATCACGTAACCATGATAAACGCGGCTGATTCCGGAGTGGTAAGAGGCAAGACGGGGCGCTGGACCGACGACGATTGCAGCGTGGCTCTTCAATACAGCAAGAACGAGCTTAATGTCACCTTGATACTCATGGGAGATACGGAGGACGGCAGGCGGGAAGATTGCAAGAAGCTGCTTGCTTATGCGCACGAGGTGACGCCAGGCTATAAGGTCGTAAATAAGAAAAACAGCGTCGGCAAGCTGTGGATTAGCGGCGGCAAGCACACGCATATTGATGTGTACGCAGAGGATGCGGCTTATGCGTATCCGAAGAGCGGCAAGGAAGACGACATCGAGATTGAGCTTATAAAAGGGAAGAAGGTTAAGGCGCCGCTGAAGAAAGGTGACGTGGTCGGCAAATGCAAGATCTCGGTTGATGGCAAGCTCGTCGCAACCCGCAATCTCATCGTCAAGGAGGATGTGGAGAAAGGCTGGTTCACATCGGCTATCTATATGTCAAATACAGTAGCAATCCTTGTCTTGATAGCGGTAGCGGCTTGTGTTATACTTGTTATCGTCGCTGCAAGAAATAGACATCACAATATGAAATAACGAGTCGGCTTGCCGGCTCAGATATGGAGAGGTACCCAAGTGGCTGAAGGGTCTGGCTTCGAATACCAGTAGGTCGGTAGCACCGGCGCGGGGGTTCAAATCCCCCTCTCTCCGCCAAAATGAAGTCCTGCAATCCGAAGGGTTGCAGGGTTTTTTTATTATTATTGACAAAGAAAGTTCGTTGTAAAAAGTGTAGTCGCAACACGAAAGTTCGTTGTAAAAAGTGTGATTATGAAAAAGTCTGTAATTAAATGCAAGCCTTATATGGTAGAATCTGGATAGAATCTGAATAAGAAGGATGGCTAAATTACAGAAAAATCTCACACAGCCTTTCCAGTTACCATTTCCACAGCAAAAGGAGATGCCTATGTCAAATCAATTCTTGACAAACTATACAGAGCAGACATTCCTTGAAAAAATCAAGGATAGCTTGCGTCACTGCACAGCTTTTCATTTCTCGGTCAGCTTTATCAAAAAAGCCGGCCTTGTTTTGCTGTTCAAGGATATTGAGGCGGCGGTCGAGCGCGGTGCGGTTGGGCGGATTATTACCTCGACCTACCAGAACTTTACGGATATCGAGTCTCTGAAAAGCTTCTTTGCCCTGCAGAGTAGATGCGAGAATTTCACCTGTCATTTAGACCACGAGTGTTTTCATGACAGCGGATATATGACACTTGGCTATCACTCTAAAGGATATATTTTCGAATATGACGACAAATGCGAAGTGATTGTCGGCTCGTCAAACATCACCCGTTATGCTCTTCTCAAAAATGTGGAGTGGGATGTTGCGGTGTCGACGGAAAAATCCTCTATTTTGTTTGCGGACGTCATGCGTGAATTTGAGCAAAAATGGGATGATACACATTCTTTGAATCAGGAGATTATCAATCTCTATTCCAATAAGCTTAATTTCGCCATTGAGCGTTGGGATATGGACTATGACATTGAAACGGCGAATATCAAACCGAATTTCATGCAGCGTAAGGCCTTGAAGGAACTGAACCGCTATCGTGCTGTCGGCACAGCTCGCGCACTTGTTGTTGCAGCGGCAGGCTCCGGTAAAACTTATCTTGCAGCATTTGACGCACTGAATTTTTCGCCGAAACGACTTTTGTATATAGTTCATGAGGGTTCAATCCTAAAGAAATCTCTGGAAACTTTTCAAGACGTATTTGGAAATTCTGTTACCTATGGTATTTTCAGTGGCGAGAGCAAGGAGATGGATGCGGACTTCGTATTCGCAACCAATATCACTATGTCTAAGTCGCTCGAACTTTTCCCGAAGGACTGGTTTGACTATATCATCGTGGACGAGTGCCATCACGCAACAGCGGAAACCTATCGTAAAATCATCAGCTATTTCGAGCCAGAATTTCTACTGGGTCTTACCGCAACTCCGGAACGTATGGACAATCAGGATGTATTCGACTTGTTTGACAAAAATGTTCCGTATGAGCTTCGTCTGCGTGACGCCATCATCAACGACCTTGTTGTGCCATTTCATTATTTCGGTATTCGTGACGAGCTTATTAACTACGGACTCACAAAGAGTGATGAGCGCATAATGGTAGCGCAGCTTGCAACGATTGAGCACGGAGATTTTATTACACGTGAGATTGAGAAACATCGTCCCGAAGGAAAACTGAAGGCACTTGCTTTCTGCCGGAATATCACCCATGCTCGCATGATGAGTGAAATGATGAGCGAACATTATAGGACGGCATACCTTACAGGACGAAACGATATCGGAGAGCGAATTCGTGCCTATAACGATTTGCAGAGCGATGAAAAGGAACTTGAAATCCTTTTCACTGTAGATATTCTCAACGAGGGTGTCGACATTCCGGGCGTCAATATGGTGCTCTTCTTGCGTCCGACCGAATCCTCCACAATTTTCATTCAGCAGCTTGGACGTGGCCTCCGAAAATACGACAATAAGCAGTATGTTACCGTGCTGGACTTCATCGGAAACAGCTATAAGCGAAGCGTTCAGATTGCTTTCGCTCTCTCGTCCTTGGCGGAAAACTTTGTGTTGGAAAAGCGACTGATGATGTCGCTTGTAAAGGACGATTTCACGGCAATCGGTCTTGCTGATTACGGCGTCGAGATTCACATAGATGACTTGAGTAAAGAAGAAATCATCAGCTATATCGAAAAAGAGAATTTCAACAGTCTCGTATACCTCAAACAAGATTATTTCAACTTCAGGAAATACATCGGTGCAGAAGCCTATCCGAAGCATATGGATTATCTCAATAACGACTGCGCACCGGATTTGCTTCGGTTTATGAGCATCAAAATTGGCGGGAAGAAATGCTTTTCCTACTACAATTTCCTCCACGGAATTTTGGATGACAGCGATGAAGATGCAAGACTGCTGCCCGTGTTTACAGAAAGACAGATTGCCTTTGCAAATTATCTTTCCGCTATGCTTCCGCTCGTGCGGCAGCATGAGTATCTCATTTTTGACAGCGCAATCCACGGTGTTACGAGCTTGCCTGAGATAGAGACAAGGCTATCGGAGAATATCGGAGATTATACACATGAACAGTTGGAGCACGCACTGAAATATATTCAGGATAATGGCTTTTTGACAGTTGACGATAATCGTTGTGCTCTTGCAGGGATCTCGCTTGATGACCAATTCACAGAATATCTTGAGGATTTACTTGAATATGGACTGACACGGTATACAGCCGACTACGGTACGGAAACGGGCTTCAAGCTCTGGCAGAGCTACCGCATGGATCAGGTACAGCTCAAGCTCTTGAAAAATCCGGGTTATACGATGAAGGGGACCTATGTCTATGATGGCAATGTTGTGATTTTCGCTTCCATAAAGAAGGATGCCAGCATACAGGAGCACCTCAATTATAAAGATAAATTCCTTCAGCCCGATTTGTTCCAATGGGAATGCGAGGCCGGCCTCAATGAAGAACGGCAGGCAGAGTTAATAAACAGCAAGCGAGCCTATGTGTTTATCCGCAAAGTAGAATCAGAGAACGGCATAGTAATGCCATTCACCTATGTCGGTGAGGGCGCGATGAAGAATCCGAGGAAGACGAACAATCCGAAAGGAACGTTGCTGTTTGACATCCATATGGAATGTGAACTTCCGGAATATTTGCAATACGATTTCGGACTCACAAAGTAAGGAGAAAGTACCATGACAAACGTAGT
>CAVIGM010000039.1:0-9996 GCA_963642455.1 Anaerovoracaceae bacterium | reverse complement strand
TTCCTTCAGAAGATATTGAATCAGAAATTCCCGTCTCTCATCCTGCGTCATATCAATAGCCTCCTTATATCTGAAATCGCCTTTGCCATGTCGCCGCCGATGCCGACTGCGCGCCTTCCCAAGCTTGCGGGCACCACCGCCTCGTCCATGTTCAGACGAATCAGGCTGTATGATTTGTTCTCCCGCATCAGCTTCTCGAATGGAAAACGAATGATGACCGGCGTGTTGAATCCGACGCCAAGCTCCAGAAGCACGACTTTTCTTCCTTTGCATGCCTCAAGGAAATCCGCGTAGCGGTCGGCCGCCTCGTGCCAAGCCTCGTCTTCCACAAAATAATCATCGCAGCGAAGATGCATACTCATTTTGCCGCCACATACCGGGCACCTTGGCACAAGTTCCGACGGAACCAGACAGTCGCGCCTTGCAGCATCCATTTTGCGAAAGAGATCCTCCGCGGCATAAATCTTAGGGTGGCATGCTCGCAGGCATTGGATTTCCCCGTAATCGCCTTGCGTTGCAAAGATCCGCGCCTCGTCGAAGCCCGCCTTGTAGAATTGGTGGTCAACGTTGGTGGTGAGCACGAAATAATCCTTGCCCTTTGCGATATCATAGAGTTCCTTGTAAAGTGGCAAAGCCGGTGGGTCGAAGCGGTTCATGAGCGCGTGTTTGGACCAGTAGCCCCATCTCGCCTCCTCGGAGGGGAAGGGGTAAAAGCCGGCAGCATACATGTCGGGCATGTAGTATTCGCCATATTTTTCTATAAATTCCGCGAAGTTGTCGGTGAAGCGCTTGCCGCCGTATTGGATGCCTGCTGCAGTCGAAGCGCCCGCACCAGCCCCGATTATGATGCAGTCGGCGTTCAAGATATACTCCGCCGCCCTGTCAAGCTGCGCCTCGTAAGCTTCCTTTTGGAATATGTAATCCCTCGCTGGAGTGCTGCTTAGGAAAAACCTCCAGTCGACATGACCATTTCTGTCTTTGTATAATTTGTCCAAGCCCATAACACCTCTTTTTCCCAATTTTGGTAAAGAAGACCGCGCTTCGTTTACCGAAGCACGGTCCACCTTATTACTCTACAACATTCTACAATACTCCACAATACTCCGCAATACCCGCATTATTCCGCACTAATAAGCTCGATCTTGAAATTCAGGGCTTTGCCGCACATGTCGCTGTTTGCGTCGAAGGTTATATCCTTATCGTCCTTGAAAGTTACCCTTACAGGAACAGGCTGTCCGTATGGGTTCTGCAGGTATACCTGCTGGCCTACCTCGAGGTCCTCTGAGCCTGGCATTTCTGCGATTGGAACTGTCAGAACATTGTCTGGATTAGGCTGTCCGTAAGCTTCTTCTGGCTCTAAATGTATTTCAATTACCTGACCTACTTCCATATTTACTACGGCTTTGTCGAAGCCAGGAATCATCATGCCGACTCCGGCGATGAAGCTAAGTGGTTGATTCCTGTCGTATGAGCTGTCGAATTTCTCGCCATCGTCGAAGGTTCCTGTGTAGTGAACGGCGCACTGCTTGCCGGCATTTGGGCCATTGTAAATGATCTGAGGCATTCCGCCGCCACCGCAACCACAGCCGCAGCCACCGCCGCATCCGCCGCCGCAATCACTTCCGCAATCACTTCCGCAGTTGCAAGCTTCGCCGTCTTCATGATGGTGGTCATGCTCTCCATGATGATGGTCGCAGTTAACGCCTTCCGATACGAGCTCGCCATTTACATAGGCAACAAGAGCCTGAGCGACATTGCCCTGCACTCCCGAGATTACCTCGATGCCTGCTGCATCAAGCGCTGCCTTTGCTCCATCTCCCATTCCTCCGCAGAGAACTGTATCTATGCCCTTATTTGCAAGCCATCCTGCAAGAGCCTCGTGACCTGTACCCTCTGTTCCAACAATTTCCTCAGAAACGATAGTATTGTTGTCATCTATTTCGTAGATTTTGAACTGCTCGCAGTGTCCGAAGTGCTGGAACACGTTGTCGTTCTCGTAAGTAATTGCAATTTTCATCGAAATTGTCCTCCTTTTTCGTGGTTGTTAGCCCATTGTTTTGGTGTCTTCGAGCTTCTCCTTGAAGCTTCTGTTTAATTTGATGATAGGATTTCTCAGGAAGAGTCCTATCACAAGCGAAATGGCAAGATAGATTAAAAGTATCAGCATTTCCTTTATATATGTACTTCCGTAGCAGCCTGCTATGCTCTCTCTCATGGCCGTCAAGCTATGCGCAAAAGGCAGGAAAGGATACATTATTCTGAAGACCTTCGGCTCCATCTCGATTGGGAAGGTTCCGCCGGAACCCGCAACCTGTATAACCAGAAGGATTACGCATATCGCTTTGCCGACATCGCCAAATGATGCGGTAAGCATGTAGGCGATATTTATAAATACAAATGACGATAGCAAGCCCGTCAGAACAAAGAGAAGCGGATGCTTGCACTGTATTCCGAGGAACCACAGGTCTCCGCAGCAGGTTATCAAGGCCTGCAAAAGTCCGATGGATATAAATAATACGGAGCGCCCTATATATTCCTGGTGATATTTAAGGTTCTTCATTTTGCGGCGTCTTTCTTCGGTCAAGCCTACATGCAGCATCGAGGCAAGAATTGTTCCTCCAACCCATATTGCAAGCGACGAATAGAAAGGTGCCATAGCAGAGCCGTAATTTTCGACTGGATATACCTTGTGCGTATCAAGGCTTACAGGCGAAGCAAGGAAGCTACTGAGGTCATCATTGTTCTCACTTAGGATTTTCTTAATAAGATCAAGATTCTCTGAATCCAAGGCCTCTCTTAGCTTGTCTCTTGTCGAGGCTATTGATTTCTTTGAAGCCGCAAGAGCCTTCGTTGTGCCATCCATACATTCTGCGAGCTCCGCAACGGTCTTCTGAGATTCCTGCATGGCTACATCAAGGCTCTTTCCTGCGGTATTGAGTCCGCTAAGTGCTGTCGAAGAGCCAGATTTGAGAGCTTCAAGCTGATTTATTTGCTTCAACAAATCAGTCTTTGTCTGACCGTCTGGGAGTTTCTCCGCCTGCTTTTTAATCTTATCAACATCTACATTCTGAAGAGCGCTCTGAGCATTCTTGGTAAAATTCTCCATCGCCTCGCCGATGCTTGCGCTTGTCTCGAAGTTTCCGGATATCGTATCCAAGGCGGCACCAATAGTCTCGCAGCTTGTCTGCAGAGACTCAAGCTGAACGCAGATCTTGTCCATGCTATTTATTATGCCTCTTGCCGTCTCCAGATTGATAAGATCGCTTTCATCTTCGGTGAGATTATCCAGAATGTCCATAGCGACCTGCATTATAATCTTGTTGAAGGTCTCGTTGATGCTCTGCTGAATAGCATCGGCACCCTTTACGGTAACCTTGCCGGCAATGGCATTTTCCTTCTCATTCGAATAATAGATAATCTTCGAATGCTTAATATCAGTTGAGAAAAGGCTCATCATATCTCGGCTGAAGCTCTCGGGCACTATTATTGCAGCATAATATTCTCCGGATTTGACGCCTTCAAGGGCTTCATCCTCATCGACTACCACCCATCTGAATTTGTTATTTGCTCTAACTTCCGAGGTCAGCCTCTCACCGAAATTCACTTCTATTGTGCTAAGGTCGCCTACATAGCCCTCATCTGTATTTGCGACAGCAATCTTAAGGTTGCCGGTATTCTTATATGGATCCCAGCTTGCGCTTATATTGAACCACGCATACAAAGAAGGTATGAAAACAAGCCCGACAATTATCACGATTGCAATAACGTTATCGTTATAGGCATGGAAATCATCTACTATGATCTGTTTAATATTATGGAGGGAATTGCGTATTCTACTACTCATTAGTCACTTCACCTCCCGCACGCGCTCTTTCTTCTGCCATCTCAGCTGCTGCACGTGCTCTTTCTTCTGCCATTTCGGCTTCCGCACGCGCTCTTTCTTCTGCTATCTTGGCTCCTTCGCGTGCCCTTTCTTCTGCTATTCTGGCTTCTACTCGCGCTCTTTCTGCCGGTGTTCTGGCCGCTGCACGCGCTCTTTCTTCTGCTATTATTCGAGCTATTGCACGCATTCTTTCTTCTGAAGTTCTTGCTGCATGCGCTCTTTCTTCTGCTCTTTCTTCTGCGACCTCGGCCTCTACTCGTGCCTCCACTGCCGCAACTATTTCTTCTGTTTCCTCTGCTTCCTCTTCATTTCTTCTATGTATAAATACAAGCATAATAAGATATACATCAAGGCCGATAAAGGTGATAATCCATATTGTCAGCATTATCATCTTCGCCTCTAAGAAGAACATGAGAAACATCAGAGCCATAGGAATTGTAATCATCAGCAGAATTCCCCGACCAGCTCTTTGCTGATACTTCGCCTCGAAACGCTCCCTTGCCTCATTTATCTTCTCCTGAGTTCTCTTATCGCCCATCAGGATTCTTGCGGCCGCCTTGAATTTCTTATTCTCGTATTTCTGGCCGATTTCCTCGGTCTCGATAAGCCCTGTTTTGCCAAGCTCAATATCGAATACTCTATTCAAATTAAGCATAAGAGTTCTAACAACGAGGCCTATGAACATTGCCACCGCGGTAAAAACGACGAGAATCAGAAGGTTATTTATGTAGTAGTTACGATAGAGTCCAGCTATTGCTTCTCTCATCGCGTTTATTCCGTATGTAAAAGGAAGAAACGGGCTTAACTTCTGGAAAAAAGCACCCAGAAGTTCGGTCGGATAGGTGCCGGAGGAGCCCGGAATCTGCAGAATTACAAGAATTACCGCAAGGGCTTTTCCGATATGCCTGAAGCTGACCGCAAGCGCATAGATTAGACTTACGAAGCAGACGCTTGCAACAAGCCCCGTTATGCAGAACAAGAGAGGATGCTTGCATTGAACGCCAAGCAAGAGAATATCTCCAAGGCAGATAACAACAGCTTGGATAAGTCCGATTGAAATATATAGAAGCCATCTTCCAAGATATGCCTCGTTAGGGCTTGCTGTCTCGAAGCCTTCTCTATCAACTTCAAGATGTATGATTGCTATAAGCACAAGTCCGCTAACCCAAATAGCCAGCATAGTATAGAAAGGCGTCATTCCGCTTCCGTAATTCTTAACAGGATACAGCGCCTTGCTCTCTACTTGAATAGGTGATTCCATGAAGTCCGAAACCTCATTAGGATCAAGTCCGCTAAGTTCAGATAGCTTCTGCACGACGTCGAGGCCTTGTATAGCTTGGATTTCCGCTTCGGTATTATTTACCTGCGCACTTATTTGGTTAAGACTGGTATTTGATTTGATCAGAACCCTGTTGGCACTGGTTAGGCCGTCTTTCATTGATGCAAGAATCGTATTCATCCTTGTAAGCTCAGATCCGAGTATGGCCGCCGCCTCAATAGGAAGTTCCTTCTGTGCCTGTGTAAGGGCTTGCTGTCCTTTCGTAATCTCATTCTTGCTTGCAGAAATAGACTGGCTTGCGTTCTTGTTCAATCTCGTATATTGGGAAATTATATTCTTAACCTGCTCGAGATTCATAATTGCCTGCGACTGGGCATTTCCTATTTCGCCCACCGCAATACCCGAGTATTCGGCTATTATTTCACTTACGACCTCTGAGGCAGTCATAAGAAAAGTCTGGTTGATCATGGTCTGAAGCGTGCTTGCTCCTGTATCCGTAACCTTAGGCGCGATGGCATTCTTTTTCTCGTTTACATAATATTTGAGCTTAGGTGCACCAACACTGCCATTTAAGAAGTCAAGCATCTGCTGGCTGAAATCCTTCGGAATGATTATCGATGCATAATATTCGCTGCTTTCAACACCTTCAAGAGCCTGCTTCTTGCTTACGATACGCCAGCCAAGCTGGTCATTATCCTTGAGCTTGTCCGTAATCATATCGCCTATATTTATTTCGCCTGTTGGCTCTGAGCTTGCGCCCTCGTCACAGGAGGCCACGCCGATTAGGATGTTGCCAGTATTCTGATAAGGGTCCATATTCGCCCCTATATTGAACCATGCGTAAAGGGCAGGCAGAAAACAAATACCCAAAATAACCACTACAGCAACCCAGTTGTGTAGCAGCCTTTTGACGTCTCTTATGAAAATACCTTTAATAATGTCGAAATTCATACCCTTTATTGTCCTACTATCCGCCCAAATATTCAAGCTTTCTTATGTGAAAAATTGCATAAATTTTGCATAGAAAACCGCGATATGTAATTGCATATTTCAATGAAAGTATTCGGCTTCGCGATTCTTGCGATGCTTCGCGGTTCTTGCAATGCTTCGCGATTCATCGCTATATGTAACTTAGGATAGGCCCTTCATCGTGAGGCCGACTCTCTGTTTAGCCTTGTCGATTGAGATTATCCTAACCTTGACGGTGTCTCCGACAGCAACGACATCCATAGGATGCTTAACGAATTTGTCGGAAAGCTGCGAAATATGCACAAGTCCGTCGTTCTTTACTCCGATATCGACGAAGGCACCGAAGTCAACCACGTTTCGAACCGTACCTGTCATTTCCATGCCCTCTCGAAGATCATCGAAGCTTCTTACATCATTTCGAAATACCACAGCCGGCGCATCCTCACGAGGATCTCGAGCTGGTTTCTTAATCTCCTCGATAATGTCCTTGATTGTAGGCGAGCCTACATTAAGCTCCTTCGCAAGCTCTGCGATACTTAGCTTGCCGCCCATTGCCGAGCCGAGCCTTGCCTCTATATCTGGCACACCACCTTGTAACTCCGAGAGCTTAAGGCCTGCTTTTGCAAGAAGCTGCTGTGCGACATCATAGGATTCGGGATGAACGGACGTATTATCGAGAGGATTTGCTCCGCCGCTGATTCTCAGAAAACCCGCGCATTGCGTGTAAGCCTTAGGTCCGAGCTTAGCGACCTTAAGAAGCTCTTTTCTATCTGTGAATCTTCCGTGCTCTTCTCTATACGAGACTATATTGCGAGCGATTCCCATATTGATGCCCGAAATATACGAAAGAAGCGAAGGGCTTGCGGTATTGAGGTCAACTCCGACTCTGTTAACGCAGTCTTCTACGACATTGCGAAGAGCAAATTCAAGCTTATTCTGATTCATATCATGCTGATATTGGCCAACGCCGATGCTCCTTGGGTCTATCTTAACAAGCTCGGCAAGAGGGTCCTGCAGCCTTCTTCCAAGCGACATTGCGCCCCTTGTTGTGACATCAAGTTCCGGATATTCCTCGCTCGCAAGCTTGGACGCCGAATAGACCGAAGCGCCCGCCTCATTTACGATGGTATAGCGAAGCTTAAGTCCGCTCTCTTTGATAAAATCCGCAACGACTTCCTCGGTCTCCCTGCTCGCCGTTCCGTTTCCGATTACGATTGTATTGATGTCGTATTTTCTCGCAAGCTGTGCGAGTGTCTTCTTCGTGCCGTCAACATCGCATCTTGGCGCGGTCGGATATATTGTGGTATTGGAAAGAAGCTTGCCTGTCTCGTCGAGCACCGCCACCTTGCAGCCCGTTCTGTAGCCCGGATCTATGCTGATGATTCTTGCTCCTTTTACAGGAGGCACCATGAGAAGATTCTTGGTGTTCTGTGCAAAAATCTTTATTGCCTCTTCCTCAGCTCTCTCGGTAAGAGCAGCTCTTATCTCGCGCTCGATAGATGGCGCAATTAGCCTCTTGTATGAATCGTCTATTGTGCGGTCAAGATAATCCTTGAAAATACTTCTCTGATTGCTGATATATTTCTTGGCAATCAAATCCTCTATCATGGTCTGGTCGATAACGGTCTTAACCTTGATGTAATTCTCCTTCTCGCCACGGTTAATCGCAAGAATTCTGTGATTAGGGATTTTCGAAAGGCCCTCGTGCGAATCATAATACATTTCGTAAGCCGACTCTGCCTCGGGGTCTGTCGCCTGAGTTTCAAGCACTCCGGCCTTGCTTGTTTTCTCTCTGATTGCACCATTTAGGTTGGCATCGTCAGATATTTGCTCCGCGATAATATCGCAAGCTCCAGCAAGCGCAGCCTCTTCATCAGGCACGGAAAGCTCGGGCTTATCTTCATCTATATGCACATATTCAGCCGCAAGTTCACGGCAGTCGCCTTTCTCGAGCTTCTGTTCGAGTATCATCTTCGCCAGCGATTCGAGGCCTCTTTCCTTCGCCTTCGAAGCACGCGTAGCTTTCTTCTTCTTATATGGCTTATAGATGTCCTCAACCCTCTGAAGGAGCTCCGCCGCCTCAATATCGGCTCTAATCTCTTCGGTAAGCTTGCCCTGCTCCTCGATAAGCCTTACGACCTCTTCCTTTCGCTCTTCGAGATTGCGCAAATATCTCAGCCTGTCGTCGAGCTCTCTTAGAACCTCGTCGTTCAGACCGCCCGTCACTTCTTTTCTATAACGGGAAATGAAAGGAATGGTGTTGCCCTCGTCGATCAGCTCGACCGTCTTTCTGACCTGCTCTTCTTTAATCTTAAGTTCTTTGGCGATTGTGGTGTAAATGTTCATGCTTGTTGTCCTTTGTAGTTGTTGTAGTGTCTTATAAAAAAAGTTGCGGTATGCTTAGTTATGCTCGGGCGTGCCTCGGTTTGATGAGATACGCTCCGATGCGCGCGTGCTTCAGTTTGATGAGATACGCTCCGATGCGCGCGGTATGCTTAGTTACGCTCGGGCGTGCTCCAACAGCGCTCCTTCATAAAGCGCGCAATAACAGATATGTCTTCGCCTTCGTAATATTTGACGAGCAATTTCTTGAATTCTGGTACTTCCTTCTCAGGAATTACAAGAAAACCTCCTCCGTGGGAAATGAGATAATGGTTCGCAAAGATAACAGAAGCGCGCTTATTGCCATCCGAGAAAATCTGCGTCTTCATGCAGTAAAGGCATAGCCTGATAGCTACATCGACCGCGCCGCCCTTTGCGTCAGGATCCGCGCCGCCTTTTGCACTTCCTTCTGTGTCGCAATCTGCGTCGCCTTTTGCACTTCCCTCTGTGTCGCAATCTGCGCCGCCTTTCGCACAGCCCTTCTCGCCCACGATCTTGCGAATCTCGTCTTTTACATCTGACTCAATCGGCAGGGGCGAAACATAAGCCGAGCCATCTATGGCAACAGGGACACCGCGGATTCGGCCGCCTTCCGCAAGAAAACCTTCATTGACGAGCCTCGCAATATGGCTCAGCATATAGTAATCGCTGCGGCTTGTGACCACATCTCGATCCAGAATAAACTCCCACGCATGCTTCAAATTCAGGATTTTCTGCACATCGGTAGCCGTCATGCCAGATACTTTTCCATTATCTATGATTTCCTCCGTCTGCGGATAAGATGTCGCAACGCCCTCCAAAACAGTCTGATCATAGATCGCCATCTTCATATTCGCGCGTGCAAAATCGATATTTCTTATAACTTCAGCGGAAAGCTCGTCCTCAGAATAGCCGGCCGCGACAAGCTGCTTCTCAATGCTTCGAAGCGATTTCCTAATCTCGCGAGCTTCCCTGGCATTTCTCAGAAGCAGATTATACAAATCCTCGCTATATGTGCCAACATAAGTGGACGTCTGCTTACCTGCCACGCGTTTTCTTACATAAAGGTATTTCCCCTCGCCGCGTTCCTTAATCTCGGGAGTGCCGTCATAAGGCAATAGATTAAGTCTTGCGTTGAGGTCGGCGCGACTTCTGAGCAATTCTTGTATTTCATTATATTGCGCTGCCATTATTTGTTCTCCTTATATATTTGAGGGCCCTTGCGGCCTGCGGCTTGCGGCTCTGAGGCCCTTGCGATTTGCGATTCGAGGCCTGCGGCTTGCGGCTCTGAGGCCCTTGCGGTTCGAGGCCTGCGGCTTGCGGCTCTGAGGGCCCTTGCAACTTGCGATTTGGGGAGCATTTCTATATCAAATAATACGCAAATGTTCCCCAATTGTCAATCTCGAGCGGAAAATTCTTAGGAGATCGCGCGGCGCGGCGTTGGGAGAGGCTCGGGCAGGCGCAGCGAAGCGTTGGGATTCAAAAAAATAGAGAAAATCGAGCG
>CAVIGM010000038.1:6150-10803 GCA_963642455.1 Anaerovoracaceae bacterium | reverse complement strand
CGGCAACTGCTCTCATCTATCCGCGCTCCTCGATAACCCTTCTGATTTGCATGCTCGCGGTTCCGTCGCCGTAAGGATTCTTGGCGCCGCTCATCGCAAGATAAGCCTGCTCGTCAGTGAGGAGCCTTTTGCATTCTATATAAATATTCTCCTCGCTTGTTCCGACAAGCTTCAAGGTTCCAGCATCCACACCTTCAGGGCGCTCCGTGGTATCCCTCATTACAAGCACAGGCTTGCCGAGCGCAGGCGCCTCCTCTTGAATCCCGCCGCTATCCGTCATAATCAAATAGCTTGCTTTCATAAGATTGTGGAATTCCACCACATCCAGCGGCTCTATGAGGTGAATCCTGTCGCAACCGTCGAACTCATTATCTGCGATTTTTCTAACTTGAGGATTGAGGTGCACAGGATAGATCACCTTAACATCCTCGAATTCCTCCACGATTCTTCTGATGGCGCGGAACATATCGTGCATGTGCTCGCCGAGATTCTCGCGCCTGTGGGCGGTCAGCACGATGAGGCGGCTGCCTTTAGCCCACTCGATCTCAGGATGGTAGAAATCGCTTCTTACCGTATAATTAAGGGCGTCGATGCCCGTGTTTCCCGTAACGTAAATGTCCTCAGCGGCCTTGCCTTCTCTTAGAAGGGCGGCCTCGGCTTTTGCGGTCGGAGCGAAATGCAGCTTGGCCGTAAGTCCGATGGCCTCGCGGTTGAATTCCTCGGGGTAAGGGGACAGCATGTTGTAGGTGCGAAGCCCGGCCTCGACATGGCCTACAGGAATTTGCTGGTAGAATGCGGCAAGAGATGTCGCAAAAGCGGTCGATGTATCGCCATGAACGAGGACAAGGTCAGGCTGCTCTTTAGAGAGGATTTCGCGCATGCCCGTGAGGATAGCGCAAGTCACATCCGTGAGGTCCTGGCCCTCCTTCATAATGGTAAGGTCATAGTCGGGAGTCACTGCAAAAATCTCGAGCACCTGCTCGAGCATCTCTTTGTGCTGGCCGCTTACGCAGACCACAGTCTCTATCTTGTCGCTTTTCTGTAATTCGAGAACAAGCGGGCACATCTTAATTGCTTCCGGTCTTGTTCCGAAGACCACGAGAACTTTCTTATTCATATAGTTTAACCCCATTCCTTATCAAGATAAGCCAATCTGTCGTGTATGGTAGTCTTAAGCTGCGCCATGGCAGCGTCGTAGCTTGTGATGTCTCTCGAGCTTCCGTCCTCCTTCTTGCCGGCAAGAAGGTTTTCCTCGAAAGAATAGCCCCATATTGCGAAGTTCCTGTCTACCGCAGAGCCGAGCTCGCTCTGATACGACGCGATAAGGCCAAGTATGTGCTCCTCCGAGAGCGTGGTTGCGCGAAGCTCCTGATACCTTTTCTTAACCCTTGCTTGGAAATCCTCGTCCTCCCAAATGCGATTGAACCAGGAATTTTCCGTTGTGTTGAGCTCGTCCGTTGGCATGTGGAACCACTGGTAATTGTCGAATCCGTTGTTGAAATCCCAGACCGCAAGCTGCAACTTCCCGTGCAGCTCCTTATACATATATGTAGAAAGGTTGCCAGCGTCGGTATTCATGGAGAATTCATTAAGAATGAAATAGTCCACCCAGTTGTCCACGTCTATGTAGCTCTGGTAGCCGCTCTTGCTGTCCTTGAAATTCTCGCCATACAGCGCCTCTTCGAAGGCGGAAATGTCCTTGATGATATAGGCCTTCTGCTCGTCCGTCACATCCTTCTTAGAAGGATAGCTAAGATAAAGAGCATTGTTGGTGTGACCGGAAGTTTTGCCGTAGGTCGTCAGAGCCTCGTCCTCGGTATTCTCTCTGTTTCTGTCCACAACATAGGCGGTCTCCCCAGAAATCAGGCCAAATTCCGACAGGCGAAGGCGACTTGCGCCATTGGTAACAGGCTCAACCGCCAGATATACGCCCTGATATTCTCCGTCAAGGAAAAGCTCCACGAATCTCGAGTCAGGAGCCCAGCCGTTGCACTCCCTCGCAAGGTCGTACATCAGTTTATTTCTTATAAGTGTCTTGTCGAGATACGGCCCGTTCAGCACCCACTCGCTGTCCTCGCCCATACCCGCAAGCGACACATTCTTAGCCTTGTTTTTCTTGTCTTTATAGAATTTGATGCGATATTGCTTCTTCGCGAATTTCGAATACGACGAAGCGCCCCTGTATTTGATGGTCGCCCTGTATATCGAATTAGGCACGGAGCTAACCGACTGCGCAGTCTCGCTCGCCTCAAGAAGCGCGATGCTGCCCCAGATGGAATTTTCCTTCAGAATCTGCTGGCCCTTAGTGTTAATGTGGACCACAGGAAGGGTGGTGGCAAAATCCCCAAGGCCGTAATATTCCAGGTAGTCACTGTCCGGTGCAATCCAGTCAGCCTGCTCGTCGTCGCTGATGGTAGATCCCTTAATTTCTTCCTCTGCGCTCTGTGACTGCAGCAAATAGCTCGCAAAGAGAGTGCCTCCGAGAAGAAGCACTATCATCAGGATGCAAAGCAGGATTTTCTTCAGCCGTTCCATAATTTGAACCCCCTACATAGAAAGCTCGTCCTTCTGGTCAACTATGTTAACGCGCCTTACACCTTCAATTCGGATGAGTCTCTCCGAAATATCCACATTATTGTCCTTCGCAAATTCCTCGAGAAGCCCCTCGCCTATGGAGTACACAAGCTCGCAACTTGTATTTGTAACATTTCGCATGGAAGCGTGCGCCTTGCCCTCGAAATAAGTATCGACAGCCGCCTCGATTTTGTGAAGACAGCCTGCATCGCCTTGAATGACCATGAGCTTCTTGTTAGCCGCAAAACCTTTTCTTGTAAGCATAAGGAAGAGCAGCAGAAAAGCCGAGCCGATGGCGATAAGTGCGTATTGCGAAACGCCGCAGCCGATACCAACAGCAATCGCCCAGAAAATGTAAGTGGCATCTCGCACATCTTTGACAGCCGTACGGAAACGGATGATAGAAAGAGCGCCGACCATACCAAGGGACAGAGCCACGTTGTTGCTGATGATGCTCATAATCATGGATGTGATGATTGTTATCGTGCCGATTGAAATGTTGAATTTGCGGCTGTATGCAGGCCCCGTATATGAAATCTTATACGTGAACATGATAAAAAATGCGGCGATAATTGCTACGATGTTGTTAAGCAAGATTACGCTCACACTCAGCGCTTCGGTGTTTGCAAGGTTCTCTATTATAAATTCTCTCATTTTTCTCTTTCTTCCTCTCTTGTATTTGTATCGGCCCGGGTCTTACCTTTACAGCATCCGTGCCCGCGAATATTTGCTGTGGCTCGTATATAGGCAATTAGCCTCCTTGAGCACCTCCGCTATCGTCTCCGGCAGAAAGCCCGTGTATTTGACCTCCATAAGGACCTGCTCTGTGTTGCTAAAGGCGTTGGTCCCGACCTTCTCGAACAGCCCGTATGGATATTCAGCGGCCCTCATATCCGTATCGAAGGTGATTCTCACATCCCCCGCGGGATATTCGAAGGCGAGCCTGTTATAGTCGATTATCGTCTTAGGCCGGTAGCAGCCCTGCGTAATTCGAAGGTACAACCTAATCGCAAGCTCCGAATTATAATTAAGCAGGAAAGACGCATCGCCTTGCTCCATTCTGAGAGCCTCCTCCCGAGTGATAGGCAGCGAATATTTAACGCCGTCAGAGCCATTCTTGCATTTATATTCCAACTTGACGGTAGTATCCTCGAGCGAATATATCCTAAGCCTAATCTTTCTCTTCTCGTACAAACCGTCCAGATTATCCCATAGGTCGCTGTCCTCAATAGAATCATAATATTGGGAGCGTATGAAATAATTCCCGTTGTTGCCCTGCGCGTCTCTTCGCATTATCTGGTCGAGCCTTTGCTGCAGAAGAAGGGAAGTCCTGTGGTCTATCAGGTATTTGATCTCTTTGCGAAAAACCGTTTCCATATGAAGAGCCTCCTTTCCGACAAAATGTCATACCAAATAAGCTGGAACAACAAGCCGCAGATTACAAATATTGCAACGTATCTGATGCCCGTCTCGTAGATTAGGCAAGCTCCGATGGTCGCTGTGGAGATAAGTGCTGCTGGCCTTGGGAAAAAGCCTCCAGCCACTCCGCAGGCAATCGCTATCAGAAGGATGGCCCACCAAGGAAGCCCGAATACATACGTTACTCCCGAGGCCGCCATGGCGCTTAATATGACCGCATCAGCCTTTATCCATTTGAAAGCCGCAAAAGCAAGAAGGCAACCGATAAGCACGAAGGCTGTGACAGTCGCTCTTCGCCCGGCGTGGCCGTCAATCAGCGTGCATACAACGATGCATGTGCCCCAGAATACGACCAAAGAAGCGCAGAAGGTATATATCTTGCTGCCCATGACGAGAAGCAAGATTCCCGTGATTAAGAAGATGAGCTGCGCAAGGTCCGCATCGATATGGAAGTTGTCATAAGGCAGAGTTTTCTCAAAGAAAAGTCTTAAGCCTTTAAGAAAAAGTTCCGACATTATTCAGCATCTCCTTCCTCGTTAGTCTTCTTGTTGTCGCTCGTATCACTCGTATCGCTGCTCTTGTCGCTACTCTTGTCGCTCTTATCGCTGCTCGAAACAAGCGAGTTAAGCGCTCTCATATAGGACTTGTTGCCCATTTGAG
>CAVIGM010000038.1:0-5590 GCA_963642455.1 Anaerovoracaceae bacterium | reverse complement strand
GTCCAGCAGCTCTCGGTCCTATAAAAAATATATTCATTCGAGTGCTTCTGAAGCGCCGACAGAGGATTCAATACAGTCGTGCTCTGAGCGCCCAGAGCCTTCTCAAGAGCTGCGATATAGTCGCTGTATTGGTCCTTCTCGCTCTCGTAGCCGTCCTCGAAGATGCCTCTTTGCGGAACAGGCATAATCAGAAGGTCCGCGCCGGTTTGCTTAGTAAGAGCCTTTGCGATATTCGCCGCATACGTAGCGTTCGACTTATCCGTCTGATTTATCTTGAAAAGGCGGTCGCGGTAGACCACAAGACTATCCGTCTCAAGCAACTTCGCCGTCGAAAGAGACTTGTTGTCCGTCAAGCCGTATTCGTTATAGAGGTCCCTTCTCTCAGATTGGTAGGCATCCTCACCACTCGAATTGAGCAGCTTCTCGAGGCCGTTCTGCGCGAGGGCAAGAACGATTCCCAGCACAAGAAGAACGAGGCAAGCCACCGTTAAATATTTATATTGAAATTTGTCATCGTATTTGCTATTTGGTTTCAATTTCCGATTCCTTCTTCGAATTCTTATTCAATTCCTTAATTCCATTGATTCCGTCTCGGGTTCTTGTTCAATTCCGTCGATCTCGTTTCGGATTCTTGCGGCATTTTCTTAATTACGCATCGAACCCTTGCGAACCTGCTTAAATTAGCGGTCTGTGGAAATGGATCTTGGCCGCAGGGCAATATCTCCTTATTTCGTTGATGCCCGCAAGGCCCCTAATGCTCTCGGGAGCATAGATATTACGCAGCGAAGTGCATCCGTCGAATACGCATATCCCCACATATTCAAGGCTGTCAGGCAGGAATACCTCCCTGAGATTCCGACAGCCCGCGAAAGCATGGTCGCCTATCCTCTTTAATGAAGAACTTTTGCCGAACTTAATCGCCTCTATCGACAGGCAGCCTTCAAAAGCCGCGCTTCCTATTTCCACGAGGGTGTTAGGTAGAACGTCAAGCTGCAGCGCCTCGCATTTAGAGAAAGCCTCGCTCTCGATGCGCGTCAGTGGCAGAGTCGCAATGTCCTCTTTGACCTTTAATAATTTGCAGTCCGCAAAAGCATATTCGCCGATAGACCTGATGCTCGAAGGCAGCGATACCTCCTCAAGCTTGCTGCAGCCGAAGAACTGGCTCGCCGGAATCATCGTAGCACCGCTTGGAATCACAGCCTTCTTAATATACTGGTCGCTTCGGAAACCCTGACTGTCTATATTCAGATATTCCTCGAGGTCGCGAAAAGTCAGCTCCTCCGCATAGGTGGTATCCGCAGGGAAAAGCGACGCCTCGAATATTATGTTGTTGCTCTCGTTATTCATTTCCGATTCCCCTAATTTCGCTGCTGTCGAATTTCGTCGATTTATGTCGATTTATGTCGACTTTTGTCGAATTTGATTCTCGAACTCGCTCCTCTTCTATTTACAGCACTTTCCCGCCAGCCTCGCTTGAAACGAAGCCGAACACGTAATTGTTCCCGTAGAACGTTATCTTCTCCCTCGCAATCACAGAACTCGTCTTATTCGGCTGACCTACCGCCGCCCCTTCCTCGAGGACGATGCTGCCCTGAGTGAAAATATCCCCAAGCACAGTCGCGTTCCTCTCGATAAGAACCTCTTTCTCCGCGAAAATATTGCCGAGAACAACGGAGTTTTCCATGATTCTGACGGATTTGTCGCTGTGAATATCTCCTTGCAGGATGATATTCTCAATTACCTTAACATTGCCCTTCGAAATAATAGTGTGAGGCACCGTTCCGTTCTCGCTTATCATGTCGTCGGCGATATAGCGGCGATTGAATTCAACATCATTTAAGACAGGCAACCTGAAAATCCGCGGATCCCTTGTCTCAAGATAGAGGTCAGGCGAGTCCACATCCTGCCCAAGACGAATCTTAGGCGCATAGAGTCTATGGAAAATGTTGCCGCCACCGATGAGCAGCTGCTCGCCCGCAGTGACGCTACGCCCGAGGTCGCAGTCATGGTATGTTACGATGGTTTTCTCCGCGTCCGCCCATCTTAGAATCTTAGTGTAATCACCAAGAAGGATTCGTTCCTTGCTGTAGATAGCTCGTGCTACCGTCTCCTCGCCAAGTAAAATCACGTCCTTCTCGCTGTAAATCTCGTTGTTGAAGACAAGGCCGTCACGGTCGAGAAACAAGGAGGCCTCCCGCGCAACGACAAGCTCGTCAATCTCGCCAGCGCTCGAGGCAGCTGCGACATCCGCGCCGCTGCCGTTCATAGCACCCGCGCCTGCGCCTGCACCGTTCATGGCTCCAGCAGCTGCGTCGCCGGTGCTGGCCTTGGCAGCTAAGGCGCTCTGAATAGTCTGGCCCGCCTTAATCTCAAGCACCTTCTCCGGCTTCGACAGGAAGATGGTATCGCCCTTCATGTTAGGAAGAGCCTCCGCCATCAGAGCGGCGAAGCTGTGCCCGAAATACCTTACATCCCTTGTGTAGTCCTGCCTGATATTCAGAATCGGGCCCTTGTGCCTGTAGTAAAGGCCAGCAACAACAACAGGAAGCGCGAGCATCATTACGAAAATCGCAATAAAAACTATTATCCCAAGTTTCATCTTCTCGCCTCCTTCTTGCCAGCCGCTCTCGTCATGCCCGAGCCGTTTCTCGCGCTCGACGCGCCGCCCGCGTTCGGCATGCCCGACACTTTTCCAGCCGCATCCGGCTCGCCGGCCACATCCTCGCTCACGGCAAAACGCACGGTTTTGTCCCATTTAACCCCTCGGCCCGTAATGACATCGAGCACCGCATCGAAGAAGCCAAGCGTTATGTTCCACATATAGAAGAAGAAATTGAACATCATAAGCGGCAGCAGCAGCGCCTCGCCAGGAAGCCCGTCTATTATAAGGGAAGTTCCGATCTCGAAGAACGGAGCGAAATTACCAAGCGAATTGTAAATCCCGAGGAACAATATAACCCACCAGCCCGAGAAGATCTCCATCTCTCCAAGGAAGAAGAGCGCAAGCGACACAGCCCATCCAAGGAGCAGGAAAACCGGCACCGCATAGATAAATAGTAGGAAAATGCCGTCGATTTTCTGGAAGGTGGTCATATATGGGTTAACTATCGTAGGCACAAGATACCTGAACAGCACCTCGTTGTGGCCCCTCGACCAGCGCCTAATCTGCCTTCCGCGCACATTCCAGCTCTCCGGAGACTCCTCGTAGCACTCAGCCGAATTCGCATACACAACCCTCCAGCCATTCGTGAAAAGTCTGTACGTGAGCTCGGTGTCCTCGGCCAGCACCTTCGGATTGAAGCCGCCAGTCTCAAGGAGAAAATCTTTGCGGAAGCCGCCGACAGTCCCGCCGTATTGCGGAATCGTGCGAAGGTCGTAACGTGCCTGCTGGTCCACCTGATAGCCACCTGAACGTTCCAAATTGATAAGCCGCGTCAGCATGTTTTTGTTAGTGTTATATGGAATAACCCTTCCCATAACCGCGCCAACCTGAGGGTCCTCGAAACCAAGCGCGATCTGCTTAAGCATGTTCCTTGCAGGCCTGTAGTCCGCATCGAAGACGATGATAATCTCGCCTCGAGCGATTTGCATCGCGTCATTTAGGCCGACTGGCTTGCCCCTCTCCTTGCAATTTCGATGAAGAGGGCGGATGAAATCATATTGCCTGTGATATTCATCGAGCATCTCCTTGGTGCGGTCCGTGGAATTATCGTTAATCGGGATAATCTCGAGCTTGTCACGGCTGTAGTCGCATTTAAGCAGAGAATCCAGGACGTTCGAGAGCACCTTCTCCTCGTTGTGCATAGGAATCAGCACCGTAATGCTCTTGAGTTTGCTCGTCTCGATGTCGTTATAGTAAATCCTCTGCCGCCCAAGCAGCCTCACGACGGTGAAGTAGAAATGCCTTGCCGTATAGAGCAGCATCAGGATAATCACGAAGATAATATAAGCCTTCATAATGGCGATTATGACCATTTCCATTCCTCCTTTCCGTCTCTCGAATCGTAAATTCTGATCATGTGGTTGACGAAGAACGCATAGATCATTACCAAATATAAGAAGTCAAACATCGGCCCGACCATGAAGTAGAACAGAGCCATGTAGATTACCGAATATTCGTAGAGCAGATAAATGAATACAACATATCTAACTGCGCCAAAGACAATCGAATACAGCATAACCGCAAGCAAGGTCAGCAGCTTAGCGCCGATTCCTTTGTTGCCCACGATTCCCGTAATGCAGATAGTCATAATGCAGAACATTATCCATATTCCGACCTCTTGCAACATGTAGAGCTGCGAATAGGTAGTCGTTGAATATGGGAAATAATTGCCGCCGAATATGAACCAGAGGCTGTTAATCAGGTGAATCGCGCCCGTCATGATAAGGTAAATGGCAAAAGGCCGCCCCTTGCAGAAAGGCATGTAGGCACAGAAAAGTATGACCGCAAGCGCGCAGGCCGCGTTGATGAGACACAGACGCATGGAAGGGTGCGTCGTTCCGATGCTCACGTAGCTGATGGTCCCGAGGATTTTGTAAGTCTCAGACTTGATACCCACCTGCAGCCCCGGATTGAATCGGAGCAGAACGTCCCTGCAGAAATTGCTCACAAGCCCAGTCAAATCCCCAATGAATAGCCAAATAAGAAGGACCGCGATTACAACAAGCACAAGAATATAGACAGCGTACTTGTCCCTATCCGCCTTGATCCTTCTGTATGTTCTGTTGTAGTCGATTATCTGCTTGTTGTTCATAAAGACTTCACTTCCGAGAGCCGTACTGGGGGTATAATTAGGCATATTTTTAAGACAATATTATACCATAAGAGGGCGTAGAATTACAGCGATTGAGGCGGAATAAATCGCCACAACACGGCCGCCGCGCGAAAAATATCACAGCTGAAGTGCTAAAGTTGAAATAAGATAGCGGATGTGGTAAAATGCCTATATTTATAAGATGAATATCTGCGGCCTGCAAGAGAAGATGTGGGGTGCAGTTGAATCTGGCGAAACAAGCGAAACAAGAAATAATAGAAAGACAAGAAATAGTAGACGTTATTGATAATTGCGAATATGAGAAATGGTCACATGAAAAAGACAAATGTTCTGAAGCTTATGAAATCAGCTGTAGCGGTGGCGATTACTGCGGGAATGATTCTCTCAGGTAGCTCGTTTATCTATCTTGCAGAGGCTAATGCCGAGCAATCAGCTTCGACCCTTGCGAACCTGGTGGTCTTTGTGAATTTTGCAGACACCACGGAGCATACGCATCTTAAAGATTCAAGCATGGGCAAATATTGCTTTATGGACGACCCTAAGATTGCGGAATATTTTACAGGTGAGGGAGGCAAGACGAAGGCCCTCAGTAGCTATATCAGCAATATTTCCTACGGGCAGCAGCAAGTAGAGAATATTATTCCGCAGTACGATTCTTCTACGAATACTGTAACTCCTGTAACTCTATCCAATGGCATCGACTACTATGGGGATGATTCTGCTAACGGGGATTCCCTTATGATTCAGGAAGTTGTCAGCAAGCTAACCGAAGCCAATCTTATTGATTCTTCTGTTAATCTGGATCGAAACAACGA
>CAVIGM010000037.1:0-11537 GCA_963642455.1 Anaerovoracaceae bacterium | reverse complement strand
GCGAGACAATCTTGCTTGAAGAGCCTTTGGCGACGCCTGTGCTTAGCGATTGGCCGTAGGCTTGCCCTGCGGACAGAGCTTAGCATCAGCTGCGTCGACAACGGAGCGAGAGCGTGTCTTCAAGCAAGCTTTGTCTCGCTCTTGCTGCGTCGACAACTAAGCGAGAGCGTGCCATCAAACAACAGTTAGTCGCGCCTTAGCATCAGCTGCGTCGACAACGGAGCGAGAGCGTGTCTTCAAGCAAGCTTTGCCACGCCCTTTGGCGACGTTTATGCATAAATATACAAAAAAGTGAATATTTTTTCAAAAAAAGTATTGCATAAATATTCATAAAGGTGTATAAATATCCATGTCAGCGGGGCAAGGTGCCCAGTAGAGGCTTAGAGAAGCCCAGCGACAGAATAACTTTTATAGAAAATTAGTAGAAAAAGGAGAAAGAACAATGAAGAAGATTTTAACAATGGCACTAATCGTTGCAATGATGGGCGCAATGGCAATCAGCCTTTCATCATGCGGAGACAGCGACACACTCAAGGTTGTAACAGAAGCAACATTCGCACCTTTCGAATTCTGTGAGGACGGAAGCGATGAGATCCAGGGATTCGACGTAGACCTGATGAACGCAATCGCAGAGGACCAGGGACTGAAGATTGAATTCGTTAACATCGAGTTCGACGCACTTATCCCAGCACTTGATTCCGGCGAGGGAGACATCATCGCAGCTGGAATGAACAAGCTCTCCGGTGACCGTGCTGAGCAGGCAGACTTCGGTGATACATACTTCGAATCAGACCTTATGCTCCTCGTTGCTGCAGACAGCGACATTACAGGAATTGATGCTGTAACAAGCGATATGAAGCTTGCTTCACAGATCGGAACAACAGGCGGAGAATATGTTCAGGGCCTCGAAGAAGAGGGCAAGATTGCAAAGGGCGTAGTTCTTAACCAGTGGACAGATTGCTACATGCAGCTTCAGAACGGAGATGTTCAGGGCGTAGTTGTAGACCTTCCAGTAGGAAATGCTTACCTCAACGAGCACTCAGACATTGCTAAGTTCGCAGGAGAATCCTTCGGTGACCACGAAGAGTATGCATTCGCTGTAAAGAAGGGCAACTCAGAGCTCCTTGCTAAGCTGAATGACGGACTTGCTAACATGAAGTCAAACGGAACATACGACGAGCTCGTATCAAAGTGGTTCAGCTAATAACTCGGCTAAGCGGTTTTAAGAGAATCGGTTAACGAACCGGTTAACGACTCAGCTAACGAATTGGCTAAGTGGTTCAGCTAAGAGATTAAGATAGAAAATTAGATTAAGGAGACAGCGCAGATGGGAATTTATCTTAAAGGATTTCTCATCGCCTGCAAGGGAATCCCAACAACAGTGTGGGTTAGCCTGATAGCAATCGTTATAGGAGCAGCCTTCGGACTGCTCCTAGCGTTGTGTTCACAGGGCGGCAACAAAATCCTGCGGGCGATTTCAAAAGTATATGTAGATATTGTAAGAGGCACACCTATGCTGGTACAGGCACTTATCATGGCATACGGAGTTCCTCAACTGCTTCAGACAACAGGCGTGCAGTTCAAGTGGCCGGAGCTTGTAATTCCGGCAATCATAGTATGCGGACTCAATTCAGCGGCATATATGTGCGAGGTAATAAGATCGGGTATCCAGGCCGTTGATAAGGGACAGATGGAAGCCGCAAGATCTCTTGGAATGCCTAAGAAGATGGCGATGAAGCTCATCGTAATTCCACAAGCTTTCAAGATTATCCTGCCTGCAATTTGCAATGAGTTCGTAACACTCATCAAGGAAACATCAGTGCTCGGTTATGTAGGAGTAATCGAAATTCTTCGTCGCGGAGCGCTCTGGAATGCTTCTTCTTTCGAAACTTTCCCTGCATATATAGGTGTAGCACTTGCTTATATGGTTCTCACAATTCCGCTGTCCAAGATCATCGGACATTATGAGAAGAAGATGAAAGGATAAGAGGAATAGCCATGGCAACAATGATAGAGGTTAAAAATTTAAAGAAAAGCTTCGGCGATCTCGAGGTTCTGAAGGGTATTGACCAGACGGTTGATGCGCATGAGGTACTTTGCATTATCGGACCTTCGGGCTCGGGCAAGTCAACAATGCTTCGCTGTATCAATCACCTTGAAGAGCCAAGCGGCGGAGAAGTATACATCGATGGCGAGCTTCTTACAAAGGAGAACATCGATAAGATCAGAGAGAAGATGGGCATGGTTTTCCAGCAGTTCAATCTTTTCCCACACATGTCAGTATTAGATAACCTGACCTGCGCACCTATAAATGTTAAGGGCATGGATAAGGAAGAGGCAGAGGCTAAGGCACTTAAGCTGCTCGAAAGAGTAGGCCTTCTTGATAAGGCAAATGAATTCCCTAAGCAGCTTTCCGGCGGACAGCAGCAGAGAGTTGCTATCGCAAGAGCTCTTGCAATGGACCCAGAGGTTATGCTTTTCGATGAGCCTACATCGGCCCTTGACCCAGAAATGGTAGGAGAGGTTCTTGATGTAATGAAAAGCCTTGCCAAAGACGGTATGGCTATGATAGTCGTAACTCACGAGATGGGCTTTGCGAAGGAAGTAGCCGACAAAGTCCTCTTCATGGACGATGGATATATCGTAGAGCAGGGAACACCAGCCGAGGTGCTTGGCAATCCTAAGGAAGAAAGAACAAAGGACTTCCTTTCGAAGGTGCTCGTATAGCTCGTATAGAAGGCGTTCGAAACACATCGAAATTGTTTATAATCCTTTTCAATTATAATTATCTATAATTATCGCAAAAGCGGATAAGCTTGAGTAAATCTCGGCTTATCCGTTTTTCGTTTGAGAACTACGCAAGTTATGAACAGATTATGAACGCTATGTCAACAACTACATATGGTGTTTTTTTTGAGAAAATTGCCTGCAAATATTGGAGATATTGATTTGTGGGTATATAATCATCATGTATCAGTATACCTAGGAGGAACCATGATTATATTCAAGAATGTTACAAAGAACTATGGAGGAAACACCGGGCTTAATCGGGCATCCGTCCACATTCACAAGGGCGATTTCGTTTTTCTTGTTGGGCCAAGCGGAGCGGGTAAGACCACCTTCATTAGATTGATACTTAAGGAGATAGAAGCAGATTCGGGCAACATTATTCTTGCGGGGCAGGATATAACAAGACTTTCGAGAAGAGAGATTCCTGAGGTCAGACAGAAGATCGGAATGGTTTTCCAGGACTTCAGATTGCTCGAGAAGAAGACCGTATACGAGAACGTTGCATTCGCGATGGAGGTTCTACACAAGAGCAAGAAGGAAATTAGAGAAAGAGTTCCTTATGTTCTCGAACTTGTAGATATTGCAGATAAGGCAAACAGATATCCAAGTGAGCTCTCCGCAGGTGAGCAGCAAAGAGTTGGCATAGCAAGAGCTATCGTAAATAGACCGAGAGTTCTTATAGCCGACGAGCCTACAGGTAACCTTGACCCTGTAACCGCAATGGAGATAATGAAGCTCCTTGAGAAAATAAATATCAGGGGAACAACTATTCTGATGGTTACTCACGCGAAGGATATCGTTAACAAGATGAATAAGAGAGTAGTTGCGATTGAGAAAGGCCATATTGTAAGAGACGAAGAAGGACAATATGGATTCGGTTCAGTTGATTCATACTATCTGAATAATACGGAGGTGGACCCATATGTTTTCTAGGTTAGGATATTCTATTAAGCAGTCCTTCTCCCAAATGGGCAGAAATAAGGGTATGTACTGCACCTCGATTCTTGCAATCACTGCGATGATGCTTATTCTCGGATTGTTCTTCACAACTTTTGTAAATATTGATTTATTCACAGCAACAATCAATCAGAATTATAACGTCGTTCAGGTCTATATAGATGATGGCCTGTCGGAATCTCAGACCGAAGCTCTTGGCAGCGATTTAGAGAGACTTGATGGCGTTGATAAGGCAGAATTTATTTCAAGCGATGAGGCTCTTAATACTCTTAAGAAGAGATGGGGAGATAACGGCTACCTGCTTGATAATATGCAGGAGAATCCGCTGCCAAGCTCATATATGGTATATGTAGAGGACAAGGATGCGGCAGCTTATGTTGCAAAGACAGCTCCAGAGATTAGCGGAGTAAGCGACATAACATATTATCAGGATACGATCGAGAAGCTCGCGAAGGTAACACATTTCGTTGAGGTTGGCTCCATAGTTGCGATGGCCTTCCTTGTTGTTATTTCAATAATAATCGTTGCAAATACCATCAAGCTGACGGTTCTGAATAGAGCGAAGGAAATCAGCATAATGAAATACCTCGGTGCGACAGACTGGTTCGTAAGAGCGCCTTTCATTCTCGGCGGTATATTTATGGGCATTATTTCGTCCTTAATCTCAACCGGCCTGGTATATCTGATATATAGCAAGATTATAAATATGGTCGGAACAGATATTATGAGAGTGCTGTCTGTAACACTTGTGCCAGTCAACTATCTGATAATCAATCTTTTGATTATTTTCGCGGCAATCGGAATCGGTATCGGAACTGTCGGAAGTATTATTTCAATCAGAAGGTTCCTCGCTAAATAGTGACAGACCGCAAATGGTCGTAGTTAAGATAAGATAGAAAAGAAAGGAAGCAGCAGGGATGCGCAAAAGAAAGAATTTCGTCGTTGCACTTGGCCTATGCCTTGCAATGCTTATATCGTCGTTCGCAGGTGTATATGCGACATCTGCCTCAGAGAAGCGCAAGGAGGCTAATGAAGCCGGCAAGAAAGCCAAGGAGGCACGACAGAGTGCAGATGATATGACATATCAGGCTCATATGCTTCTTGCAGAAATAGAAGATGTAAAGATAGAAATTGCGGAGACGCAGAGCAAGCTTGATGCCAAGCAGGCCGAGGTTGATGCACAGAACGAGTCCTTGAATAAGAGACTTGTTGTAATGTATAAGACAGGAACCGTAGGCTTTGTCGATGTAATTCTAAGCTCGGAGGGTATTACTGAGCTTATACAGAATGTAAATGTTGTACAGAAAGTTCTCGAGAACGACCAGCAAATTCTGAAGGAGCTTGAGGTTCAATATGAAGAAATTGAAAAATTGAAGACTGAGCAGGAAGAGCAGCAGAAAGACCTCGAGGAAAAGAAGGCTGAAGTAGATGCTCTTAAGGAAGAATACGAGCAGATTGCCGATGACTACGAGGCTCAGGAAGAAGAGCTTAATGCCGAGGCAGACAAGCTTGCCGCAGAGGCTGCAGCAGCTGCAGCAAGTCAGGGCGGTAGCTTCACACCTTCGGGAACATATTGCTGGCCAACACAGAGCAATTATCTTATCACTTCGGATTACGGATACAGAATCTGCCCATTCCATGGGTATGAATATCATAACGGACTTGATATCTGCCTGTATGGAGGAACATACGGCAAGCCTGTATATGCAATCGGAGACGGAGTCGTTACAAGAGCGTCATGGTATGGCGGATACGGAAATTGCATTACCGTAAATAACGGTGACGGAATTATCGCTCTGTATGGACACCTTAGCGGATATAACTGCTCTTATGGACAATATGTAAGCAAGGGACAGGTTATCGGCTATATCGGAAGCACGGGTAACTCCACTGGAGCACACCTTCACTTTACGGTATACAGGAATGGCTCGGCTATAAATCCTTGGAGCTTGTATTAAAGAAATAAAGAATTAGGAGAATTATGCATAAAGCGATAAATGCAATTCTTGAATCACGCGGCATCGGTGAGGAGAATCGGGAGGAATTCTTCTCATCGAGACCGAGCTTAGCTTACGATCCATTCTTACTTGCAAACATGCATGAAGGAGTGGATTTGTTGCTTAAGGCGGTGGATGACGGACGCAGAATCGTAATTTACGGAGATTACGATGTCGACGGAATCACATCCACCTCTCTTCTGATGAAAGTAATAAGCTCTCTAACAGACAATCTCACCTACTATATCCCTTCGAGAATGGATGAGGGATACGGACTTCACAAAGAAGCTATTGACAGGATTAAGGAAGATGGCGGAGAGCTTATTGTTACGGTAGACTGCGGTGCGGTTTCAAGAGAAGAGACTCTGTATGCGCACTCACTTGGCATAGAGACTCTTGTGACAGACCATCATACTATTTCGGAGATAAGGGCAGATGGCCTGATTATAAATCCGCTGCTGCCCGAGGACGAATATCCATTCAAGGGCTTGGCAGGAGTAGGCGTTGCCTACAAATTAGCTCTGGCTCTTTCGAGGAAAAGAGACATTCCTAAGAGCGTTATGTCAGAGATAGTGGAGCTTGTAACAATAGGTACTATTGCAGACATTATGCCTATGCTCGATGAGAACAGAACGATAGTCAAGTGCGGCCTTAGGACAATGCACCTTGGCTGTCGCAACAAGGGGCTCAGGCGTTTAATCGAGATGTCGAGCCTTGATTACAAGACACTTCGGGCTTCGGATATTTCCTTTGGAATTGCACCGAGAATCAACGCGGCAGGAAGGCTCGGAGATGCAAAGCTTGGAGTTAAGCTCTTCCTCGCGGAGAGCGACGAGGAAATAGAAGCATATTGCACCGCTCTTGTTGAGGCAAATAAGCAAAGAAGGGAGCTGCAGGATGAGGCTTATGAGAGAAGCACTGCGGCTGCCGAAGAGGAGATCAAGAAAGGAGATTTCCTTGTTCTTGAGGTTAACGGAGCACATGAGGGAGTTCTTGGAATAGTTGCAGGCAAGCTGAGAGAGAATCTCAACAGGCCGGTCGTTATCGTCTCGAAGAGCGATGACTTCTATAAAGGCACGGGCCGCTCGATAGAGAAGGTTAATCTTTTCAATATGCTCGATAAATATCGAGATGAATTCATAAGCTTCGGAGGGCATAGCGCCGCTTGCGGCTTTTCTATTGAAGACGGCAAGATTGACTCCTTGCGAGCTCACTTGAACGAGGACCTTGCGAAGCTCTACGAAGAGGACGAAACGATTTTCGATAAGACGTATAGATATGATGCCGAGGTCTCCCCAGAGGACTTCGATCTGCAGCTTGCCGAGGAAGCACAACTTCTTGAGCCATGCGGGAAGGACAACGAGACGCCTTTCTTCATGATAAAAGGGGTAAGACCTATGAATTGGAGGTACCTCAAGGGCGATAGGCATTATGCCAAATTCGTGATTGAAGACAAGAGCGGCAGATGGATAGATTGTCTTGTTTTCCATGATGCGGAGAAGTTCGGGGATTTGATAGAGGCGAACGAGAGCGTTGATTTGATTGGAAGCATTGACATTAATAACTGGAAGAATGTGGTGAAGGCGCAGATGATAGTCAGCCATATAATGCCGGTTCAAGAATAAATCGGGCATCAATCAAGAATGAATCAAGAATGAAGCAAGATCAATTACAAGCGAAGAAGAAGCGATAGATAACAGAACTGATGAACGAGAACGAGAATAAGCAATATGGACTTGATAACGCTTATGCCGAAGAGAGTCTGAATACGATTAGCGATAAGAATAAAGATGACAAGTCCAAAGATGGTCTTTCGAAGGGCAAGGGCAAGTCTAAAGCGAAGGCGAAGGCAAAGAGAAAGGCCCCAAAGGACAAGCGGGCAGGCTCTCCTTGGACGAGGGCTCTGTTCTTTCTGCTCGGAGTACTGGCGAGCTGCGTTGCCTTGGCACTTTTTCTATATGTATTTAAGCTCGGAAGAATAATTGACGAGAAGACATACAAGGAATATAAGGATTTAGAGAAGGCGTACGGCAAATATTACGAAATGGAAAGGCTCTTCGAAGAGGACGCCCTCGGCAAATACAGCAAATCAGAGCTTGACGAGGTAATTTCCGATGCTATTCTTCAAGGTCTTGATGATGAATATGCCGAATATTATACCAAGTCGGAATTCGACAATATTATGAGGCAGTACATGGGAGCCTACTCTGGCATAGGAGTGTCGACCGTTAAGGAAGGCGGAAGATACGTCGTTGCAAGAGTTCTAAGCGATAGCCCTGCCGAGCAAGCAGGCATGAAAGAAGGCGACATCATAATCAGAATCGACGGCAAGGATGTCGATGAGGATGATAATATAAGCAAGCTCGTTTCTGGAGAGACAGGAAGCAAGATCGAAATTACCGTTAAGAGAAACGGCAAGAGCATGGATTTCACAATGTATCGCGCCGAGGTCGAAGAGGACAGCGTGTCTTGCAAGGTGCAGGATAAGGATGCCGGAATCGGATATATCAAGATTAGGACTTTCAGAGAAGGAACCACTAAGGAATTCAAGCTTGCCGTTAAGGAATTGAAGAATAACGGCTGCGAGAGCTTCATTATAGATCTTCGAGGCAATACAGGTGGAGTTGAAACCGAAGGAATCGACCTTGCCGATGAGCTGCTGCCATCCTGCAGAATAATCAGCCAGAAGGACAAGAATGACAAAGAGAAGATTTTCAATTCCGACCAGTCGCAGCTTATCAACAAATATGTAATTCTTGTTGATGGATATACGGCAAGCGCCTCAGAGATTGTAAGCGCTGCGGTTCAGGGAAATGGCGGAACTCTTATCGGAAGCAAGACCTACGGCAAGGGGCTTGTGCAGGCACTGAAGAGCTTCAAGGACGGCTCAGCTATCAAATATACGATAGCGGAATATTTCGGGCCTGACGGAAGCAAGATTAACGGAATAGGACTTACGCCTAACATCGAAAGTAGCAATCCGATCGAAGACGCAACAAAGGAGCTTAGCAAATAGTGATTATTTTCTCGACTTTTAATTACGAAGGTGGCAAAGAGGAGAGCAGGGAATTGCTCGCAAGGGCGATAGACCTGTATAATGCGAACTTCTATACCGAATGCCAAGAAGATAGCGAGAGCTTGCTTGCGCGGCTCGAACTTTCTGAGAATGGCAAGCCGTCAATTCCGGGCTGGCTGCATTTCTCGATATCTCATTCCGAGAATTGCTGGGCTATTCTGATAGATGAGGAGCCTTGTGGCCTCGATGTTCAATTCCCAAGAAAATGCAAGATGGATCCAATCGCAAGTCGCTGGTATGCCGCAGAGGATGCCGAGCTCGCAATGAAGGATGAGGAAGCCTTCTGGAGAATTTGGACGAGGCGTGAGGCCTTTGTAAAAGCATTGGGCGAGACCGTGATGATGGCGACGCCGAGCGTGTCAGGAGATACGGTGGAGGCAGGCGGTGCTGTGTGGGATTTGCTTGATGTGGAACTTATCGGAGCTGCCGAGATTCCGTATTCTGCGATTTGCACATTGGGGCCGGCGCAGACCTTAAGATTTTATAGAATATAGAAATTAGATAAAGAAAATAGATGGACGAAGCGAACAAGAACGGCAAGGCAAAGACTGCAAAGGCTACAAAGACCGCATTCGATGCGGCGGCTTCATATATAGCAAATAGGCCAAGGACGATAGCCGAGACTCGAGCAAAGCTCAAGGAGAAGGGCTACGACTCGGAAGAAATCGAATCTGCTATTGCAAGTATGATAGATTACAACTATCTTGATGACTACAGTTATTGCATGGCTTATTTCAGATATGCGTATTCCAAGCAAAGAGGCAGAAGAAGAATCATAAGAGAGCTTATGGAGAAGGGCGTTGACCGAGATCTTATAGCACAAGCCTATGATGACTTCTGCGATGAAGAGCACATAGATGAATATGCGATGGCCCTTGAAATAGCGCGAGGCGAATTGCGCTCAGCACTCGGACAATCCAAATTACAAATAGACGAGAAGCTCGTAGCAAGAATCGGACGCAAGCTCGATTCGAGGGGCTTTGCAATGGACGATATTTATAAGCTGCTTGCGGAAATAAGAAGATGGAAAGACATAGAAGATATACAAGAACAATAAGCTTAATAGGAGAGGAAGCTCAAGATAGGCTCGTCGAGTCTAAAGTTGCAATCTTCGGAGTAGGCGGAGTCGGCTCTTATGCCGCGGAGGCAATCGCAAGAAGCGGTATCGGAAGCATTACTCTCATTGACGGAGATACAGTTGCAGAGAGCAATATCAACAGACAGCTTGTTGCCCTAAGCTCCACACTCGGTATGCCGAAGGCCGAGGTAGAAGCCGCGAGAATAAGAGACATCAACCCGGATGCCGAGGTACTTGCGATTAACGAATTCTACAAGGCAGGAAGCGATTTTGCCCTATCTTTAGACCTATCCGATTACGACTATGTGATTGATGCCATAGATGATGTGGATGCCAAGGTAGAGCTGATAAGAAATTGCATCGAGCGCGGAATTCCTGTGGTCTCGTCGATGGGCGCTGCAGGCAAGCTCGATACGGCTTTTCGAATTGAGGATATCGCAAAGACGTCGGTCTGCCCGCTTGCCAAGGTCATGAGAAAAAGACTTAGGCAGCTTGGAATCGAGCATCTTCCCGTTGCGTATTCGGAGGAGAAGCCCATTAAGTGCGAGGGCGAGCTTGGAACAATGAGCTATGTTCCCGGAGCCTGCGGACTTGTGATAGCAGGGTATGTGATAAGACAGCTTGCAGGAATCGAAAGATAAATAAATATCGATTAGTTCACAGATAATTCAATTTGTATATAATGTTAGTGAGAAGTTATAGTAAATAAGAAAGCTTATAAATAAAGAAGCTTGTAATTGCGGCTCGATGTAGGCCGCGGCTCAATAAGTAATGTAATGAAGGAGGAGGTTAGTTATGCACAAGGTTGTACTTAAGAAACAGCTCAGTCATGACATGTTCTGGATTGAATTCGAAGCGCCTTTCGTTGCGAAGAAGGCTAAGCCAGGACAATTCATTATTTTCCGTGTGGACGAATACGGCGAAAGAGTTCCAATCACGATGGCGGGAACCAACAAGGAGACCGGAACGGTAACCCTGATTTTCCAGGCAGTTGGAAGAAGTACCACTCTCCTGTCGTCTCTTAATGAAGGAGACTATATCTCCGACGTTGTGGGACCTCTTGGCAAACCAACACACATGGAAGGACTGAAGAAAGTCTGCGTTGTAGGTGGCGGTACCGGTAATGCGCTTGCGTATCCGGTTGCTAAAGGTCTGGCGGATGCCGGTGTTGAAGTGGACATGGTATCTGGCTTCAAGACCAAGGATCTTATCGTCCTTAAGGAAGAATTCGAAGCAGTTGTAGATAATTATTATCTGCTGACAGATGACGGAAGTGCTGGTGAGAAGGGCTTCACCACTACTAAGTTAGAGCAGCTTATCCAAGACGGAAATAATTATGATGAAGTAATCACCGTAGGACCTCCAATCATGATGAAATTCGTCAATGAGGTTACGAAGAAATACGGCGTTAAGACCATAGCTTCGCTGACCGCTCTGATGATTGACGGAACAGGAATGTGCGGCGGATGCCGTGTATCGATTGATGGCAAGACCAAATATGTCTGCGTAGACGGACCTGAGTTCGATGCAGCAGCCGTAGATTGGGATGTCCTGATTGCACGTAATGCATATTATCATCCGGAGGAACAGGAACAGCGTGATCACGTATGCAGACTGACAGGAGGTGTAAGACATTATG
>CAVIGM010000036.1:9918-11969 GCA_963642455.1 Anaerovoracaceae bacterium | reverse complement strand
TGCTCGCCAGTGTGCTCATTAAGTTGCTCGTTCTGCAACTGCAAGAGGCTCGCCTCATCCACGAGAATTTGCTCCCTGTCGATATTGGCCCTGCGAGCTATCATTATTGCGGCGTCGAATTCGTAGTAAGGCATTAGAACCGAGGCCGCAAGAGCAGGCACGACCGAAAGGCCTGCGTCTGACGAATGGGCGCTCATCATGGAGATTCCTTTCTTGAGGCCGAGGGCAAGTTCTTCCGCCTCGGGTGAATCGTAGCCTATGCAAATATTCAAAGAGTAAAAGTTCTTGCCTGCCTTTGGTGCAAGCCACTGCACGAAGGCCGAGGCTATTGCGCCAGCGTCGATTTCGCTTGAAATTCCAGCAAAGTTATTTGCTGCTTCTAAATCCTTAATGCTCATTTTCTATCCTCCGAGGCTTGACAATTAGCAACAAAAATCGTTAACTCATTATACTACTTTTTTCTATGAAAAGTGTTATAATCATAATGCCAAGCTGTGACTTGCCCGCAGGGGAAGCGCAGCTGCTGCGCACGCATTCGAAATCGCAGCGAGAAATCATCGCGAACGCAATTAACGAAATAGAGTATGGCCAGAAAGAAAAGCAAGAAAAAAAGAAAGCCTAAGAGCAAGAAAAGAAAGATCTTGAATCTCCTATTGATCGTCTTTATTTTCGTGGAAATTTTTGCGATGGTGAAGATCGTGGAGATTATAAGCGGCTACTACAAGGATCAGGATTCTTACGATAAGATTTCAAAGATTGCCAATGCGACTCAGTTCACGGGGGTAATCGACTTCGACAAGCTGGCGGAGGTGAATCCGGATATTGTGGCTTGGATTTACTTCGAAGACAGCAAGATCAATTATCCGATTGTTAAAGGCGGCGACAACAGCGGCTACCTTAAGACCAAGTTCGACGGTAGCTACGGAGCGGCGGGCACCTTGTTTGTTGATTACCGAATCGTGGCGCCTTTTGCAAGCTTCAACACCATGATATACGGGCACAACATGAAGGACGGCAGCATGTTTGGAGCGCTGAAGAAATTCCGGGATTCGGATTATGCAAAAGAGCATGGGAGGCTCGAACTTATCACGCCGAGTGCGAAATACCATATGGAAGTTGTTGGCTTCATTCACTGCAAGGACGACGCGGACATTTATCTTATGAATCAGGACGCAGCAAGCTATGACCGCATTGTTCGGAGCAGCCTGAAGTACGGCACCGACGTGGAATGGACGACCGAGGACAAACTGGTTTTACTTAGCACCTGCGCTTACGAATACGAAGGGGCAAGATACATACTCGTCGGGAAGCTCGTTCCGTGGACGGAGAAGGAAATCAAGAAGGCTGAGCTAATTCAACTCAAGCTTAACAATAATAATTAGATAATAATTAGAAAATAATCGTTAGATAATCGTTAGCAAATATCTCAGAAAATAATTTAGAAAATAATATCAAAAGAATCAGGAGGACAGTTATGGATTACAAGATGACTATTGCAGGACTGGAAAGACATTTGCCACTTTGTTCAGTTTCCGAGGATCTGTATATCGCGGGTTTTATCATGTTCAACGATGTTGAGATTACAGTTGCATGTGCAGAGGCCCTGCTGAAGGAGGCGCCAGACTTTGATATTCTCATCACGGCGGAGAGCAAGGGCATTCCTTTGGCATACGAGATGGCTCGTCAGTCGGGCAAGCCTTACATCGTTGCGCGCAAGGGCGAGAAGCTCTACATGCAGGACATCGTAAAGGTTCAGGTTAATTCCATTACAACTGACCACATTCAGAGCCTTTGCATCGGAAAAGACGAGAAGGAGCAGCTTGAGGGCAAGAAGGTTCTCATCGTTGATGATGTAATCTCAACGGGCGAGTCGCTTGCGGCTATCGAGAAGCTTGTCAATGCTGTTAATGGTAATATCGTTGCAAAAATGGCTGTTCTTGCCGAGGGTGAGGCGGCAGATAGAGAGGATATTATCTTCCTCGAGTACCTGCCACTCTTTAACGCAGACGGCACCATCGCCTAAGGCGATACATGTGGTAGACGCGTCGAGA
>CAVIGM010000036.1:0-9789 GCA_963642455.1 Anaerovoracaceae bacterium | reverse complement strand
ATCGAGAAGAACATAGAAAGATTTACAGGAGGGAGAAGGCATGAAAATAGGGCAATTTTCGGATTCGTTTCTGCCAATAGTTGATGGCGTGGGAAGAGTCGTATACAACTACTGTCAGACTCTGGGCGCCAAGGGCCACGAGGTAAGCGCAATTGTGCCAATGGAGGACATGGGATACAGGGGCAAATACCCTTTCGACATTATCGACTATTATAGCTCGACCGTGCCGATGACCGCCTACAATGCCGGAATACCGATTCTGGATGCGCATTATGACAAGAGGTTGGAAATGGCCGATTTTGAAATCGTTCATGTTCATACGCCTTTCGTTGCAGGCGTAGAGGCCGTCAAATATGCCAAGAATCACAATGTTCCGCTTGTTGGATCGTTTCATTCTAAATACTATGACGACTTCCTGCAAATCACTGGCTCGAAGCATTTGGCCAAATTCGGCACGGATGTCCTGATCAATTTCTACGATAAGTGCGATGAGGTCTGGACCGTCAGCGAGAATTCCGCCGAGACCTTGAGGTCGTACGGCTACACAAAGCCAATTCAAATAATCGGAAACGGCATGGATATCAAGGATGTTGATTACAGCTTGGCTATGAAGGCGAGAGGACATTTCAATCTGAGCTTCGACCCGGTCCTGCTGTATGTCGGCCAAATGAATTGGAAGAAGAATATCAGGCGCATTATAGAATCTTGCGCTCTATTGAAAAAAGAAAATATTAAATTCCAGCTGGTGCTTGCAGGAAAAGGCCCGCACGAAGACGAGATCAGACACGAAGTGAAGGCTCTGGGCATAGAGGAAGAGACCCTGCTGACAGGACACATTCAGGACGAAGACCTGCTAAGTGGCTTATACGCCCTTGCGGATTTATTTGTTTTTCCATCCTTATATGACACATATTCAATGGTCGTTAGAGAGGCCGCAAACGCAAGGACCGCCTCGGTTGTTGTCGGTGGAAGCGCGCCGAGCGAATGCATTAAGGATAAGGAAAACGGCCTGCTATGCGAGGACACAACAGAGAGCATGTTTGAGGTGCTGAAGGATTTTCTGAGCAATCCAGACACAGCTGTCAGGCTTGGAAGTGCAGCCAAAAACACCATTCCCGTTTCTTGGGATGTGGTGATAGATGAGGTTGTAGAAAGATACAGGCATATAATAGATACTTGCAATTATTTATATTGACGGGGTTTTGTGGTACAATACTTAGTGCATCTTTGGATATGCTTGGGGCAAACTTAGTGCACGCTTAGAGCAAACTTAGGATATGCTTAAGATGATAAGGAAAGATCGAAGCACAGAAAGGAAGAATCATATTAATGAGTAAGAAAGTGCCGGAGGAGCTTAAGGATATTAAGCCAAAGACTCGAAAATACACAAAGGCGATGCTTCAGCTTGAAGCAAGAAAGAAGGCAAAGAGAAAGAAGATTCTGATAACTCTTCTTGTGCTCGTGATTCTGGCGGGAGCTTTTGTGGCCTACTGGATGTTCTTCGGTCGCTATACTAACAGCGGACTGATTGGCAAGTGGACCGCGTCAAGCTGCGTGGTAGATGGCACGACAATAGATATTGAGAGTATGTATGAGGAATTCAGCGTCAAGCTCAAGGCTAAGGGCAACTGCACTATAACTTCTGGCGAGAGCAAGGTTAATGGTAAATGGGTTCCTACCGAGAAGGGCTTCAAGTTCGTGGGCGAGGATGCGGAAGTAAACGGCAACGCGATTGAATTTGTCAAGAAGGGCAAGAACAAGATACAATTTGAGGACAGCGGTATCAAATATACCTTCGTAAGAAAAACGACAAAGGACAAATAGCGCGAATTTCGTCGAAAAAATGCGAGAAAGTGCGAAGACGCGCGAAATTCGTCGAAATAAGTGCGAAGACGCGCGAATCAAGACCATACACACAAGGAGAAGCAAATGAAGGGCATTAAAGATTTCTTCCACGATAGCAACGACATACTGCTTGCAGTCATCATTATACTGCTTGCAATCGGTGTTATCGGATGGAGAATTATGGTTATTCTTGATTATCCTGACAAGGTCGCAGCCGAGCAGGCAAAGACCGAGCAGACTCAAGTAGAGGAGCAAACAGCAAGCGAGGACAGCAGCTCAGAGGCTGACACCGATGCCGACGCAGACGCTGATGCAGAGAGTAGCTCAGATGATACGGCTTCTGAAGACGAATCCTCTTCAGAGAATGCAGTAGGATAAGGAGACCAGCCATGAAGAACGAATACAACTTTACTATACTGACCGATTTCTACGAAATCACAATGGCTAACGGCTATTTCCAGTCGAATATCAGAGACAGCGAAGCCGTTTTCGATATGTTTTTCAGAGAAATTCCAGACGACGGTGGCTTTGCCATTATGGCAGGCGTTGACCAGCTGATTGACTATCTTGACAATTTGCACTTCTCTGACGAGGACATCGAATACCTCAGAAGCAAGGGCTGCTTTTGCGAGGAATTCCTCGAATACCTGCGGACCTTCGAGTTCAAGTGCGACGTATGGGCAGTGCCTGAGGGCACACCGATTTTTCCAAGAGAGCCAATCGTTATTGTAAAAGGTCCTCTGATTCAGGCGCAGTTCGTCGAGACGATGATACTTCTCACGATTAACCACCAGAGCCTTATCGCAACCAAGGCCAACAGAATCGTCAGAGCGGCTCAGGGCCGTCCGGTAATGGAGTTCGGAACAAGAAGAGCTCAGGGCACGGCGGCTGCGGTAATGGGCGCAAGGGCTGCATATATCGGTGGCTGCATCGGAACAGCTTGTGCGATTGCGGATAGAGATTATGGCGTTAAGGCCCTCGGAACAATGGCTCACAGCTGGATACAGTCCTTCGATACAGAATATGAGGCTTTCTATGAATATGCAAGGCTCTATCCAGATAACGCAACCCTGCTGATAGACACGTATAATGTTCTTGAGTCGGGCCTTCCAAATGCCATCAAGGTTTTCAAGGAACTTAAGCCTACCAATATGGGCGTGCGCATTGACTCGGGCGATATTACATATCTTACTAAGAAAACCCGTGAGATTCTTGATGCGAACGGTCTTGAGGATTGCTCGATTGTAATTTCGAATTCGCTCGACGAATTCATCATCAGAGAGGTGCTCCTCGAAGGCGCGCAGATTAACTCCTTCGGTGTCGGCGAGAGACTTATCACCGCGAAGAGCGATCCTGTCTTTGGCGGAGTATATAAGCTGGCGGGAATCGAGCGAGACGGCGAGATGATTCCGAAGATGAAGATTTCCGAGAACGTCGGCAAGATTACAAATCCAGGCTTCAAGAAGGTATATCGTTTCTACGGAGCAGACCACGGCAAAGCCATGGCTGACCTGATTGCACTTAGCGACGAACCAATGCCAAGCGGCGAGACCTTCGAGATTTTCGACCCTAACGCAACATGGAAAAGAAAGAAGCTATACAACTTCGAGGTTCGCGAGCTTCTCGTGCCGATTTTCGAGAGAGGAAAGTGCGTCTACAAGTCGCCAAGCATCGACGAGATCAAGCAGTATTGCAAGGAGCAGATCGGAACGCTCTGGAACGAGGCTCTAAGATTCGAGAATCCGCCAATCTACAAGGTTGACCTTTCGCAGAATCTGTATGACTTGAAGAACGAGCTTCTTAATAAGTACAGCAAATAATTGCGATGCGATTGCGCAACAGTTGCGAAGCAATTTCATAAGATAACACAGTGCCGCAGGGCGGCACATGTCGGGGATGTAAAGGTTTCGACAGGTGTGTGGAACAAGAATAAGCGAGCGGTGATGCCAGTTCACCTTAAACATGGCCGTTTAAAAAGAAACGCTAAATCTAACAACAATTTCGCATTGGCTGCATAGTTCAGCTCGCGTGTCGGCCCTGATTCCTCTGCAGGTCAGGGACCCGGCATCATTCATGCAGAAACCCTTTGCGTGAGCTCCCGGTAGCGTAAAGGAATTACGGGATAGCCGAACTTCAGGCTGCCGACGTGTCGGTCGTTTCGGCGAAATATAAATCATCGGCTGCGCTCGGAGAAGTTTCTTCGGAAATGCTCTTGGACGTGGGTTCGACTCCCACCATCTCCACCATAATTTTGCGGCAGTTCACGATACAGTGGGCTGCCTTTTTTCGTGGCTGAACATAGTGGGTTACCAACTGTATTTCTACAAGAATGAGTCGAGTAAGCGCGAAATCGATCTGATTATTCAGGAGGGCGGCGAGCTTGTACCAATTGAGATAAAGAGCGGAAATGCCCGCGCAACTTCGCTGAAGGCGCTCATGAAAGCAAACGCAAATATATCTTATGCGTACAAGTTCGTGGACGGCAACATCGGTGCCAGCGAAGACAGAATAATCACGCTGCCACTATACATGGCCGCGCTTTTTCCTTGCCATACATTGCCGAAAATATAACAAAAGGCGACAAATATTGAATGTCGGCGCAAAAAGTTTTAATATCGAATATATAAATCGTTACATATTCGAGTATGTAAATAAATTATAACCGACATGGCAGAGAGGAGGATCTAACATGGGATTATTTGAAGGCAAAGTTGCTATTATCACAGGTGGCGGCAGAGCGGTATTAAGCGATGGCAGCTGCGGCTCAATCGGCTACGGCATCGCAACCGCGTATGCAAAAGAAGGAGCGAATCTTGTTATCACAGGACGCAATGTTAAGAAGCTCGAAGATGCTAAGGAAGAGCTCGAAAGATTATACGGCATCAAAGTCCTGCCAGTTCAGGCAGACGTTTGCGCAGGCACAGACAACGAAGCTACCGTTCAAAGCGTTATAAAACAGACAATAGACGCATTCGGACGCATCGACGTGCTCATCAATAACGCTCAGGCATCTGCATCAGGTGTTACACTCGCGGACCACACCACCGAGCAGTTCGATCTTGCTCTTTATTCCGGCCTTTACGCAGCTTTCTATTATATGAAGGCTTGCTATCCTTATCTTAAGGAGACAAAAGGCTCGGTTATTAACTTCGCATCAGGCGCAGGGCTCTTTGGAAACTTCGGCCAGTGCGCGTATGCAGCTGCAAAAGAAGGCATCCGCGGACTTACAAGAGTTGCCGCAACAGAATGGGGCAAAGACGGCATCAATGTGAATATCGTATGCCCACTTGCGTGGACTGCACAGCTTGAGAAATTCGAGCAGACATATCCAGACGCATTCAAGGAAAATGTTAAGATGCCACCTATGGGTCACTACGGAAATGTCGAGAAGGAAATCGGACGTGTATGCGTACAACTCGCATCACCTGATTTCAAGTATATGAGCGGCGAGACGCTCACCCTCGAAGGCGGCATGGGTCAGCGCCCATAGCATGCAAAAAATCACTTGAAATTTATCGCTTTGAAGTGTTAGAATACACCAGTCAAAGTTGAGTAGCAAGATAGCGTAAGTCCAAACGGACTTGCGCTTCTTTTTTTTTGCGCCAAAAGCGGCGAAGCGCCGAGGCACGCCGAAACGCGGCGAAGCGCCGAAAGCGGCGAAGGAATAAGGAGATTTTTTATATGAAAGAAATTGAGCAGAACCAAAAACTTGAGCAAATTCAGAAGAATCAAAAGCACGGGGCAAGATGCCACAATCTGACGCTTGCTATACTATCCCTTTCACTCTTGACAGTGATGGCCGGAGCAGCTGTTGCGCCAGCCCTCGGAGTCATAAAAGAATATTTCTCGGATAGCGACCCGACACTGGTCCAAATGATTATAAGCGTTCCCGCAATTTTTATCGTCATCACGAACATGGCCTTTCCTGCGCTTTGCCGAAAGTATCGAACTAAGAGCCTCCTGATGTTCGGGCTCTTCCTCTATACGGTGGGCGGCTGCATCGCAGGTGTTTTCAACAACATCTATGTTGTGCTGGCTTGCAGAGCCCTAGTCGGAATTGGCGTCGGTATAATCATGCCCATGTCCACAGGCCTTCTAAGCTTCTACTACACGCGCGACAAGCAGGACCGCCTGATGGGCTACTCTTCTGCCATGAATCAGTTGGGTGGCGCTGTCGCTACTTTTTTCTCTGGGATACTCTGCGGCATAAGCTGGCGCGCTAGCTTCTTGGTATACCTTCTCGGCCTAATCAGCATTGTGCTATGCCTCGCCTTTCTCCCAAATGAAAGAATCGGTTCAAAGGATAGCGGCCGCAAAGAGGGCGTGCTAAGAGAATATTGCCCATTTATCGTTGCGATGTTTCTCCTGATGCTAACGTTCTTCGTCTTCCCGGCAGAATTCGCCATCGAAACAGCGAAGGAAGGCATCATCGGACACAATTATGTAACCATTATCATGGCTGGCATGGACGTTGTCGCCTTTCTCGGGGGGCTCTCTTTCGTTCATGTAAATGCAAGGCTCGGAGATAAAACAAAATTCGTCGCTCCGTTCATGTTCTTCATCGGCTATCTGTTACTTGAGCTTGTTGGCGGTTGGGTAGGCGCACTTGGTGGGTCGTTCCTTGTCGGCTTCGCTAATGGGCTCGGAGTTCCTTTTATAATTTCGACGGCTTCGAAGAAGGCAGGTAGATTCGCGACAACGGCTGTAATTCCGCTTATCTCAGCAGCTCTATATCTTGCGCAATTTGTCACACCGATGATACTGGCGCTTGTCAAAAATGTTTGCTCTGGATCTGCAGTGTCGCATATCTCATATTGCATGGCTGCAGTGACGGCGCTCTGCCTTGCGCTGTGGTCGCTTACCATCAAGGCTGAAGATCCCGCAAAATAAAAAAGATTCGGATATCTGATACCCGAATCTGTCTGAATTGAACTGCCGTGTGCCGAACGGCAAGCACGGTGATGTGATAGGGGCTACAACTTAGCCCCTATTTGATTATCGATTTGATTCTGCCTGATTCTGCCTACTTCATATTCTCTGAATTGTTGAAATTGTGCAGGTGCACATTGAGAGTGTTATACGGCATTTCTACGTCGAATTTAGCGAAGCTCTCGCGAATAGCCTCATTCAATGCGCTATATGCTTGCAGGTATTTGTCAGCGGCAACCCAGCAAACCACGGAATACTCAATCGCGTTTTCCCCGTAACTGCTGAGCACGACCTCGGCCTGCGGCTTTTCCATTATATCCGCGGTTGAATGCACTGCGTCAAGACAAGCGGCCCTGACCGTCTCGGTAGGAGAGTCATAAGCGGCAGCAACTTTAATCACTATGCGACGACGCCCGAGAGCAGTGTAATTTGTGATCTTGGAGCTCGAGAGCAAATGGTTCGGCTGGAGCACAATCTGCCCGTCCGCCGTTTCAATTCTTGTGTAGTTAAGCGAAATCTCGCGCACCGTTCCTAAGGTTCCGTCGGCTTCGATAAGGTCGCCGATGGCAAAAGGACGCGTGGAGATGATAATAAGGCCGCCCGCAATGTTGCTCATTATATCCTGCGATGCAAGTGTAACACCCAAGGTGAGCACAGACGCGATGGCGGTGAGCGATGTCGTGTTAATGCCGAGGGCCTCCGCCGTTATTATTATGGCAAGAAGATACAGCACCGCCTTTATGCCCTTCAAAATCGCCTTCTGAATCGATTCGTTGACGTGTTTCGCGCGCCGCATAATCTTCTCGAACGCATGCATCACTATCTTGATAGCGAGTATGCATATCACAAGGACTATGACTGCCGACAGGATTTGATTGACCTCGTAGCCGCCAATTGATGTTGTTAGAACTTTTGAAACACTATTCATTTGCATTATCTACTCTGCTTTCTCTTCTTGCAGATGCATAGCAACGTTACAAGCAAGATGTTGCTTACTACGGCAAGGGAAATCCAAGGAATATAGTTGGTGCTGTCACCTGTGGATGGCGAGGAAGCCTTGTCTGAATTGCTTGAGCCACCTGAGTCGCCGTCTGATGGAGCTTTTGGTCGATAGTAGTTGAACATGCCTACATAATTCTGATCGTTCCATGTGTCGATATAGACTTCATTGCATTCTTTCCCATTGATTGTACCTGTAATCGCAGATGTTGTGCCTTCAGGGAGAGTGTATCCCTCTGCAGGCAGGAAGTTGATAATCGCAGCATATATATAGCCTTCTTCGAATTTGGTATCTTTATCTGTAAGCAGTGTCCAGGACGTCTGGCCTGGTTTGAATTCGTCGACAGGCACCTTAGCCCAGAGCATATCTTCGTTGGATATAGTGTGGTAAATCTCGAGGCTGTTCTTAGGTGTCGCTGTGAATTGAACTGTATAATCAACATCTTCACCTACAACAGGTTCCTTAATCTTAACTGCTATATTGCTTATCGTTGTAGCGCCGCCTTGCTCAGAGCCTTCGCCTCCAGCATTTCCTACGTTCTCGGCGAACGCAGCTACTGGAAATAGGCCAAGAAGCAGCGACAACGAAAGTGCGATGGTACATAATTTTTTTCTCATAACTAATGAAGCCTCCCTCTGTGCAAATGTATCTAATTGCGCATCTAATGCTTGAATAATCCGCTTCTAATGATTCTCTAACGCTTATCTAATCAGCAAAGAATGCGAATCGAAAATCATATCGAAAAGCACGTCAAAATTACATTTCATTATATGCTATTTCGAAGAGTGATGCAAACACGAGGCTCGACAACGAATTAACACCATGTAAAACACAAAATCCATTGCGAAAACAGCGCTATTATGCTAATGTAATATATTGAAAAAGAATCTGCTAAATTGACGGAAATTATGGCTGAAGAAGAGAAACGGTAACGGAAATCGATGCACGAAGTAAGTTGGAACAAAACTGAATCAATGCAATCAATGCAAGCGTCGCAATCGTCACGCAAGAAGGGCTTTACACTGATAGAGCTCCTTATTGTGATTGCAATTATTGTGGTGCTTGTGGCTATCAGCATTCCTGTTTTTACCGGCCTTCTCGAGAAAAGCCGCGAGTCGGTAGACCTTGCAAATGTCCGCTCGGCCTATGCGGAGGTCATGGTGGCGGCAATAGTGCAGGATACAACTGATCCGCTTTATGACTCGCTGGGCAACCGCTATTACAAGACCGTTGATCTGAAGCAGAAGAAAGACGGCTGGGATACCGCTGTGGACAAGCTCATTGTCGGAGGAATTCCTCATTCCGATACGGTGCACTGGCGAGGGGATGCCAAGGCTAATGGCAAATGTACTGTTTCGTATGACAATAGCACCAGCGAGCTTACGCTTATTTGGAGCGGCTATACGGTAAAGAATGGCTACTATATTGATTTCTCAGGTGGAACCGTGACCATAAAGCAAGGTAGCAGCTATTGGCCATCGAGCGCAATCTCCGAACCTATAAATGCTAAGGTAGGCCAGAAGGTCGTTGTAAAGAAAATCACCAAAGAAGAATTCCCGAACCTGTATGAATATACGAAGAATGGCACTGGCTATTACGAAATAGGTATATCTGCAATCAACTCAGAAGGAAAAGAAATTGCAGATACAGGCGGTCAGGCGATTTTCGATGATGAGGAACGCAATTTTGTAATCAGTCCAAACGGCTATTCGAATGGACAGGACGTCCAGCTTGCAGTCCAGTTCTTCAAGATGAAGAACAAATCTAATCGCAACGAAGGGTCGGTTGAAATGACCGACGCCGAAGCCAGGGAGCTTGAGAATATTCTTACGATCGAATAACGGGAATGCTATTCAAGCTGACAAGCTGCAAGGTGCAAACGCAGCAATGCATCCACGCAGCAATGAAGAATTTCATATGTATATATATAGTTACGTAACAAGTCGGGGCTAACGCCTCGGCTTGTTTTATTGGCGCACGCCTATTTGGAGTCTACCTGATGGGATTGCTGGTAG
>CAVIGM010000035.1:0-12496 GCA_963642455.1 Anaerovoracaceae bacterium | reverse complement strand
TTTCTTTGACTTCTTATCGGAGTCGAGCGACTTCATCGTTGGGAAGAGCTGCACGTCTCTTATCGTTGCGCTGTCTGTAAGCAGCATAACGAGTCTGTCAACGCCGATTCCGATGCCGCCCGTTGGAGGCATTCCAACCTCGAGCGCATTTACGAAATCCGTATCCATTGGATGAGCTTCGTCGTCGATTCCAAGGTCGAGCTGTCTTTGCTGCTCTGCGAATCTCTCATATTGGTCGATAGGGTCATTCAGCTCGGAGAACGCATTGCTAAGCTCCCAACCGTTAATATATGACTCGAAACGCCTTGTAATTCTTGGGTCCTTAGGATCCTTCTTTGCGAGAGGCGATACCTCAACCGGATGACCGCATACGAAGCAAGGTCCGTCGAGGAAGCCCGGGATGTCCTCGCAATAATCCTCGAACATCTCAGCGATGATTTTGCCCCTTGTGAGTTCGGACTCCTTGAGGTCCTCGAAATTCATTCCGTAAGCCTTAGCCGCAGCCACAGCCTCTTCATCGCTTGTAATCTTATCGAACGGAATTCCCGTCGTCTTAATTACCGCCTCAGTCATATCAATCTTATTCCATGGCGGCGTAACGTCGAATTCCTTATCTCCGTATTTAATAATAGGCGAGCCGTTAACAGCCATTGCGCATTTATATGTAACCTGCTCCATGAGATCCATCATAGTCTCGAGGTTAACATAAGCCTTGTACGCCTCCATTGATGTGAACTCAGGGCTGTGGTTCTTATCCATACCCTCGTTACGGAAAACTTTGCCTATCTCATACACGCCATCGAGGCCTCCGACGATGAGTCTCTTGAGGTGAAGCTCAAGGGAAATTCTCATTGTCATGTCGATATCTAAGCTGTTGTGGTGTGTAAGAAAAGGTCTTGCGGCAGCGCCGCCTGCGATGTTGCCAAGTACAGGTGTCTCCACCTCCATCAGGCCATAGTCCTCCTCGAGCACCTTGCGCATCGTCGAGATAATCTTTGACCTTTTGCGGAAAGTCTCGCGCACATCCTCGTTCATGATGAGGTCCACGTATCTCTGGCGATATCTAAGGTCAGTATCCTTGAGGCCGTGCCATTTATTTGGAAGCACCTGAATGGACTTGCACAGCAGCACTACCTGCTCTGCTCTTATGCTGATCTCGCCGGTCTTTGTCTTGAAAACAACGCCTTTAATGCCGAGAATGTCGCCCACATCGTAGGTCTTGAATATCTGATATTCCTCAGCCGTGATATTATCGCGCGCAACGAAGACCTGAATGCGGCCGTCCTTGTCAAGCAAATCGACGAAGGCAACCTTGCCCATTCTTCTGAAAGCCATGATTCTTCCTGCAACGGATACTTCTTGGTCCTCTAAGGCGTCGAACTCATCTTTGATCTGCTGGCTGTGAGCTGTAACTTCCCATGTTTCTTCTACAAAAGGGTCGCGGCCCATGTCGCGAAGTTCCTGCAGCTTGTTTCTCTTGATCTGTCGTTGCTCGTTAACCTCAGCGGCGGTCAGTTCCTTAACTTCCTGCTGGTTATTGTTATCTGCCATTATTCTTCTATCTCCTTACCTCAACGATCTCGTACTTAGCGACTCCGTCCGGTACCTGGAACTCAACTATGTCACCTGCCTTGCATCCGAGAATGTGATTTCCAACAAGTGACGCATTTGAAAGCTTGCCGTTAAATGGGTCAGCCTCTGATGATCCTACGATTTTGTACTCTACAACATCTCCCATGTTCTCCTCGGTGAGATCCTTGAGTGTTACAAAACGGCCTGTCTGAACGGTTGTCTCGTCCTCATCATCGTCGTTCTCGACTACGATTGCTGTACGAAGCTGTGCCTCGATCGCGTTGATTCTATCTTCGGTTTCTGCCTGAGCATCCTTAGCTGCATCGTATTCAGCGTTCTCGGAAATATCTCCAAGTGAGATAGCTTCCTTGAGTCTCTCGGCATTCTCTTTACGAACGACGGTAATAAGATGTTCAAGCTCTGCGGTTAGGGCGTTATAACCCTCTCTTGTCATTTCATTTACATTATGTGCCATGGCTCTTCTCCTTTCGTGGCCGTTAACGTTAATTAGTGTCAAATCGTTAATCCGTACTGATTAAGCGAGCTTGTTGTCCGCGATAAATCTTCTGATCTTCATTCCTGTTGTCTTGTTGAAGTCTCTGTTACGAACAACGACGTGCGAGATTTTCTTAAAGAGTGGCATTGTGTTGTTGATTGCGTCCACTTCCTTCCAGAGAAGCTCCTCGAGCTGCTCATCCGTGTAGCCCTCGCCAAGCTCGTTAGTTACATTCTCAACATCCGGCTTGATTGTTGCATAAATTCCTCTCTTAAGAGGATCCTCGTTCTCCTCGTCGCCCCAGACCATGCACTCTTCAACGAATTTGCTTCGAATCAGGTAGCCCTCGAGCTCTTCTGGGAAAACGTTCTTGCCGTTAGCCGTAATGATTACGTTCTTCTTTCGACCTGTTATAAATACGTAGTTATTGTCGTCAAGGTATCCAAGGTCGCCTGTGTGGAACCAGCCCTCTTCATCGATGACCTCAGCAGTTGCCTCCGGCTTCTTGTAGTATCCGAGCATAACCTGTGGTCCTCTGAAGCAAATCTCTCCGATTCCGTCTTCGTCCTTGCCATCAATCTTGCACTCTGTTGCCTGCAGAACTCTTCCTGCGGAATTGCTGTTCATATACTTCCACTGGTCAGGGTTGAGCGCAACCATAGGTGCCGTCTCTGTGAGGCCGTAACCCTGCAAAGTCTTAATACCCATTTTCTTGAAAAACTCAAGAACTTCAGGGTCGACCTTTGCTCCTCCTGCGATGAACATGCGAATGTTGCCGCCGAAGTTACCCATAATCGTTGCAACGGTTCCCTTTGTGATGTCGATGCCGATCTTGCTTGTGAAATTATTTATCTTGAAGAGAGTATTGAAAGCCTTCTCTTTGCCTTCCTTGCGAATGGTCTTGATGATTCCGTTGTAGAATTTCTCGAAGATCAGCGGAACTGCGAGCAGGAAGCTTGGCTTAACATTCTGCATATCCTTCTGTATGTACTTGAGGCCTCTGCAAAAAGCGAGTGATGCTCCGCAGTACATGCCCTCGAGCATGGAGCAAGTACACTCGTAGGTGTGGTGAATTGGCAGAACCGAGAAGAAAATGTCCTCTGGTTTTACCTCGAGGTAGGTCTGTGCGACCATAACGTCTGCGCAAAGGTTGCGGTTCGAGAGCATTACGCCCTTCGCATTTCCTGTTGTTCCGCTTGTAAATACGATAGCTGCAATGCCGTTATAGTCTATCTGTGCGTCGAGGTATCTTGTGTCGCCATTCTCAAGCAGCTTCCTTCCCTCGGCTCTGAGAGCGTTCCAAGAAAGAAGTCCGTTCGCCTCGTCTTCGTGTGCGAATTCCTCGTCCTGGTCTCTTCTTGCCGCAGTAACCTCGATTACACACTCGAGTCCGGTCTTGCCGCTTTCTTTCATTTGCTTGAACTTATCGTAGTATTTAGGCATGCAAATTACAGCCTTAACCTCGCCTTCGTTGACAAGCTGCGAGAGCTCGTCTTCGTTCAGCTCCTTATCCAAAGGAACGGCAATTCCGATTCCGCCGAGCACTGTGTAATAGGACTCGGACCACTCGTAGCAGTTAGCGCCGATAACGCCAACGTGCCAGCCTTGCATTCCTCTTGCTATCATTGCTGTTCCAAGCGCATTTACATCAGAGAGAGCCTCGTTGTAGCTAATCTCTGTATATTCACTCTCGCCTGGCATAATCTGATGATAAAGGGCCTTGTCTCCGTATAGTGCGGCACTGCTCTCGAGCATCTCCTTGATGTCCGTAACCGCACGGCCTTTTCTATACATTACTATTGGATCGCTGCTTCCCTGAATTGCGTCTACATACTTCTGCATGTCTGCCATCTCGGCAGCCTTCTTTGCAGCGTAATCTTCCTTACTAAGAACTCTGTCTCCGGTCATTACGGCCGGCATCAATACCTTGTTACTCACTTTTGCAAATCCTCCTGTAGCTCAAATTTTTACAGAATATTCTACCACTTGTGTGCGCATTAGTCAAAAGAAACGGCGTGGCAGACACGCCTCGCTTAAATGCTGTTCAGCATGCATTCCGCGAAGCCCTCGCCGTAGACTTCCTGCGCATCGCAGACGATGACGAAAGCATCGGGGTCATATTGGACAACGGCATTCTTAATAATTGCGATTCGGCTTGGCTTGAAGGCGCATATCAGCACCTTCTTATTAGCGTTACTGAAGCCTCCCTTTGCTTCAATTTCGGTAATTCCAAGATCCATTTGGATTAAGTAATTCATCAGCTTGCTGCCGTTGCTGTCGTTGCTGCAAATAATGCACGCTACCTTAGATATTTTGCGACCATAAATAACCGTATCCATTGCAGTGGTGCTGACATACATTGCGATTACCGCATACAGTGCTTCGTGATAGGTATGAAAAGCAAGCGTATAGATTGCTACGATGCACAAATCAATTATCAGGCAAATTTTTCCGATTTGAATATGCTTGAATTTGTATTTGAGTAGCGTCGCGGCAAGCTCCGTTCCACCTGTTGTGGCTCCCACCGAAAGCTGCATGCCCAAGCTGATTCCAACTAATGCGCCGCCGAGTACACACACTAACAGAAGGTCGTCCATCGGCTTGAATTCTATGAACTGCGAAATTATGTCTATGGCAAGCGAGCTTGTCACCATGGCAAAAATCGACGACCACAGCAACTTGGCGCCCTGAATTTTGATACCGATGATGAAGAGCGGTACGTTCAGGACAATAACAACCACGCCGACCGGACACGCCGAAATGTAATGATTCAGTGTCTGTGCAAGACCGGTAAAACCGCCAACTACAATATTGTTAGGCTCAAACAACCAATCAAATGCCAGACCATATAACGCACTGCCAAGCAGAATAATCGAATACTCTTTCAATACTTTGCATATTTTCGACTTCAACATCGTCCCAATCATCCCTCCTGTAATTCATTTCTAATCTAATAAAGTAACGCGGCTACACCACGATAGTTGCTTTGCTGCCGCCGCTCTTGTCCTTCGTTACGATAATCTGCTTGTCGATGCGATTCTTCAGCTCGCCGACATGCGAAATTATTCCAACAAGGCGGTTGCCGTCGGCAAGTCCTGAGAGTGCTCTCATCGCTTGGTCAAGCGAGTCATCGTCAAGTGAGCCGAAGCCCTCGTCGACGAACATTGTATCAAGCTTGACTCCACCCGCAGACGCCTGAATCTCATCAGAAAGGCCAAGTGCCAGTGAGAGCGAGGCCTTGAATGCTTCGCCGCCTGAGAGTGTCTTGACGCTTCTTTCTGTGCCGTTATAGTGGTCGATTACATCGAGGTCAAGTCCGCTCTGACTTCTGTTATTCTCGGCTTCTCTTCTGCGCTTGAGCTCGTACTGGCCGCCGGACATGGTCATCAGGCGAGAGTTCGCACGCTCAATAATGCGGTCGAAATAGGTCATTTGGATATAGGTCTCGAGCATTATCTTCTCCTTGCCCGAAATATTGCCGTTAGCCGTATTCGACAGCGACTTCATCCACGCATACCGCTTCTCAAGCTCCGAGAGGCTGGTCGACTTGGCGCGGATATTCCCAAGTGCCTGCTTATTTGTCTCTATCCGAGTGTGAATCGCCTTCGACTTGGCATCATCCTCGCTTTTCTTCGTCTCTATATCCGCCTTCTTATTTAATTCTGCGTCTTTATCAAGCTCGCAGTCGCTCTTGAGCTGGTCCTTAAGCGACTTAATTGACGATTCGTGGCCGGAGATGGCCTCCTTAGATTGCTGCAAAGCAGTCTGTGCATTGTCGTGGGCTTTCTTCATCTCGTCAATTTGCTTCTCGAGAGACTTCACTTTCTCCTCGGCTTCTGCCTTGTTAGAGAAAAAGAGATTGCCCTTCTCGGCATCGTACTGCTTCTTCTTCTCGCCAAGAGCCGACTGCTCGGACTTCAAATCCGCATCGCGATTGGAGAGCTCGGTCTTTCTTGTATTCAGCTTGCGTTCAATCTCAGGCAAGGTCTTCGCAAGCTCTTCTCTTCGAGTCACTCTCTTCTCCTCGATGGCAATGGATTCCTTGAGCGCGGCTATGCTATCCGCAAGCGACTCCTGCTCGTCCGCGAGACGGTCTTCAAGTTCTGGTGTCGAATCCGGCCACAGCTCCTTGGCGAGCTTCTCAAGTTCCTTCGCCTTGGCATCAAGCTTAACCTTCGTCGTATTGCAGAGACTGCTTGCACTCTCAGCCTTCTTGCGCGCCAGTTCGGCCGCTTGTCGTGCAGCCTTGAGCTGAGCCTCGGTCGGAGCAGCCTCAGACTTCTTGGCAATGCAAGGATGCTCTGTCGAGCCGCAGACCGGACAAGCAATACCCTCTTGCAAAGTCTCTGCAATTATCCCCGCCTGCTCATCCAGGAAGGCTCTATTCTTAGCTTCATAATTACGAGCCGCCTCCTCGGATTCGCCTGCTGCTTTTATATAATCTTGCTGAAGGCCCTCGAGCTCCTCGTCAAGTTCGCAGCTCTCATCATAAGCGTCAGCGCAAGATTGCAATTTGCCCTGTCTTGCAACGGCTTTGTCGAGGCTGTTAGCCAGCTTCTCCTTGCCCGCTCCCGCTCCTTCAAGCCCTTCGTATTCCTTCTTGAGCGTCTCGAAGGCCGCAGCATCTTTCTCATACTGCGCCTTATCATCTGCCAAGCTATCTTCCTTCTTAGATATTGCATCTTCGGCCTCGGCAATCTCTTGTCCGAGCTTAGCAAAACTCTCATATCTTGGATATTCCGCTTCGAGCTTTGCACGATCTGTCGCAAGGCTCTCGCGCAATGGAATTCTCTTCACTTCTTTATCGAAGGCAGCTTGCAGAACATCTCGGCGCTTCTGCTCTTGGTCGAGAGCAAGCTCGGTCTGCTCAAGCAACAGCTTGACCTTCTCATGCTCCTCAATCTTGCCGAGATTCGCATTAACAAGCTCGAGATCGCCTTCGTATTTCTTAATTGATTCTTGCAGCTCGTCGTATTTCGTGCCGTCCTCTTCGATCAGCCTATCTATCAGCGAGGCGACCTCATCCGTCGGCAGAAGCTCCGCCTTCGCTTTTCTAACATCAATAATTAAGGCATTATCCTCGTCGCAGGCAATCCCGCCGACATATTGCCTGATGCTGTCTCGCTCCGACTCGCACTGCTTGCCAAGCTCGCCAGTCTCCTGCTTGAGCTTATTCTGCAGCGAATCATACAGGTCCGTCTTAAATATCTGACGGAAAATCTTAATGCGGTCATCGGTTGACGCATGCAGCAGCTTAAGGAAATCCCCCTGCGCAATCATCGAAATCTGCATGAATTGCTTGCGATTGATGCCCATTATGCCCTCGATGGCTCTTGTCACATCCCTTTCCTTGGTAACAATGCGGCCGTCTGGGTACTCGAGCACCGCCTCGGCTTTCTGCTTGGTGAGACCTTCCCCGCGCGCCTTGGGACGCTCATACTCAGGGTTTCTTTTTACCTTATAAATCTTGCCCGCATAAGAGAAAACCAGCTCCACCTCGGTAGGCGTCTCCGCATCGGCGTATTTGGAGCGAAACATCGACACTTCGCGAGTGTCCCCGCTCGGTTCGCCGTACAGCGCATAGGTAATCGCATCGAAAATCGTCGTTTTGCCGGAGCCGGTAATGCCGGTTATAAGATAGAGCCCGCTTGTGCCGAGCTCGTCAAGATTAAGAACGCTTGTCCCTGCATAGGGGCCGAAAGCAGATAGTGTTAATTTGATAGGTCTCATTGTCTGCCCTCCCATGTTGTCTCGATTAGCTCACGCATGAACTCGTCCTGCTCGTCAGTCATCTTCTGGTTGTTCTGCATCTCGTAGAAATCCGAGAAAAGTTCAATCGGTGACTTGGACTCCACGTCGGTCGCGGCACTTATGTGGGCGTTCGCCTGGGTGCGCTTGTTGTCGTAGTCGAGCTTCATAAGATTATGGTAAATGGTGCGCAGCTTGCCGATGGCGTCTGGAATGTCCTCTTCATCCGTGAGCGTGATATGCGTATAGTCCTCCTGCCACGAGGTATTCTCGTAGTAAGACTTAAGCGTCAGTTCGGCATAGGTGCCCCGTAGCTCCACAAGGTCATGCCGAGGCACGAGATCGATGGTCCTGTAAGTGACATTGCCTTTATCGTAGAGCTCAAGCACCGTCACGGATTTCTGGTCCTTCGCCTCAGAAAAAGAATATTTGAGAGGCGAGCCACAATAGCGAATCCTCTCGGAGCCGCAGTTCTGTGGAGAGTGAAGGTGCCCGAGTGCCACGTAGTCGAAGGCATCAAAAACGCCGGCGTCAACATTGTCGCTGCCGCCGACCGATATGTCCTCGGATTCCGAGCGCTTCGCTCCCGTCACGAATTGGTGAGTCACCAGCACATTTCGCTGCTCTTGGTCGACCTGCATCCCCGAGATAGCATATTTGATAGCCTCGGTGTATGTGGTTATTTCGTCGCAATCGAAGAACCTGCGCACGTGCACAGGCTTAACGAAAGGCAGCAAATAAATATTAACAGTTCCGAATTCGTCTTCCATGCAAATCGGCTCAACCCTGCCGCTGTAGACAGGAGACATGTGAACGCCGCTTGCATCCATGATGCGAGACGCGAACGCAATTCGTTCCGCCGAGTCGTGATTGCCGCTGATAACGAAGACCTGCGCCCCGCGCTTCGCAAGCGACACAAGGAAATCATCGAAAAGCTGCACCGCCTCCGCAGACGGCACAGACTTATCGTAGACATCACCGGCAATAATTACACCGTCCGGCCGCTCGTCATCAACGATCTTGATTATCTTCTTGAGTATGTATTCTTGATCCTCAATCATCGAGTATTCATTAACCCGCTTGCCTAAATGAAGATCGGATAGGTGAAGTAGTTTCATGGTTGGTCCTTTATTTATTCAATTAACGTATCCTATTTTCGAGACGCCGATAACACCACGTCTCAGCATCTTAATTCCAAGTGTATCTGGTTCAAATGTTTCTGGCGAGAAGGTCTCGAATTCAAATGTTTCTGGTTCGAAAGTCTCTGGCTCAAAAGTTTCGAAATCGAAAGTCTCAAGTCCTATATCGGCTATGATATCTTCAGGGAGTGAATAATCCTGCTCAACAAGTCCGAATAATGTTATTCCTGTCTCAGTACAGAAAGATATTGCAGTCTTGTAACCGACATTATATGCAAACGAACCAACTACGGAGCCGACAAATGTTCCAAGCAGAGAACCGACAGTAGACAAGACTGCACCACCCATTGCTGCGCCGCCTGTTCGTCCTAAGATTCCGCCTGCTAATGCACTGCCAGAGACAAACATGTCTTGAATAAGCTCGGCAGAGAGTTCCGCTCTTGTCTTGTTACCTATCGCAACCTGATAGGCATTTTTGAATGTGTTCATTGTTAAGACAACAGCTACACCTACGACGCCTGGGTTAATTTCCTTAAGTGCGTCTCCGAGAATGCCAGACTTACAGCACGTAGTAATCGCTGCCGCTATCGAGCCTCGAATAAATCCTTCGGACGCTCCTGATACGGCAGCAAAACCTACTTTCTTAAATTTGTCTTCGTCAATTTCGCCGTTCTTAATCAGATAGTCAATGGCCTTATATAATTCGGGTCCAAGCTTGAGCACCATCGAAATCACAGCTGCCGAAAGTCCGCTTCTTAAGGCCTCTTTTGCTACCATTTCGGCATTCAGAAGTTCAGGAGCAGTGATACCATAATCCTCAGCCTTGAATTTACCTTCCTTAGCGATAGCAGCAAGCTTCTCGGCATCTTCTCGACTTAATGGAATTGATTCGCTCCCTTCGTTATCGGATATTTTGCCACGCAGAAAGTCTAATGTGTCTTGATAGCGTCTCACCTCTTCTGGTCGTCTCGCACTTTCTGTGGCAATCATTCTTTTCAACCAAGTCGTTGCTTCTTCAATCTGATCTTTGGGAATGACACGTATTTGCCCAGAATATACTGGATCATTCAGCACATCTTCGGCAGTGTAGTTTCTGTCGGCAAGAAATTTATCAAGGCTATCTTTGCCGCCCTTACTTTGATAAACCTTAAATCTTTGAAAAATGCTAATCGCTTGTTGCTTCGCACTTTCTGTGCCAGTAGCATAGTATTTCAATCCGAAGTCTTGACCGAAATTGGAAGAAATATCAACAGAACCGAATTCGTTGCTTCTGTCAACAACCGTTCTGTGAAGCGATTCATTTGTAGCTGCATTTACATTGAATGTTCCAGCGTGCCAGAATTCGGCGATATCGCCTTTTAGTTGCTTTGCTGCTGTGTTATCCCCAGAGAATGCATTGATGCTTTCTTCTAAAATGGAAATTTCCTTTTCGACTGATTCTACATAATCGGCTCGATGTGTTCCGAAATCGCCACCGCTGTATGCGGCCAAGAAAGCTCCGCAGTTCTCTTGGAAATACTCATAGCCCGCCTTAAAACCTATATCCATAATTATTCACCAAGACCGAGGAAATTCCGCAGATCATTTAGATAGAACTTCAACACAAGGCAGGTGTATTCCTGATTTTCAATTTCCGAGCTCTTTGAGGCAACGGCTATATTGTTGGCTATGTTATCAAGTTCCTTGCAGAAATCCATGGCAAACCTACCAAGAGGGCTCAAGCTATTTAGCAATATGTTCTTCTTTGTAGGCTCAGCATCGACTACAAATTCGTCGACTTCAGTTTCGTCTGTTTCGTCCTTGCTCTCAATAAGCTTAGGCACTTCCGATTGACTTATCTCAGACGCAAGCTTGCTGTTAATCTTGTAGAATTCCTCATATTCGGAAGAAGTTATGATATGGTCTACAAATAGAGTGCCCTGTTTCCCGAGCCACCCATAGTTCATTCCGTATTCTGAATATTTAGTCAGCATATGAGAGCGTTTTCTCTTTATCAGTTCGGAATTGCCAATGAAAAGAATATGCTGCTCGGAAGAAATCTGTGCTGCATTTGACACGTATTCCTTCTCGGTCCACACCGTAGCTACCGCAACAACATCTCTGATTCCAGCAATATTACCCTCCGCGTCGTCTGAACTACTGATAAGTTGAGCAAGAAAATCTCCGTAATGACTGAGCCCTTCTTCGCAAACTATGATTAACTTTTTCATATTCACCTCCGTCTATTGTGTCTTATCTATCGACTTCATTTATAAACTATGATAGGAAATCAAAACTGCAGCGTCAGGATAATATTTCTTCCCGCCTGCGAATACAGATTTGCCATTGATGGTAATCGATTCTACGGTTCCTGGTTTCTTGATCAGACCCACAGTAAGGTCATTCAGTGGAACACACTTTATATTTGTAAAGCCCGCACTTTTGAAAGCAGCTTCCACAGCTGCATAGTTTTTCTTTTCAAACCCATCCACCCCAGAAGGAACTCGAACTTTACCATCATAACATTCCCTATCCTCATTAAGACCTGAAAAAAGCCAAATATATGCAATTCCCAATAGCGCAAACATTCCTACAAAAAACAACATGTAAAGGTCAGAATCCGGATTGCCAGAAGCCTCCCCTGCCAAAGAGCCCACGACCAACAAAATGCTTCCTACAATTGCTAAAATCAATGAAATTATTATCTTCAGTCTCAAGATTTTTCTATCTTCAGTCTGCTGCTTCTCAGCCATAGCCATTTGTCTCATACGAATCATCTGATCTGTTTCGGCTTGCTTTACCCCAGCTTCATCAATATGTCGATATATGTACTCATTGTCATTCTGAATCATAATCTTCGTTCCGCAATAAGAACAGAAGCATTGCTGGCGCCCTTCTTCAATATTAAGGGCAGATCCGCATTCTGGGCATTTAATGGAAACAAATTTAATAGCCATAATTTTTCTCCTTTATTGGTGTGGATTTATACTGTGCGTTTGAAATAACTTCAAGAATATCTTCCATTGAGTGTTGCTTTTGATATTAGAGTTCTGCTTGCCTTTCTATCAGCCGCAGCTTCTATGATTTATTATAACATAAGTGCTAAATTGGTATTCAAAAATACGGCTGGCGAGTCTCCGTTTCTTGCGCACATAAAAAACGCTTTACCGTTTTCGGGGGTATTCCCGTCATCGATAAAACGTTTTCTTTATTCCTGCTCAGTGCTGTGTTTGTTTGCGGTAAAACGTCTCAGAACAGGGGAATATTATATGAAGAATACTATCATAAAGTTATTCAATTTAGAGCCCCAAGACATACCTTGAATTTGAGCGATTCTTTTTACTTGACCCCAATCAATGCGATGGGCCTGATCTATAGAAATGCATTGGAGCCTTTCTTCGTCTATTTTCTTCAAATAAACAGCTTATTAAATAATCTCTAACTTACCAAATTGAATTAGCGAATGTCTTTGAATTATCCGATAACCTTATATGCTATCTTGCTGATCGGCTTATACAGGACGAGGCAGATAATGAAATTGCTTACTCCATGGATTAAATCA
>CAVIGM010000034.1:0-12657 GCA_963642455.1 Anaerovoracaceae bacterium | reverse complement strand
ATTCTATTCCATTCGATTCCAAGCTATTCACTCATCCATCTCACGCCCTCAGCATCGAGCCGAGGAATTCCTGCAGTCGTGCGGTCTTAGGGTTCTCGAAGACTTCCTTAGGGTCGCCGTGTTCGATGATTACGCCTTCGTCGACGAAGATTACCTCGTCTGCGACTTCCTTAGCGAAGCCCATTTCGTGGGTTACAATTATCATCGTGGTATTCTCGTCGGCGAGCTTCTTGATTACCTTGAGGACTTCACCTGTAATCTCAGGGTCGAGTGATGAGGTCGGCTCGTCGAAGCAGAGTATGTCGGGCTCCATCATGAGGGCTCTTGCGATGGCGACTCTCTGCTGCTGTCCACCGGATAGCTCGCATGGGTAGTTATTTGCTTTCTCCGTAAGGCCAACTCTATCGAGAAGTGTCAGGGCTCTTCTCTCTATTTCGTCCTCGGGCCACTTCTTGAGGAGCTTAGGCGCAAGTGTTATATTCTCGAGGGCGCTGTACTGTGGGAAGAGATTGAATTGCTGGAAGACCATTCCGAACTTGAGGCGGTTCTCCCTTATCTCCTCTTCTGTCAGCAGCTTGCTCTCCTCTCCATCGAAGATTTTCTTGCCTCTTACGCTGATTGTGCCCTCGTCTGCTGTCTCAAGGAAATTGATGCAGCGAAGAAGTGTGGTCTTGCCGCCACCCGAAGCGCCTATGATCGCAAGGACCTCGCCTTCGTTGAGCGAGAAATCTATGCCCTTGAGCACCTCGTTAGTTCCGAAATTTTTCTTTATACCTTTAACTTCCAGAATCGACATTCCTGCCTCCTAAGTGAATTACTTGAATTTCTTAATCTGTATGAATGAATTTCGTGATTGTCTTGAACTTCGCAAAATTCTTGATTATCTTGATCTTCTTGATCTTCGTGAATTTCTTAAGTGTCTTGATCTTCTTGAACTTCGTGAATTATTTGAAATAATCGAGCTTCGCCTCAATCTTAGCGAAGAGAATTGCGAGTATGCCGCTGAATACAAGATAATAAGCGCCGGTCATGAAGAGTGGCCAAATGATGCCGTTCGACTTGATGAAGGCCTGTCCCATCCATATCAGCTCGTATACTGCGATGACTCTCGCGAGGGACGTGTCCTTAACGAGGGTTATAATCTCATTTCCCATAGGCGGAATGATTCTCTTGACCACCTGAAGAAGGACGATGTTGAAGAACACCTGTCTCTTGCTGAGGCCGAGGACCTGGCCTGCCTCATACTGGCCTTCGGGGATGCTCTCGATGCCACCTCTGTAGATTTCGCTGAAGTAGCAGGCGTAGTTGAAGATAAAGGCCGCTATTACCGCAACGAATCTGCCGGTCGTGCCCATGCCCCATATATTCTGTCCGAGCAGAAGTCCCGGGCCGTAATATACGACGATAAGCTGCAGCATGAGAGGCGTTCCTCTTACTATCCACACGATGATCTTTGTAAAAGCCTTAAGAGGCTTGATTTTGCTCATGGAACCGAAGGCTATGACTAGACCCAAAGGTATCGCCCCGATCAGTGTCAGGGCGAAAATCTCTAAGGTCATCTTGAATCCTGTCGTCAGTTCCAGCATTACTGCTTGAAACATTATTTACTCCTTTTGCGATTGATCTTATTGCACGATTGATTGTGCGATCAATTACTGTCAATTATTACTACTTCTGCTCGAGAATTGCAAGCTGTACGCCGTACTTACTTGCGATCTCCATAAGTGTTCCGTCTGCGTATGAGTTAACGAAGAACTCGTTCAGAGCTGCTGCAAGGTTCGAACCTTTTCTGAATCCTACGCCGTACTCCTCTTCGTTGAGGTCTAATACATTTACAAGGTTAGGATAAGCTGTTCCCTCGCCGATCATAGCTCCTGCCATCAGCTTGTCGATGATGCAAGCGTCTGCTGTTCCTGCTGCAACTTCCATAAGTGCTGCTGCCTGTGTCTGAACCTCTACTACCTCGAAATCATTCTCGTCTGCAGCTTCTGCTCCTGCCGAGCCTGCCTCTACTGCGAAGCTCAGATCCTCGCAAGCCTCTACTGATGTGTACTTATCTGCAACGTCTTTATTTACAACTACAACCTGTGCGTTCTTGCAATAAGCATTTGATGCTTCCATGCCGTTCTTAACTTCGTCTGTAAGCGTCATGCCGTTCCATACACAGTCGATGCTCTTGTTGTCGAGCTCCATGATCTTCGAATCCCAGTCGATCTCGACGAATTCAACCTCTACTCCGAGTGACTCTGCGAAGGCTGTTGCCATGTCTGCATCGAATCCGATCCAGTTGCCGTTATCATCCTTATAATCCATTGGCTCGAAATCCGTGATTCCGACTACCAGCTTGCCGTTCTCCTGTACGTATTCAAGATCCTGGCTGTTGTCTGCCTCGCCACATGATGTGAAGGCAAATACTGTTGTGAGCATCATTGCTGCTGTGAGCATCATTGTAAATAACTTCTTCATTTCTTCGTCTCCCTTTTGTTCGCTTTACTGCTTTACTATGCTAAAGTGCTAATGTGATAGTGAGATAATACACCTCTAACCAGAGCGTGTCAACACCTAATTTCAATTTTTTTCGATTTATAATCAATTTATATTCAGTTCATAATTGCGTCTGTCTTCTCCGCCCTTCTGTCTTCCTCTTCATTATCTATTTCAATATCTAATTTTTCTAAGCTTTTCTTAATATTTATTAGTTTTTGCTATGTGAAAATCTTGTCACTTAATATATAATATTATCAACTATTTTGATTCGAGGAGAAATTTAATGAATAGCAAGATTATTGCCTTGTGCGGCAAGGGTGGTGTCGGTAAGACGTCACTTTCTGCAACTATCGTAAAGATCTTATGCGACACGTACCCTGACAAAAGGATACTGGCAATCGACGGGGATCCGTCTGTTGGTCTTGCCACTGCTCTTGGCGTGCAAGAGTCGGGCACCATCAACGATATTCGCGAGGACTTTATTCAATTAGCGGACCAGCGCAAAGACGCTCAGGCAATCGAGATGCTTCACGAAGCGAAGGATCGGATTTTCGACCAGCTGATTGAGACGGATTCTTTCTCCTTTCTCGCAATAGGCAGGCCCGAATCGAGCGGCTGCTACTGTTCTGTGAACGATTATCTGCGCGACTTAATAACAATGGTCGCCGACCATTTTGACTACGTTGTAATCGACGGCGAAGCAGGCATCGAGCAGATCAACCGCAGGGTCATGGAGAAAGTGAACAATTTGATCTTCGTCAGCGACGCTTCGAAGAAAGGAATTGATGTCATCAAATCAATCGACAAGGTCGCAAAGAGCCTCGTTATGTACGACAACGCAGGTGTCATCATCAACCGTGTCAGCAGTCCTTCTATCGTAAGCAAATTAGATCTCGGGGATCTGAAGCTGCTCGATAGCATTGGCGAGGACAGCAACATTCAAGAATTTGATATCGACGGCAAGTCCGTCTTAGATATTCCACAAGAATCAAAAATCTATATTGGCGCGTATAACGCATTGAAAGAAATGGGAGTCATCGTATGAAAGACCTTAAGCACATCTATGATCTCGAAAGACTTTTGGATCACAGTGAGAACGAGTACACCAAGGCTGCACAGCAGAATGGTGACATTTGCATCGGTTCTGTTTGCAGCAACGTTCCTGAGCCTCTTGTGAATCTCAAAGGTACTTTCTCCATCCGTCTAAGAGCACCAAGAACAGGCTCTATGGAAGTCGGCACTTACTATTTAACGAGTTTTCTATGTGAATATGTAAGAGCTCTATTGGAAAGAGCTGTCGAAGGCGGCTACAACTTCCTTGACTGCATGATTGCTCCGGATGGCTGCTCCATGTTGAACCGTTGCGTGGAGAACATGGAATTATTACAGACAATGAAGAAAGAGCACTTTTTCTACCAGAACATGGAAATCCCTATGAAGGCAGATGATAACGGCTTGAATCTTTATGTTCTGCAGTGTAAGAATCACATCTTAACACCGCTGCACGAGAAGTTCGGAATCGACGTAAGCGACGAGGCTATGCTCGAAGCTATCAAGGTACACAATCGTGTTTGCGAACTTATCAACGAAATAGGACAGTACAGGAAATTAGACAATCCTACGATTACAGGACACGAATTCCACGTATTATGTCTGGCTACTTACGCTTGTCCTAAGGAAGCTATCATTCCAATCTTGGAAGAGACCTTGGAAGAGCTCAAGACAAGAGAGCCTGATACTAAGAATCCATACAGAGTTAGAGTTGCTCTTGTTGGAAGCGAAGTCGATGACATGGAGCTCATCGAGGCAATCGAGGATTGCGGCGCTTATGTATGTGTCGATCGTTTCTGCTACGGCTCATTCCCGGGAAGAACTCCGATTACATTGAAAGACGGAGAGGATCCACTGACCGGCATTTGCAGGAATTATTTAGAGGAATGTCAGTGTCCAAGAATGATGAATCAGGACAAGATACAGGGCAGACGCAAATACGTTGCGGATCTTGCGAAAGAGTACAAGGCCGACGGAATCATTTACGAGCAACTTAAGTTCTGCGACCCTTGGGCATACGAGAGAATGGTCGGATCGATTGACCTGAGAGAGATCTACGGTTATCCGGTTCTGCAGATTGACCGTCCGTACTCAAATAGCGGAAGCGGTCAGCTTCGTACAAGAGTTCAAGCCTTTGTTGAAAGCATCGAGATTAAGAAGTTAGGAGGAAAGAATAATGGCTAAAGAAGTTGGAAAAGATAAGCTTGGTTCCTTCTATACAGGCGGTAAGGTTAGAAAGCGCAGAGAATGGAGAGGCCTGAAGGACACTCTCTACGATTATAGCCGCTGGCTCTATATCATGGGACAGCTCGCAGGTTTTATCATCAAGCCAAGGAATATAAGGGCGTTCTTCCGTTATCGTTGGATGTCCAATTATCTGGCAGTACCAATGATGGTAGACAGATTCTCGCAGGGTCTGAGAGGACCACAGCTGAGGATTCTCCACGAGGAGTTCGACATCATCGTATATGACGTTGCTAAGCTCCTTGATTCCTTGTTCAAGGGTGACCGCAATATCGGCAAAAATAAAGAGTTCTCAGACAAGGTCGTATTGGTAGACGAGAACGAAATGACAGCCGTTATGATGGGCTTCCCTACTCTTAAGGGTCTGAGCAGAGAGACACCAGCTGTCTATGTATCTGTTCTTCTGAATCAGCACGCTGCTGAGAAATATATCGATATCGCACAGGAGTATGGTCTGCCAGGCGATGTATGTCCAATGCCTGAGGCTGAGGCGGGCGTATCTATTGCGGACGACTTCCCTGTACTTGGTGCTTGCGCCGTACAGTGCAACACAACCTGCGACGGATCTTTATTAGGAAACGGCGTTATTTCTAAGCGTCTGGAGTTAGAGGATGGCGTTCCTTGCTTCCAGCTTGCTGCACCACTTCGTCACAGAGAAGACGACGTTCAGGAATACGCAGCACAGGAAGTTCGCAACTGCATCAAATTCATCGAAGAGAAAACCGGCGAGAAATGGGACTGGGATTATTACTTCGAATGTGCTAAGAGAGTCAACATTGCCACAAAGGCTCGTATGGAATGGCTCGACATCAACAAGACCGATTACCCACAAGTTGTCGGCGGCAACCTGGCACTTTACACAGAGACTAACTACATGGCTGTCTGCGGTAAGGTCGACCTCTTCAGACAGGCGGATATCAAGATTAGCGAAATCGCAAGAGAAGCTTACAAGAACAAGAACATGCTTGCGAAGGAATATCGTCATAGAGCGATTGTCTGGGGCGTTCAGTCTCACTTCTACATGGACTTCCTTGTATGGCTGCTTAACTGCTGGGGAATCGTTCCTCTGACAGATATGCTGTCAATGATCAACACGGATATGATTGCGGAAGAGGATACTCCTGAGAACAGAGAGAAGGCAATCTACGATATGGCTTGGTTGACTGAGAACATGATCATGCGTAACCGTACTCACGGCGGCTACAAGGTATTACTGGATGAGCTGTGGGAGATCACCGAGGAGTTCAACGCAGATGTCGTTATTCTCTGGGAGCACATGGCATGCAAGGCTCTGGTTGGTATGCACGGTCTCTTCGAAGAGAAAGCAAGAGAGAAAGGTATTCACCTCATTTGGGTTAACCACGACCTCTTCGACCCAAGAGTTACAAGCAGACAGGGCATTCGTGACCAGGTTAACAGCTACATGCGTACTGTATTAAGAGAAGAGCCAATTGATCCATCATTGGAAGTATTAGATGATGATAACTCATGGTAGAAAGAAAGGTTAAATGCAATGGTAATATTACACATATTAAAAGTCATCTTGATTATAGCTGTTATATTCTTTGTTGTAACTTTTGCGGTCTATTTCTTTAATTTAGATATGAAGCTCACCGCAGCTCTACAAGGACCTATTCAGAAGCTACAAGAGAAAGTTGAAAGAGACCGACACCTGTAATGAATCTATTTAACGACGAAATCAAAGAAGTATATAAGCTTATTAGTTCTCTAAGAAATTCTGCAGACGCAACTGCAGAATTTCTTTCGAGTACTTGCACGGAGAATTCTGCGGGAGCTTCCTCAGGAAGCTCCTTGGCAAGCTCCGCGGGCAATTCTGCCGAGATGAGGGAGCTTCCTATCACGGATCAATTGTTGGAAGACGTTGGTTCTAACAACATGATATTCCGCGACGAATGCGCGTACGAATTAGGCGACAAGAATTCCTTGTCCTTCGAATTGTCCTCGAGTTCAATCAAGGTCGAAGACAAGATCTATCTTGTGGGCAAAGATCTTAGCGAGATTCAAGGCAACGAGGATTTCGTGAGAATCACCCTGCTGCAGATTGAAGATGAGGGTTCGAGTGCAAGCTCGAATGGAGATTCAAATGGAAGTTCGAACGGCGGCGGACTGAGCGGAGACGCTCTTTACAATCGCTTGGAGCAAATCAAGCTCACCAAATACAAAGTCTCCCCTAAGGGCTACATGCTGAGGACATCTACTGGAAACAAAGAGAAAGTCAGAGTTTCGAAGGAATTGGCCAAAGACGGCAGCTTCTCGCAAATCGGTTCAGCCTACCTGCAGGCTTATAAGAAGTTAGACTATGTCGAGCATGTCACACTTATATTCGTTGTAGGCGAGAGCGACCTATATGAGTCTCTCAGAAAGATAGCAAACAGAAAAGCAGAGATCACAGATACGATTGACCACATCCTCAAGGGCTTCATGATCAACGACTGCGATTCCTGCTCTGCCAAGGATCTGTGCGACGAGGTGGAAGGATTAAGAGAAATCCACCAGTCGGTGAATTAAAGGAAACCGCTATCGCAGGCGAAACACAGGAACGTAACAAACATCGCAAAAGCGACCCCCGATCGAATCGAGGGCCGCTTTTTTTGGTGTATTGAAAAGAGTATATAAATGATAAGTAATATCTAAGTGTTAAGTGTTAAGTGCTCAGAACCGGCTATGTTGGGTTCTGGCTTCTTCCAAATCCGGTCTTGCTTAGAACCAGCCGAGGCCGAAGAAGCTGTCGATCTGTCCGAGCAGTACGAGCAAGCAGAACAGTGGAGCTACGAATTTCAGGCAGAAAGTATAGAACTTCTGAGTTTTGAATTCTACGTTTGAGCCGATTTCTTCTTCTATATAGCCCTTCTTTATCCAGCCGAAGTAAATTGTTGTGAGCATTGCTGCTATAGGCATCAGGAGTCCTTCTGAAAGCAGATCGAATCCGTCGAGCCAGCAGAATTTGCCAAACATTGGAGGCAGATATGTTCCGAGTCCGTCCAGCGATACGAGTACGCCTTCGATGAATGTGAGGCCACCGAACAACCATGCGTAGAAGACTCTCTTGTTGCCCTTGCCTTTTTCTATACCCGAATCGATGAAGGATGCGATGATTGCTTCAAGTACGGATATTGACGACGAAAGTGCGGCTATTACTACGAGCAGGTAGAACAGGAATCCGAAGATTGGGCCCGCTGCTCCCATGCTGTTAAATACGTTCTGGAGTGTCATGAACAGAAGTCCTGGGCCTGCGCCTGGCTCCATGTCGAATGCGAATACTGCAGGCATGATAGCAAATGCTGCCATTACAGCTACGAGTGTGTCGCAAGCAGGAACGATGATGCCCGACTTAGGGATGTCGCTGTTCTTGTCCATGTATGATCCGAAGGTTACCATGATGCCCATTCCGAGTGAGAGTGAGAAGAACATCTGGCCGCCAGCTGATGCGAGTACGCTTATCCAACCTGTTCCTTTGAAAACCTCGAAGTTAGGCTTTACAAGGAATGCGATTCCTTCGCTTGCACCAGGCAGTGTGCATGATCTTACTACGATGATGCAGAGTATTACGAAAAGTGCAGGCATGCCGTATCTGTTGAATTTCTCGATACCGCTGTCTATGCCCTTGCTAACTACGATGATAGTTGCGAGCATGAATATTGCTGTAAATACGATTGACTCTCCCTGGTTAGTGTAGAGAGCTGTGAAAAATTCGCTACCTTCCGTTCCGTTAACGCCAAAGCCGGCATTGAAGAGGTCGCCGAAGTTGGAAACCATGTATTTAACGGCATAACCACCAAGGTATGTATAGAAACCAAGAATCAGGAAAGGTGCAAGAGCGCTGAATACGCCGACGAATGTCATCTTTCCATCTGTAGCTTCCTTGTAAGCCGGAATAATGGATTTGCCCGTCCTACGTCCGAGTGCAACTTCTGTCATCGACAGAACATATCCAGCAAATACTACGAGTACTAAATACAGAAGGAGGAATGCAAATCCGCCATTAGCTCCTAACTTATAGGGAAACCCCCATAAATTTCCCAGTCCTACTGCTGATCCTACTGCAGCAAACAGAAAGCCTATGTTGCTGCCGAAAGAGTCACGCTGTTTCTTCTTCTTTCCCATTTTTCTTGTTCTCCTTTTCCTTTTGATTTTTTGTTTGATTTTGTTTCTTTGGTTTGCGTTCCTGTCCTTTGTATTTTTGCACAATTTCCGAACGCAAATTTAGTATAGCAAACAATTTTTTATTTTGCAATATTTAACAAAATATTTTTTCAAATTTGTTTTTGCGCACAAATTTCGTGCGTATTTGGGGTTCAAAAAGGCTTAAAAATGGGCGTTTTTTGTGTTATAATGTTTTTCGGTCGCGGAATCGGTGATTTTCATGTCCATATTCCGCACACAAGCCGCAGAAATATAATTACGGAGGAGACGCAAATGTCAGTAGATCGTGTTAGAAAATATCTTGAGCAATTCGGGGTGGCCGACAAAGTCATGGAGTTCGATGTGTCGAGCGCAACCGTAGACCTTGCCGCAAAGGCGCTTGGCGTAGAGGGCGCAAGGATTTGCAAGACAATCAGCTTCAAGAGAAAAGACGGCGGCTGCAATCTAATTCAAATGGCAGGTGACGCCAGAATGGACAATAAGAAATATAAGGCTTTCTTCGGAGAAAAAGGCAGTTTCCTCTCGCCTGAGGAAGCTATCGAATACACGGGACATGCCGTTGGTGGCGTGTGTGCCTTTGATATTCAAAGGGACGATGTCCATATTTACTGCGACGAATCGCTTAAGCGCTTCGAGACGGTTTTCCCTGCTTGCGGCTCATCAAACAGCGCTATCGAGCTTACACCCGACGAGCTTTTCGAATATTCCAAGTCGCTTGAATGGATAGACATTTCGAAGCTGCCTGAATAATAGTACCGACCTAACGACTGCAAAAGAAAAAAGTGGCTGTTGTACAGCCACTTTTCTTTAATGTGAATAACCGCGGAGAATAGTCACGTGAAAATTCTACATCGCGGCGGCCCTGTAGGTTTCGATTTCTGCGATATCTTTTTCCATTCTCGTCTTGAGTGTTCGTATGTCGATATCATTCTGCATATCCAGGAAATATCGATCCGATACACCAAAGAATTTAGCCAGCCTCAAAGATGTATCGGGAGTAATTCTCCGACCACTGTTCAAGATAGCCTGTATCCTCGACACGGGAACATGGATGCCCTGCGCCAACTTATATGCCGATATATTCATCGGCTCCATGAACTCTTCTTTGAGGATTTCGCCCATCGTAGGGGCTGTAATATACTCAGTCATACTAATCCTCCTCTCTGCTATTCATAGTATGTCCGTACTCCGCTAATGATAATCAACGATTTCGACATGATAGAACTCATTTCGTCCTTCTACCGAAAAGCAAATGCGGTACTGGTCATTGATTCGAATGCTGTATTGTCCTTCCCTGTCGCCATGGAGTGCTTCCAGTCGATTTGCGGGAGGAACTCTTAGGTCCTCCAAACATCCCGCATTTTCTATCATGATCAACTTTCGCAACGCAACTCGCTGAATATCATGTGGGAGTTTCTTTGAGAAAATCTGCTGATAGATTTTCTGTGTTTCCTTGTCATTGAAGCTCTTAATCATGCATCTATATTATACCCGTCTTGCGTGTACATGTCAAGCGGGTATGTGAATCTAAATACTTTTCTTGCTATAACTCGATTTTGCGCTTGGCTGGGTCCTTTGCCGGCCTGTAGAGCACGAATCTTCTGCCGATTGCCTGCACGAACTCCGCATTCAAGATCTTAGCAAGCTCGTTGCAGGTCTCCTTCGGATCAAGCAGCGAGCCGTCCTGAATCGAGACCTTTACAAGCTCATTTGCCGCAAGGTTCTCGTCTATGGACTTGATGATCGAGTCAGTCAAATCATTCTTCCCGATATATGCACTAACTTCTATTTGATTTGCAATCGCCTTGAGGCGCCCTCTTTGTTTTCCTGTTAGCATTTCGCCACATTCCCTTCTGCATCTGTATTATTGCGATTCTTGCCTGAATCTAATTTCGTATTACAACGATTCTTGCCTGAGCCTTATTGCACCTTTGATCGTGTCACGTATCCCTACGAGCATCACCCAAATAATCAAACATGTCAGACAACACGACCCCACAGTCAAATAGCAACTTGCACGGAAAAGTAGCTTAAAGGCTCCTTTAATCATGTTCCATATTCCCATTGCAATTCTGATTATAAGATATGTTATCATTTCCAGCCCACTCCTATTACCCTTGCATTATATCACATGGATGCGGCTACAGCATTGAGATTCTCGCAGCGAAGGGCTTCCTCGGAAAACTTGGCACGGAAGCCTCGGCGAAGGTTTGAGCGAAGGGCTTTCTCGGAAAACTTGGCACGGAAGCCTTATCTGCGTTTCTTGAAATCTTCCTCTATTTCGCGCTTCCAACTTGCGTCGTCTTCGCTTATCGAATCACTTCTCATCATGCAAAGGGTCTCCCCGACAACATTGAAATTCAGCCTTGTCCCCTTGCTGTCTGCGCGGTAGTTGACGGACCTCTGCGCGGAAATCCCCATTCTGTCGGCCTCCGTAATCGCATCTATGTTCGCGCCCATGAAGATGAACTCCCAGCCGTATTTTTCTCTCTCGAGCTCGATCATTTCCTTGATGTCGCGGTAGTCGTATTTCCTGCTGGCATTCTCGTAGCCGTCTGTGATTATTACAAAAATTACTTTTTCTGCTCGCGACTCCTCCGGCAGATGCCTCTGAACGTCGATTTCCTTTCTGATTGAGCTTCCGATTGCGTCAAGCAGAGCCGTTGTGCCACGCGCGGAGTAATCCTCGGCGGTCATTTCCTTTACGTCCTTGATGTCGAATCTGTCGTGGATAAGCTCGATCTGATCGTCGAAAAGCACCGTTGTGATATTTGCCTCGCCGTCCTGTTTGCGCTGCTTGTCAATCATGGAATTGAAGCCGCCGATTGTGTCTGTCTCAAGGCCGCGCATCGAGCCGGATCTGTCCAGTATAAAAATCATGTCTGTTAAATTCTTCTTTGTTGTTGCCATAGTTCATTGCCTCCTCTTTATGTTACGTTTGCGTTCGCGCGCTTTCGTGTCTGCGTTTGCGCTTTTGCGTTCGCGCGCGCTTTAGCTTTCGACAATATTCTACGATTTTCGACATGAGAAAAGGTCGCCTCGCCGGCGACCTTTTTTCTTTTTTTCGTGTATTCGCGGTTTTTCGACATTTCTCGACGTTTCTCGACATCCGCGGCCTCTTCATTTTCGCGGTTTTTCGACATTTCTCGACATCTGCGGTTTCTACGACATGTTGCTACCAAGCAGCGGCTGGTCGTGGTCGTAGAGCGTTTCGTTGATGGTGAATACATCAAATATATTTTTCTCGAAGAAATACCTGCAGATGACATCGAATTTGGAGCAGTCACTCATGGCGTGCCCCGCCTTCATCAGAAGATATTCCGTATCCTCGAGGCCCAATTTCATCGCAAAAGCAAGCGCAATTATCGTTTCCTTCCTTGGGCGATAGTCATTATTGCACATTATTTTCGAATACAGGGACTTGGTGATATTCGCTCTCCCATATATCTCCGAGGACTTCATCCCGGAATTCTCAACATAGCGCTCGAAAGCCGCATGGAAATTCTCTCCAACCTCTATGATCATATCATCGAGCGTTGCGTCGTCCGATTGCGAGCTTGCGACCTTCTTCTTTTCAAAGAGCATTGATAAAGCTGGTTCGGGAATTTCTTCCTCGACGCTTTCCTCGACGCGTGCGGAAATTCCTTCCTCAACTCGGGAGGGAACTTCTTCCTCAACTCGTGCGGAAGTTATGTCCTCTGAGTATTTAGG
>CAVIGM010000033.1:0-13128 GCA_963642455.1 Anaerovoracaceae bacterium | reverse complement strand
TTGAAGCTGAGATTGTAGAAGGCGGAACGAAAGGCACTATAGTATTTAACGGAGATTTGAGCCGGCATCCGGATTGCGAGGCAATCACCCTCTTCATTCAGAGCAAGGGCCTCGAATGCAAATGGTTCGAAGGCTGGGAGCTTACGGACATCGGCTCGATTATATAGAAATCAAGCGAATTCAAGCGAATTCAAGCGAATTCAAACGAAATCAAACGGCGATTAATAATCAATCTATGAAGAAACATGCAATTATTCCAATTTTCATACCGCATCTCGGATGCCCTAACGACTGTGTTTTCTGCAATCAACGCAAAATCACAGCGCGTTTGACTGCGCCCGATGCAGCAAGCGTCAGAGCGACAATCGAGGAGTGGCTTTCTACGCTCGAGCCTCAGCGCCTTACCTCTTGTGCGAGCAATGATGGATGTGATTCCCCTTGCGCGAACAAGGGCAGATGCGATGAAGAGGTTAAGCGCAAGAGCGGGCTCGAAACCATAGAGATTGCTTTTTATGGCGGAAGCTTCACGGGACTTTCCATAGAAGAGCAGTCCGTGTACCTGTCTGTTGCGAAGGAATTTCTTGACGCAGGCCGCGTTGACGGGATTCACCTTTCGACAAGGCCCGACTATATTGACCAAGAGATACTCGACAACCTCAAGAAATACGGCGTTAAGACAATCGAGATTGGCGTGCAGAGCTTCGACGACGAGGTGCTTGCGAAGTCTCAGCGAGGTCACACCGCGGCGGATGTCTATGCGGCTGCAGAAATGATTAAGGCAAATGGCTTTGCACTTGGGATTCAGCTTATGATCGGGCTTCCCGGAGATTCGCTCGCAAGCTGCATTTATTCAGCTAAGGAAACCGCAAAGATCGGCCCTTCGCTTGCAAGGCTCTACCCTACAATCGTTCTCGATGATACCAAGCTCCTCGAGATGTACCAAAGTGGCGAATATCAGGCGCTCACAAGAGAGGAGGCGGTTACGCGCACAAAGGAAATGTATAAGATTCTGCGCGACGCGGGCATATACATCATGCGAGTCGGCCTCAAAAGCACGGATTTGATAGGCGGAGAGAATGGTGACGGTGGCGCGATTAACGGCGGAACCTATCATCCGGCGTTCAGACAGCTTGTCGAAAGTGCAATCGCAAGAGACGAGATTGAGCCCCTTCTCGACAAGATTCCTAGCGGCAAAGTGCGCGTTTATTCAAGCCCTGCGTGGTTCTCAAATTTGATTGGAAATTGCGGAGAAAATAAAAAACGCTGGGCAGCTAAGTACCCGGCGCTTGATATTAAATTCTGTGTTGATAATTCCCTCGCAGACGGAGAATTCCGCGTTAGTGTGTAATCTGTACGCAGACGGGGAATTCCGCGTGCAGGCTCCGGATTCCGGCGTGGCTGTGCGGTAGCTTGGCGAATTTCCTGGCGAGCCTGCCGTAAATATCAAAGTGCAGGCTCCGTGACCTACTGCGTGAGCTGCTCGAAGGCCGAGGCCATCAGCGTCTTGAACATGAGCATGAGCGCTTCCTTTGTCTCGTCATCAAGTTCATTGATGCTATCCATTATTCCGAGAATCTTGACAGGACTTAGCCTCTTGAGATCGTGTATTGTATGGATTTCATTATCCATCAGTATATCGAAAAGCGCATTTGTGAAAACCTCACGCCTCTCAGGCGGCGCCGATTCGAGCCAGTCATGAAGCGTCCTGTTCATGTATTCGCCACTATACGTAAGCGTATCTAAGCGAATAAATTCCCCATCCTCAATTACCCATGAGAAAGCAGAGTGCTGAAGAATACCACCGATTGCATTACTCTTGATTATCTTCATGTCCACATCGCTTTGCAGGAGCATGCCTATGATAGACGACTGCGGAACGGTTTTGTTGATTCTGATGTGACTCTCGTCCTGAATCATCTTCAGTCTATCAAGAACCTTGTCGCAAAAACCCGGGCCGTCATGACTGAAGACCTCGATAATTCGCGAGTGAATCTCTGGTTTGCAGCAAAGAGCCGCATATACCGCGAGATTTCCTCCTTTTGAGTGACCACCTATGTAAATGTTCTTCTTCTCGCCGGCACTTCCCGGGCCATAGAAGCGGTTGATGTATTTGAATGCCTCGTTTTGCGAGGAGATCTCGTCCATGAACGACAGCTCGAAATCCTCTTTCCAACCGGTCAAAGAGCCATCCGTTCCTCTGAAGCATACATAATCTGTATTCTCATCTAATTCATAGGTTACGGCAGCGAACTGTTTGATCTTCTCTGTCGAGGTCTCCGCCACGAGATTTTTGACCTTAATATCCCTGAATCGCTTGCTTGCAGCCGCAGCGGCACAGAAAGCCATGTTGTCTTCATCCGTGATTGCATCGCAGAACTGCAAGTCATCATATTCGTTTTTGTAGAAATCTCTTATTGTATAATTCGAAGCGAGCCTGTCTACGCCCTCGCCGTCAAGAACAGCCTCCCATCTTGCATAGAAAAGTTGGCACAGCATAAGGCTGTCCACCTCTGTGAAAGGCTCCTCTGCAAAAGTATTATGATTTTTCCTAATGTGTTCGGTTATGTTCATTCCTCATACCTCCTAGTCGTCTCTCTAAGAGCTGGTCGTATACAGGTCTTCCGCCGCATACATCAGCAGTAACAAAGGCCACAAGCGATACTACCACCAAGCCGAGCAGGCTCGAGAAGTCCGCCGTCATTTCCGTTATCAATATTATACCCGTTGCGGGCGCCCTGACAACAGCCGCGAAATATCCCGCCATCGCAATTACGACAAAGGACACGATATATTCTTCCTCGATTCCGAAGGCCGCTGTGAGAAGTCTCGAATAGAGGCCGCCCGTGATTGCTCCAAGAACAAGAAGCGGAAGGAAGATTCCGCCCGGGGAGCCCGAGCCAAAGGAGCCCGTTGAAAAAACAAATTTAACAAGTAAAAGCACGGCAAGCGCTCCAAGTCCGTAGGTTCCGTAGCAGATTTCTTTAACAAGATACGCGCCACTTCCGAGGGCTTTCGGATAGACGAAAATCATGATATATGCTACGGCAAAAGCTACGAGCATTCTAATCCACGTCTTGTTAAACTTAGCGAAGAAGTCCTGCATCTTGCCAAGCGTCTTGTTATACAGTGCGCCAAAGGCGCCGAGCAATATGCCAAGCAAGACTACGCTCCAGTAATAGTGCAGCGGAAGTCTTGTAACAATGCTGAAATCAAATACAGGTCTGACGCCGAGAATTGCAGCCGCGATGAAATCGCTGACAGCAGTAGCGCCCATGGTTGTAATCAGAATTAGCGCATTGAAGCTCTTGCGGAGTTCTTCAAGTGCAAAAATCGCTCCGGCAAGCGGAGCCCCGAAAGCCGCCGAGAGGCCTGCTCCCGCCCCGCACGTAATCAGCAAACGCTCCTCCGGGAGCAGCCGCTGGCCGGCGCGGGCCACGCCCTTGCCGACCATCGCCCCGAGCTGAACGCTCGGGCCCTCTCTCCCCAAAGCCAGACCGCCGCCAATCGCCAGCGCACAGCCTGTAAATTTAGCAATAATCACGCGCCACCAGAGCTGACTCTCATTTCCCTCAAGCTCACTTTTGACCTGCGGAATACCGGAGCCCGAACAGTCTGGCTCCCACTTCAGAATCAAGCTGATTAGCAGAGCTATAACAAGCAGAATCACCACCGCCACTACAGCTCCTAAGCTGCTTGTCCTTGCGAACTCGACGAGAAGGTCCCTGAGATCATCCGCCTTGATTAGCGCAAGGCGAAATAAAGCAACAAGAAGCCCTGTTATCACTCCGATAACAAGGCCCTCTGCTAATAATTTGTATTTATTTAATTTCTCGAACGCGTTAGCTTCCATTGATCATCTCTAATTTGATTCGTTTCCGATTCTAATTCGAATAAAGGTTGTTGTTAGAAAATTCCGGATTCGAAGTAATGTCAATTCCAAGCGCCTTTACCGCCTGCTCATCCTTATCCGAAAGAATAGCCGTACAGTGAGCAATCGAACCCTCAAGCTTAGGAAGCTGCTTGAGCGCAAGCTCCGCGAAAGGATTTGTTGTCTTAGTCAGAGTAAGCGCCATAATAACCTCCTCGAGGTTAAGAGCCGGCTTACCATGGAAAACCTTCTTCTTAGTGCTTGAGAGCGACTCGATAATCGCTGGCGAAATAATAAGCATTTCGTCTGCAATTCCTGCAAGATGCTTGATTGCGTTAAGCACCATTGCGGCTGTAGCAACCATGCCGTGGCTGCTTCTTCCTGTGATGACCGTACCATCCGACAGCTCCATTGCTGTTACTACGACATTCTCGAAACGCTCTGGATCCTCCTGCCTTTTCTTCTCTGCATAATCCTCTGCCGCCTTAACTGCCGGTCTTGTGTATCTGTTAGCACCGACTTCCTCCATAAGCAGCTTGCAACGCTCGAGTATCGACTCATCGATCTTGCCTTTTTTGTACTGAACCTCGGCGATGTAATAGCGCCTTACGATTTCCTGAATTGCGGCCTCTTTGCAGACCTCGTCATCTACGATTGCAAAACCCGCTCTGTTAACGCCCATGTCGGTCGGGGATTTGTAACCCTCGTCGCTTCCCGTGATTTTGTGGAGGATTCTTTTGAGAACGGGGAAAGCCTCGATGTCTCTGTTGTAGTTAACCGCCATCTCGCCGTAAGCCTCGAGGTGGAAGGAGTCTATCATGTTCACATCCTTAAGGTCTGCCGTTGCCGCCTCGTAAGCGATGTTAACAGGGTGCTTAAGTGGAATGCTCCAAATTGGGAAAGTCTCGAACTTCGCATAGCGAGCGATGTTGCCCCTCTTATATTCATGGTATACCTGAGAAAGCGAGGTTGCGAGCTTGCCGGAGCCGCCGCCAGGTCCGGTGACAACAACCAGAGGCTTAGTAACCTCGATATATGGGTTTGCCCCGTAGCCCTCTTCGCTTACGATGGTGTCCACGTCTGTTGGGTAGCCCTTTGTGAACATGTGCTTGTAAGTCCTGATTCCGCGTCTTTCGAGCTTGTTGATAAAGGCATTAACAGCTGGCGCGTCCTCATATCTTGTTACTACAACTGAGTTAATCTCAAGGTCGTAGCTTCTGAAGGCGTCGATAAGTCTCAGCACCTCAAGGTCATATGTGATGCCGAAATCCTGTCTTGTCTTGCTCCTCAGAATGTCTCCTGCATAAATACAGATAATAATTTCGGCCTGATCCTTCATCTTCTGCAGCAGCTTAATCTTTGCATTCTCGTCAAAACCTGGCAGAACTCTCATAGCATGCTTGTCCTGAACCAGCTTGCCGCCGAACTCAAGATATAGTCTTCCATTGCCACTCTTGATTCTCTCAAGAATATACTTGGACTGCTCTTCAATATACTTCTCAGCGCTAAAACCTATCTTCTTCATGCAGTATCACCTCCTAATTCGCACGAACATCTATATCTAACTTAGTTCTTCGTGTAAAGAACTTATCAAACTTAATTCGGTAGTCTACGTTGATGCTTCCGTTGCCGTCTTCATCAATCTGGCCCTCGAGGGAATTTGTATATACCTCGAGCTCATAGCATGCAACCATAGGAACTCTAATCTGAACAATATTCATAACGCCCTTCTCGAGCGTCATATCCATATTCTCCTCTTCAGAATCTCCATAACGAATAATCTGCAGTCTTCCGTCGCCCAACTTAAGCAGGGTTCTTGAATTCTGCAGACCCGCCTCTTCTGATTCGTCGTATGCGATATAGGTCGCATTCTTCTTCGAATAAAGAGTTCCATCCGTTATTATCTCGAGAGAGTCTTCAAGCTCGAGAGCCCTCTTGTAGGCCTCCCCGCTCGGTTCTAAGGTCTCGGCATATTGTTTGCTTGATATTCTAAGTGTAACTTCTTTTTTCATAACTTGGATATTATACTCCCTTTCTCCAAAAAAACACAATAGAAACATATTCATTATATATAATTTTTTTATTATTTAGGCAAAGATTTGATTGCAGAGAATCGAACACTATCGACGCTTGTCAATTTATATCGAAGTTCATCGATTCTTGTCGACTTACATCGAATTTCGTCAAACAATTTTTCTGAAGGAGAGAAAAAAATATGGATAATGAGAAAAACACTCCCGAGACCCCAAACGCGCCCGAGACTCCAAACACTCCCGAGACTTCAAGCATAGACAAGGCACACGGCTCGCAGGATGTACATGAAGCCCCGGACTCAAACGAGACCCCTGAGGTTGAATTCGTCCTCGCAAGCAAGGATGACAGACGCAGAAGCTCTAACGGCTCCAGTGCCTCCAATGGTTCCAAGAGCGAGACTGCTTATGCGGGCGAGTATAACCATGCCGGCAATAGCAGCGTCGGAAGCAACGGCGATAACAATAAGAAGAATATGCACCATGGAGTGCGAAAGGAATCGGCTCCCGCATCGAAGCGTTTTGTTGCCATCGTTCTTGTAATAGCGGTTATAGTCTCAGGTTTGCTCGGTGCTGGCATAGCGACATTTATTTGCAATTCCAATAAGAGCTACAGCAATCTGAACTACAGCAATCTTGCGGATGCGACAGGAAGCGAGATGAGCATACAGGAAATCGTGGCTCTGAACGAGGATGCGGTTGTCGAAATTACCACAGAAGGCACCTCGCAGAACTATTTCGGACAGACAACGATAGTTCAAGGAGCAGGAAGCGGAGTAATCATTAACGAGAACGGTTACATCGTTACAAATAATCACGTAATAGATGGGGCAAGCACCATCGAGGTAACACTGCACAACGGCGACAGCTACAGCGCTTCGCTTGTCGGAACAGATACCGTCTATGATATTGCAATTCTTAAAATTTCGGCAAACAATCTTACGGCCGCTACAATCGGCAGCAGCAGTGAGCTTCAGGTTGGCGACCTTGCGGTTGCGATAGGCAATCCTCTTGGACAGCTTGGCGGAACAGCCACAGCAGGAATTATCAGCGCACTCGAAAGAAGGCTCAACCTCGAAACCACAACGCTTGACCTCCTGCAGACCGACGCCGCAATCAACCCAGGAAATTCCGGTGGTGGACTTTTCAACCAGAAGGGCGAGCTCATCGGTATCGTAGTTGCTAAAAGTTCGGGTAGCGATGTCGAAGGTCTCGGCTTTGCAATTCCGATAGACAATATCGCATCAGTCATTGACGACCTCATCGACGACGGCAAGATTAGCTCTAAGCCTGCAATCGGCATAACCATTTATGATGTTGATGATGATTCAAATACGAACCTCGAGGAAGGCACCTACATCGGCGAAGTCAATGGTGCAAAAGCAAAGGAGGCTGGCTTCAAGGTAGGCGACCGCATAATTTCCATTGATGGCAAGGAGATCGAAGACAAGACGGATCTTATTTCCCGAGTTCGCAAATACAATGTCGGCGACACGGTTAAGATAGTCATCGAAAGAAACGGCAGTGAGAAGACGATAGAGACTGTACTCGAAGAAGCCTCGGCTGTCAGCTAAGAGAAAAAAGCCCTGCAGATGCAGGGCTTTTCTTATTTTATCAAAGCAGCGATGCTTTACTTCTTCTGCGGGCTTTAGTCTTCGAAAGGTACTACAATTAAGTCCTTTGTATAGCTGTTAAGAACCTCGCAGCCGTCCTCAGTAATCAGAACGAGATCCTCGATTCTAACTCCAATACCCTCATCATAGAGATAAATTCCAGGCTCGATTGAGAAGCACTGACCAGGTTCAATTATTGCATCATTAACTGATGAAACATCTCCCCACTCGTGATCCTCGATTCCGCAGGAATGTCCTGTTCTGTGGGTAAAGTATTCTCCGAAGCCCTTTGACTCGATGTAATTACGGCATGCCAGATCGACATCCATCATTCTGTTGCCCGGCTTTGATGCCTCTATTCCAAGACGCTGAGCTTCCTTGACAACCTCATATACTTCCCTTGCTCTGTCACTTACTTCGCCAAGGAAGATAGTTCTTGTCATATCTGAAGCATAATTGTCTTTGCGGCCGCCTATATCCAGAATTACGCAATCGCCTCTCTTGCCACAGGTGTTGTCTGTAACATGATGTGGATCTGCAGCATTCTTTGCATAAGCAGTGATAGGATCGAACGAGACATCCTCACATCCGTGCTCTGCATAGAGTCTTCTTACGATTTTATTTAACTCGTTTTCGGAGAGGCCCTTCTGAGCATAAGGAATAAGCTCGTCCATAACCTCATCATTTACCTTCGATGAAATACGAAGAAGCTCTTTTTCCTCTTCATCCTTAATCTGGCGAACCTTATCTACGATTGGCGAACCGTTAACATACTTGCTTCCTCCGCCAAGCTCCATAAGTCTGAGCAGGAAGTGTGAAGGCCATACCTTATCGATTCCAACAGTCTTGTCGCACTCGATATATGGAAGCATGAGAGCGACACCATCCTCAGTATCATCATAATATGTAATATCTACGCCCAGATCCCCCTGCTGTGGGAAAAGCTTGTTAATCATCATATGATGCTTGCCGTTAACATTAAGAATAAGAGCGAGCAGTCTTTCTCCCGGAATAATCCAGTGTCCAGTCAGATAGAAGATAGCAACAGGATCAGAGATAATCATCTGAGGCATATCCTGCTCTCTCATTTTGGCAAGAATTCTTTCTACTCTACCAGTATTCATTTCGTCCTCTTTTCTATAAAAGCCTTAACTGCCACAGGCTGTGACAGTTAAGGCATTTTCGCAATATGTAAAGATATTTGTCGAACTATTTGTCTTCGCCCTTGAGCATTGCCTCGAACTTCTTTGTGAAGATGAGGAGAACTGCTCCGATAACGAAGATAATAATAGCTGCGCCTGTGAAGCTTGGAATGAAGTTCTTTGCCATCCAGTTATACAGAGGTCCATAAGCAAGACCTGCAAAGAAGATAATCAGAGGCCATACACCAAGGAGTGTTCCCAGAAGCTTCTTAGGAGCGTACTCACTGATGAAGGAATTTCCAAGAGGCGAGAAGAGTACTTCGCCGACTGTCATGCAGACTGCAGTCAGGATGATAATCCAAATACCTACAGGCTTTCCTGTGTTCTTGTAGATTATAGCGCCGATAGCCATTGCTGCGATAGCAAGACCAAGGAGCATAATTCCAAGAGCGGTCTTTGTCAGCATTGACCAGTCACCCTTCTTAGTCTTTGAAAGCTTAATCCAAAGAGCTGCAAATACAGGGCAAAGGATAATGCAAAGAAGTCCGTTCATTGAATCGAACCATGCTGAAGGCATCTCGAATGATCCGCCTAATGTCCAATCAGCCCAGCCGTAGCCGCCCATTGAAATTGATCCGAACTCGTAGTATACAGGCATGTATGCAAGATACCAGAAGAGCCAGAATACACCTGACAGGAATGTCAGAAGAACGATAGCTGCAACTCTCTTCTTTTCAACTGTTGTGAGAGGCTTAAGATCCTCTTTGATATCAGCATTCTCGATATCCTCAACTCTGTTGTCAACAAGGAAAGGCTTCTTTCCTGCATCGCCGAGGTACTTCATTCCGAAGATCCACCATACAGCGTCGATCAGCATAAATACAGCGCAGATCATGAACATTGTTCTGTATCCGTTGATGTCTCCGCCTGTTGCAATCAGTGGAAGGAATGTTGTTCCGCAGAAAGAACCGATGTTAACGAATGAATACTGAAGGCTGAATGCCGTTGTCAGTGTGTTCTTGTCGTTAGCGAACTGTCTTCCGTTGATACCGGAAACGTTTCCTTTGAACAGACCTGTTCCGAGAGCTACAAGAATTACACACAGCCATACGCCTGTTGTGTCTGTGGCTCTGGAAATAGCAAAGTAGCCGCCAGCCATCATTACTTCTCCAATAGGAACGAGTATTCTTGGGCTTAACCATCTGTCAGCGATGTATCCACCGATAACAGGTGTGATATAAGTCCACGCTACGATCTGTGATGAGAAGAACGCGCCCTGTGACTTATCAAGGCCAAGTCCTCCCTGTGCAGCTGCAAGCACGATAAAAATCGCGATGCCCCACTTAGCTGCATAATATGCAAGTCTTTCAAAAGTAAATGATAGACAGCATACATAGTAGCCGAATGGGAATTTCTTAAGTTGTTGTAACATGTTTGTTCCCTCCTACTTAAATAATTTATAGCTCATGCTGCAGAATTGCAGCATTACTAACTTTGATTAAGCCTTTGCTTAGATCTTTGATGAAAGGCTATGCGTCGTGTCTGTTGAGCCAGTCAATCAGAACCTTCTTGTATTCTTCCGGCTGCTCTGCAAAACAGGTATGTCTCGAGTCTGCGAACATATACCATTCTGCGCCCGGAATATTGTCATACATATCCTTTGCAACGATAGGTGAGCAGAGGTCTTCAGCTCCATTTAATATTAGACAAGGTGTGTCTATGTTCTTTCTTTTTTCTTTATAATCATAATCTCGAAGCGAGCCCGATGGTGTAAATTCGTTGTCTCCCCATCCATATAAATATGCTTCGCTGCCCGACTTCTTAGGTCTTCTCAGGCACTCAGGGTCCTTGTCTGTGTAAACAGGGTTGCAATATCTTTCCATAAATTCTGCATTTGCCTTCTCGTAAGCTTCACCGGAATAATTTCCCGTTCTCTCCGCCTCGGCAATCGCCTCTTGTGTTTCCTTTGAAAGATATTTCATTCTTCTATGATGCTCGGCTGTCCATATCGAATTATGTGAAAGTGTGCTCGACATTATAAAGGATTTGACGCCCTTGTGGTCGTAGTCACAAGCATAGATGAAGCACATCATTCCGCCCCAAGACTGACCGAGAATATGACACTCGTCGAGGCCAAGATGTTTTCTAAGTGCGATAAGCTCTTCCATCCACACATCTTTAACCCACAGCTCAGGATGTCCATCAAGATAGGAATTGCCGCAGCCTATTTGGTCATACATAATAAGCTGTCTATCGTCCATATCAGCTACATCATCCAAAATCTCGAAATAATTATGGGTTGACCCCGGGCCTCCATGTAAAAGGATAAGTGGTGCCTTGCCATTGTCCTTCTTCTCGCCTACGATTCTGTAATATGTTTCGTATCCAAGATATGGCATATAGCCTTCTGTAATCTTTGCCATGATAACCTCCTATATCTCTCTTGTATAATGCTTCAGCCACTCCTTCTCTTCCTCGTCAAGATAAGGTGAGATTGTCTCATATACCTTCGCATGATAATCATTCAGAAGCTTCTTGTCCTCTGCCGTCATAATTGATGGCTCAATCGCATCAAGGTCGAAAGGAACAAATGTAATTGTCTCGAAATACATGAACTGTCCATATTCGTTTCTAACGCCCTTGCGACAGAGCAGCTCGTTCTCAAGTCTTATTCCGTGTGAGCCCTCGAAATAAATTCCCGGCTCGTCTGTTATTACAAGGCCCTCAAAGAAAGGAGCGATCTCGTGCTTGCGAACGCTATAACGGAAGCCAACGGGAGCCTCGTGAATGTTCAGGAGGTAGCCAACTCCGTGTCCTGTTCCGTGGTTAAAGTTCATATTGCGGTCCCAGAAAGGCTTTCTTGCAAGCAGATCCAGATTGAGACCTACGCAGCCCTCGAGGAATTTGGCATTTGCAAGCTGCAGATTGCTAATTGCTACAAGTGAAAAATGCTCTTTGAATTCCTGTGGAACCTCGCCAAGTGCATAGGTTCTTGTAATGTCCGTCGAGCCTTCCCAGTAACCAGCACCTGTGTCTGTCAAAAGGAAATTGCCCTCATGCAGTTCAATATCCGTCTCAGGGCTTGGTGCATAGTGTACAATCGCACCATGTGCGCCAAAGGATGAGATAGGCTCGAAGCTTGGACGAATATAATTGCCCTGCTCCTTGCGGAACTCGTCGAGCTTGTCGGATGCGCTGATCTCTGTAATTCTTGTTTTTCCGATATTCTCCTTGAGCCACTTCATGAACTTAACATGAGCAACGCTGTCCTTAATCTGCGCCTTGCGAATATTTGCAAGCTCTGTCTCGTTCTTCTCGGCCTTCATACGAATCGACGGATTCATCATTTCAACCTTCTTGCAGGCTGCGGGAATATTGTTGTAAAGAGCGTAATTCAGCCTGTCAGGATCAATCAGCACCGTGCTGTCCTCGCTCAGCTTCTTGATGTCTTCATAGATTGCATTATATGGATGGAGATTAACGCCAGCCTTTGCGAGGTCCGCCTTAATCTCAGCGCTCAGCTTGTTCTCATCGATATATAGCTCCATGCTATCCATTGTGATAAGTCCGTAAGAAAGCACAAGTGGGAAGAATTCGATATCGTTTCCCCTGATATTAAGAATCCAGCAAAGATCGTCGATGGTCGTAATCGCGTGAACGTCCGCGCCCTTATCTGCCATTACCTTGCGGATTCTCGCAAGCTTGCTTTCGGTAGTCTCGCCTGTATATTCGAGTCCAAGTGCAAAAGCAGGCTCTTTTGACATCTCCGGTCTGTCTTTCCAAATCTCGTCAATAAGGTCAATCTCGTATTTAACCTTTGCACCCTTAGCGGCTGCAATGTCTGCGTACCCCTGGCCTTCGCCAACAGATACAACCCTGCCATCAAAGGCAATAGTCGCACCCTCAGTCAAGGCATCCTCGAGATACTCCTCAAGCATTGGAACTCCCGGCTCGCCCATTTTCATTAGCTCAACGCCCGTGCCCTTAAGCTGCTCTGCAGCCTGAATAAAATAGCGGCCATCCGTCCAAAGTCTTGCCTCAGACATAGTGATGACCGCAGTTCCTGCAGACCCAGAAAACCCTGTGATGTATTTTCTTGCCTTGAAATATTCACCTACATACTCACTCTGATGGAAATCTGCAGTCGGAACCACATAGAAATCCACATCGTGTTCTTGCATTTTGCTTCGTAACGAAGCTATCCTTTCAGCTATGCTCATCTTTGCCCCCTCTGTTTTGCAAATATAACACGCGCTTAAATGTTCGGTGTTATCGATGCTACATTACACTGTTTGCGATATTTAACTATTTAAATTTTACTCCTGTCAGATATTTTTTCAACCCTATTTTATTTGGGCTCGGAATACTTGCCGAACAGCAAAGGCCCTTCAAGCAAGATTGTCTCGCTCTTGCATCGGCTACGTCAGCAACGGAGCGAGAGCGTGCCTTCGAGCAACAGTTATTCGAGCCCCTGC
>CAVIGM010000032.1:0-13412 GCA_963642455.1 Anaerovoracaceae bacterium | reverse complement strand
GGTTTTAACACCTACTTCCCCGATAGGCATTGAACAGCATAAAATACAATAAAAATACAATCTGCTTTGCTGATCTATGATACAATTACAGCGTCGAAAGACGCATGCACAAAATATTAAAGAAACAGAGAGGACTACAACATGTACATTTTAACAGCAACAGCAAGACGTAAGAACAGTAAGAGACATATTGTTGATAAGAGCGAGAGCATCGAGTGCTTAAGAAAGCTCGCAGCGAATCTTAACGAGAAATATATCGTAAGCATATACAGCGGAAGCTGGACTTTTATAGAGGAGGTATCAAAATGACGATTAAAGAATTAGAGCGAGCGCTTAATCTTCCGACAGATAAGCTTCTGCTTCACGAGCAGTACGGCGCGACATTAAAATACACAGATCTTAATGAGGCTAAAAAGATAATGAATCTCAGATCATTTACGTATTATCCGAACGATAATCTTTTGGTATATGATTATGATTAATTACGGTCAGACAGAGAAGTTGTTTACCAAGACGGCCGCGGCAAAATCAGAATTCTATGCGGCTCGAACATATAGAGAGCAAGATTTAGCAGCCGCAAAATACGCGGCCTATATCGACATTATCGAGATTTTTGATTTAAAATCAAAATATAATAAATTTTGCGCAGATATGCGCAGCAACAATTAATAGGAGGATTTACAACATGGCAACACGCAGAAACAGACAGCAGGCAGCATCAAACGACGGATTTGAACCTATCAGACTCACAGAAGCGCACATTCCGGCATGGGAGGTTAAAAATGTGCGAGCATTAAGTGATATGGTTACTGTATTTACATTAGATTTAGGAATAGGCGTCAGTCTCTATAATGTCAAGGCTGTACAGGGAAAGACCGGCGCAGATTTTATTGCTTCGGCGGAGACACTCGGAAAGAATGGAACGTATTATAAGAATTACGGATTATACATTGACAAGGCTTTGCAGGAGAAAATTCTTGACAAAGTATACGAGATGCTCGATAATAAATAAGGACATTGGTTGGCCTTTCGACATAACCTTGTTTTTTCGTCAATTGCGGCAGCACTCCCGGCAAGGGGAGTGCTGTTTGCAATTTAAGGAGAGAAAATGAAAGAGAAACTGAATATATATACGGCGGACGGATGGCTGAACGTGCCAGAGATTGCAAAGCTTAACTGCTGGTTAAATGTAATTATCGGAAAGCGTCAGATCGGAAAAACATACGGAGTCAGCAAGTTTTTACTCGACCAAAAGAAGAAATTCATATACTTACGTAGAACTGAGAAGGAGCTGGATCTCATAACTGATAATGATGATCTTAATCCATTCCTTGCGCTGGAGGATGCCGGATATCATATTACGATTGAACGAAATGGAAAGCATTCTTACAAGATAGGCGAATACGAGCTTGATGAGGATAATCGCAGAGTTGTAACAGGAGAAAAGGTTGCAGACGCTTTCAATCTTTTAACACTGGCACAAATGCGAGGATTTGACGGAAGTGCATATTCAGATATCCTTCTCGATGAGTTCATTCCTATTAATTTTATTCCGGTTAGGGCATCTGAGGGAGATGCCGTAGCTGATATTTATACGACAGTGAATGGTAATAGAGAATTGAAAGGAAAGGATCCTCTTCGATTATGGTTGTTGGCTAATGCTAATAACATCCGTAATCCCGTATTAGATACGTTCGACATCGTTCCTATTATAGAAAGATTAATGCGCTCACAGGACGAATATTATTATAAAGACGGAGTATTTATAGCAATGCCGGAATCTGAGCGAATTATTGAAAAGCGCAGCCAGACAGCTTTAATGAAGCATCTGAGCCGAAAAGGCGGCAAATATTATAGAATGGTTATGAATAACCAGTTCGCTTATAATGATCTGCACAAGATTAAGCCGCTGCGCATTAAAGGGATGCAGCCACTCGTATGTATCGGGGATATCGGTATTTATATAAATACAGGAAGCTTATATGTTTGCACGATTAAATCGTATGGAATGAAGGAATATGATACAAATAAAGAATCGCTTTTAAGCGTCCAGCGTGACTATCCGGAGATCCGTGAGCTTTACAATTTAGGGCTAATATATTTTGAATCTGCGAATCTTATGCCTCTGTTTGAATCATATTTTGGAATTAAAATTTGACATTATCATATAATTATGATATAGATAGGATTAAGAGCGTTCCCGCATAATATGACACAGCCGGAAGCTGTAGCGGAGGATTCGTCATAATCAAGAACGCTCATAGTTATTCTTTCACCGGCTCGTAAGGGCCGGCTTTTTTTATTTACGGAGGTGACAACATGTCAAAATTAACATTCACAGAGTTTGTGAAGTATGCTCAGGCATACGAGGCGTATGCAGCACAACCGGAGACAGCTCCTGCATCACAACCGGAGACAGCTCCTGCATCACAGCCGGAGACAGCTCCTGCATCACAGCCGGAGACAGCTCCTGCATCACAGCCGGATTTAAGCTCGATTGAGGAATCATTAGCGCATATTATGAATAAGCTTAATGAAGCTCCTAATCCGTCAATGGCAGAAGTTAAGCCTGTAGGAATTGACGATATAATGAAGAAAATCTTTAATTAAATAAAGGAGGATAAAATGAACACACTTACAAACACAGATGTATATACTATCGTGAATGCTATGAGCGCTCAGATGTACGGCTCTCAGGCTCTCACCGCAGTAGATACAACAACATTCGCCACTGTTGGAGAGAATATGTTGCGAACAGGCTACGAGTCTACGCTCAACGCTCTCTCAATGGTTATCGGCCGTAGCTTAACTGCGATCAGACCTTATAAGTCACGCTTCAATATCATTCAGGCTGACTCTATGAGATTCGGTCAGATTTTGAGAAAAATCTCTTATTTCACATCGGAATTTGAGGCTTCTCAGGACTGGAATACAGATATCAATGCAGAGCAGCTTAAGGACGGAAGCGCAATCGATCATTATAAGATTAAGAAGAGATATCCGCTTGAGATCAATTTCTGCGGAAATAAGGTTCTGCAGAATCATGTTACACGATTTAGAAAGCAGCTTCGTCAGGCATTCAATTCTGAGTCAGATTTTGCAAGCTTTTACGAGGCTCTTTCAATCGAGGTTGCAAACGAGCTTGAGACAAAGAAAGAAGCAGAGGCCAGAGCGCTTATGCTTAATCATATCGGAGCTGTATATGATTCCGGAAATACTAATATGTCTATCAATATGACTAAGGCTTATAACGACGAATTCGGAACTGCTTATACTACAGCACAGCTTCTCGGAGATCATCTGAACGAGTTCCTCGCATTCTTTGTAGCTAAGGTTAAGAAGGTGTCTGAGCTTCTGGAGGAGAATAACACTCTTTATCACGTAACACCAGTCAAGAATGATGATTCAGGCAAGGCTCTTACGCTTCTCCGTCATACTCCTAAAAACATGCAGAAAATGGTACTCAATAAAAATCTTATTATAGATGCTGAGGCACGAGTTCTTCCGCAGATCTTTAACGACAGCTATCTTAAGCTCGATAATTACGAAGGCGTTATGTATTGGCAGTCTCCGTCAGATCCTTATGCTATCAATGTAACTCCAAATACTCTGGATGTGACTACAGGACAGAGCAAGGACGGCGCAGCTGTAAATCTCACGCACGTACTCGGAATGATATTTGATAGAGACGCTCTTAACATGGAGGTCCATGTCGAGGACGTGATCACAACTCCGGTTAACGCAGCAGGTGATTATTATAATACATATTATCATTGGGCAAAAGCTTATAACGACGATCTTACAGAGAATAGCGTATTGTTCTACATGTCGGACGATACTACTAAGACAACAAAAGCTACTAAGTGATTAAAAGGAGATATTCATGCGTGACGTATATTTAGGAGTCGTGAATAAAAGGCATAATTCGACGCAGCGTCCGTCAATCTCTTCATTTGATCGTTACGAGGTAACATTTAAGGAGGGATTCTCATACGAGAATCCCGTTCTTATATTATCACATTCCGGATTATTGCCATGGTATAACTATATGTACATTCCGGACATATCGACATATTTTTGGGTAGACGAAAAGAAAGCTATTCAGAACGGACGATATGAGATAAGCGCTCATGTTGATGTATTATCTACATATAAGGAAGCGATTCTTAATACAAGCTCGTTTATCGAATACGGATTTAATTCAAATACAGGAGCTGAAGCGACAAGAATTCCGGATCATAGAATAGCGGTATCACAGCGTCCGACTGTAACTGTCAGTGAGTATGATTTTTTGAACGATTTATTAGATGTGAACGAGGGTTGCTATATATTATCAGCAGTCGGAGCATCAGACGGAGTAAAAACATACGTATTAACATCTGCGATGATGCATCGTCTTGTAAACTCGCTTAATAATGATATCGCTACAGCTATGGAGGGCTATGATACTGTAGAAGATATTCTTAAATACTTCTCAATTAATTCGCTCGCACAGGGTTCGACTATGAGTGCGATTAAATCTTGCATCTGGCTGCCGTTAAATGTATCTAAGGTTGGAACGACATTGACAAGAGTATATCTCGGAGATTTTGATACCAAAGTTCTCGGCTACCAGATTGCAAACAATCTTTACAGCACTATATCAGCGGCGACAATCGACTGGGATGCTGCAGATTGGAAGCGCTTAAATTCACAGATGCTTATATATGCTCCATTTATCGGAACTGTTGCGCTTCCTATAGATCAATGTAATAATGCGTCAACATTATGGGTTCAATATTCTTTCGACTTGCTAACTGGAAATGTTGCATGCATGTTGAAGGCTGACGATTATGTATTTTATACGGGAACGTCAAATGTAGCAGCAAATTATGCGATCGGATCCTCGAATGTGCCAGTTCAAAACGTTGTAAGCGGAACGTTGACAGCTATCGGAGGCGGCATTCAAGCAGGACTTGGAGTTGCACAGGCTTTTAATCCGCTTACAGCTGCATCCTCTGCGAATGCTGTAGTCGCTGGAGTACAAGCTGGAGTTTCCGGAACGATGCAAGCGATAACTCCTATTGTACAATCGGCCGGAACGATGAGCGGAGCTGCAGCTGCAGGAATTGATCAAAAGAGCAAGATTATCCGCGTTTACTATCCAACAATCGGTGAGACAGCAATTCAATCTGTATATGGTTATCCCGTCTCGCAGGTTGCAAAGCCTGTAGCGGGATACTGTAAGACACGCGGATTTTCGGTAAACGGGGGGCGCGGCACCGCAGAAGAAATTGAAAAGATAAATGCCTATATGGACGGCGGCGTATTTATAGAATAAAAGGAGGTGATTAATATGATGTATAATTACGGAGGATATTATCAGTGTAATTCAGGATTCGCGACTACAAAGAATTATAATATTCTTGATCGTGAATATTGGAGAAAGTCTCTTTTTCAAAGAATGAGAGCGCTTTTCACTTTTACAGGACTTCCGGAAGGCGGTGAGAATCAAGTTCAGACAGATTATGACGCATTTCTCTATTGTTTGTTCGCGCTTGGTTACGTCTGTGTGTTTAAATCAAGAACATATGGAGTAGTATTTCAGCCAGCGACGCCTTCAGGTTATGGATTACAATATCAACCTACAGGGATGATTGTATCGACTCCTTATTTTCAATTCGACAGACCTCTTAAGATAGGAAGTGAATGCGAATTGATTAAACTTACTCCAGATTACTCAGGATGTTGGGATATCGTCGAGAGAGCTGCAGAAGAACTTATGTATAATGATGTCGCTATCAGGCTTGCGAGCATAAATGCAAGATTCTGTTATGCGATAGCAGCAAGCGACGATAAGACAGCTCGAACAGTCAAAGTAATACTCGAAAAGCTTATGAACGGAGAGCCGGCGATCGTATTTGACAGCAAGCTTTCAAAATCCGCTCTATCAGGCGATAATGAATTGCCATGGACACAATTTGACAGAGATTTAAAGAAGAATTTCATTCTTCCGGAGCTGTTGGAAGCGAGACGGACGATATTGACAGATTTTTATAGAGAGCTTGGAGTGCAGTCAGCTAATGATAAGAAGGAGCGCGTCAATGTAGCGGATTCGTTAGCTTTTCAGGCTGAGACATTCAATCGTCGGCAGGTATTTGAATTATCTTTACAGCAGTCTATTGATAGAGTAAATCGAATGTTCGATTTAGATATCGGCTTTAAATATAACGAAATGGAGGTAAGCGAAAATGGCATATCTGAACGACCTGTCGAGAGAGCTTGATTTACAGCAAGGCATTATCGATTTATATAATTATGATAATACGATATTCGACAATATCGCTCTTCCTGATACGATTGATAAAACGCTTACTATCGATGCAATCATGTATAAATATGGTCATGCGCCTCTGTTTCGTCCAGATCCTGCGTATTTGAAATACTTCATCGGAAGCTGGAGCCGTAAAAATTCATATACATGGAGTAAGCTCCAAGCGACAACACTCTTAGAATATGAAGCAATCAATAACTATGATAGGACGGAGACAAGCACTGATAAACGCACGATATCATCGAACGGAAATGAGAGCGAAAATATCAATCGGACATCCAGCGGAAGCGATGTTACTAATGGCAGTACTCACGACTCAGGAAGTAGCTCTTCTTCTGTAGACGAGACCGAAAGTACATCCGGGCAGAATCGTGATACTAATACAAGGGGCACAGCGACAGAATCAACGATCTCTGCGGATAATTCTTCTGTATATCAACCTAACACGAAAGAGATTAATTCCGGAGCTGATACACTCGACAGCACTAATTCAGGCAATCGAGATTTTGAATCGTCGACCCGAAATACAACAAGTGCGGACCAGACATCAAATCAGACTATTAATCGTAGCGATAAGGATGATACAGGTAGAGAGCTTTCACGCACAGAGGACACGACAGAGACAGTCGAGCATACTGTAAGGGCTTATGGTAATATCGGAGTTACAACATCTCAGCAGATGCTGGAGGCTGAACGTCAGGTTGTACAATTTAATGTATATGATTTTATAGCGGATTCATTTCATAATGAATTCTGTCTAATGCTTTATTAGGAGGTATGAATGGACGCAACATCAATCACACAGCTTGTATCAAGCATTGGATTTCCTATAGTGATGTGCGGTGCTTTGTTTTGGTACATGATTGAACAGAACAAGGAGCATGCTGAGGAATCAAAAGAGATGCGCGCAGCGATTGAAAGCTTAAAGGAAGCGATTACACAGCTGATTGCATCATTAAAGGAGACAAAATGAGTAGGTATATCATAGATACGGAGGCTGGCACTGTTACTCCGTATACAGAGAGTGCAGGAAGCTCTAAGGCTGAAACGATGATAGCTACCTTATGTGCGCACAGAGGTGATCTTGAATACAACGGCTTTGTCGCTATCATTCAGAAATGGTATTATGGCAGCCTTGTAAAAGCCTCATGGTGCGCAACGACAATAAGCTATCTATTTAATCAGGTAGGAATCTCGATTAAGGCTGAGAACGTCAATCGCTTAAGGGAAGCTTGCAAGGCCGACCACTACAATGGTACATACTATGAAGGTAAGGACATTCCTGCTACAATCAAACGTGGAGATATTCTTTTCTGGTTGTGGTCCGGAGACGTAATGACAGATACTTCGAGCAAGCACGTAGGCATCGCTGAATATGACAGCGATAGTAATAAAATATACTGTCTCGGCGGCAATCAAAAAGATAAGATATGCACACTTGAATATGCAAGGAAAAATCTTTATGCTATATACAGATTAGGGAGGTAATTATGACTGATACAAGCAGAAATCCTTACGATATCAAAGATCATTATTATATGTACGATATCGGCTGGATAATCGATAATATTAAGAATGTTCAGGAAGAGCTGTCACAGGCTATCGATTTAAGAACAATCCATTACGCAGATCCGATTGAATGGGATATCACTACACAGTATCAGGCAAATACTGTTGTCGTTGATAATAAGACAGGAACTGCATATATATCTTCAAAGAATGTACCTGCAGGAGTGCTTCTTACGGATACAGCCTATTGGAATGTAATATTCAATTATAATGATGCGATGCATATCATGCGCACAATGATAGCTTACGATGAGCAGAAGAGTCCTACAGCAACGAAAGCATATGAGGTCGGACAGTTTCTCTGGAGTGATAATCAGCTGTATACTGTTATAAAGATCATCAATAAAGCTGATGCGCTTGTAGTAGGCACAAACATTAAAAAGGCTGTTCTTTCAGACAAACTTCTCGCTAATTATGATATCGTTGCTGAAAGAATCACTCTTGCAGGCACAAACAACACTGAATCAATCATCATACAGGGAGGAGACCTCCATGTATATGACAGCGCAGACAGCGCGATAAAAATAATCAAAGCTGAGGAGGATTAAAACAATGGCAAACGTTAAAACATTTGTACTCGACGGAGCATCTATCGATGTATTAGATCAGACAGCTCGCGATAACGCGACAGCCGCAGTCAGTGCCGCAGCAAAAAATACAGCTGCAATCGCAGAGCTTGAGAAGCTTTCAAGACTCTCAGTCCAGTATAACGAAAGCACATCAACAATCACATTTACAACATCAACTCATAATGTATAAGGAGGTGTTTTTATGGCAGACGTAAGTGTATTTAATATCAATGGAAGCGATATTAATTGTAAAGACAAGACAGCTCGTAATAATATTACGAGCGAGATCGCTAATCGAAAGAGCGCAGATTCAGATCTCCAGACTAATATTAATAATGAAACATCTGCGAGAGTTTCTGCAGATTCAACTCTGCAGAAGAATATTGATTCTGAAGCTTCAACACGAAAGAGCGCAGATTCTACGCTTCAGACTAATATCGATAATGAAGCGAGTGTAAGAAAAAGCGCGGATTCAACTTTGCAGACTAATATCGATAGTGAAGCCTCTGCGAGAGCTGCCGCTGATAAGAATTATTCAGGAGACACTCAAACAGTGACATTGACCGGAGCTGAAACTATTAACGCGAAGGATATTATTCTTAATCCGTCAAGCGGAGCTGTTACCTATTCTAAGCCTGTAACAGACGGAAAACTTGTAAAAATTCCATTCAAGGCTACAGACGGAACGAGCTATAATGTATTATGCGAAGGTAGTGACATTGGATCATCATACGAATCTATATTATTCGTAGGTAAGGGATGTGATTTTGAGACTATAGCTGATGCAATTTCCGAAGCGCGAAAGACGTGTACTCCTACTAATCGTGTCCTTCTTTTCTTAGCTCCTCAAACATTTAACGAATCGATTACGCTTAATCCGAATCCCGGAATTGACATGATAGGATATGGAGCGACAATTAAAACGGCAACGACTTATCCGGAGGCTGCACTATATACTGTAGGTGTAGGCTATTTCTGCGGAATATACTTTAACAATACGGCATCGTCATATGCTGTTCATATCGAAGCTCAAAACGTGAGCGAGTACCAACATGGCAATATGACATTCCGTGATTGTTTTTTCCAGTCAAATGGCCATGCCGGCCTCGGAATGGGGCTCGGTAGTGAGATATTTTTCAGAGCAATAAACTGCGAGTTCTATACAAGCGGCGGAGCAAGCGCACTTTACTATCATAATTATCCGGCAGGTAGCAGCGCACACGCAGCCATATTTAATAATTGTTTGTTTAATGGCGGCAGCACTGCCAACATCATATATGAAGATGCTGCACACATGCGCGGAAATTCAAACACATCGATATGCTCGCATCAATATATTAACTGTAATGGATCAACTGTCCATGTCCAGATTAACGATACTACGAGTTATACTAATTTCTACGAAGCTGGAACCGCAGATACTAATATATCACTCAGCTCAGCGAGCCTCGGTAATTCGATATTAGGAGCCGACTATAGCAGCGGTTGGTTTTACTTCTCTGCAGCAGCCCCCGTCGTAAACGGCAGTGCATATATTCCGACACCATTTGATTCTTCAAGATATAGCTATGAAGTACGACATGTGCGCTCAATTCCGGACCTTGCAGAAATTGCAAATCCTACATTTTTCACTCCGGCTCAGGCGAGATTTATGCAGGTTGGCAATCTTGGAAATATCTCAAATGCACTTGTTGAATTAAATTGTCACGCTAAGTGATATTAATGAGATAATCCCTCGGCTTCATTACGATATAACTTGCACAGCTTGTAGTGCGCTTAAAATCCGTCCGGAGAAACGGCGCTCTGTCGTGATATGATAGTTGGAATCCTCCTGCATCGTTTATATAAAATCCGTCTTTAAGATTTTCACAATTCTTAACGGCGGATTTTCCTTTAATTTTTTGAACGCCGGCAATCGTAATTTCAAAATCATATCGCTGCGCATCAGCATTCCACGCCTCAGCCGCATAACATTTAGCATGCAGAAAACGAAATTTTCTATAACCAAAATCGATAATTTTATGCTCATCCTCTGCGATTCCTATATATACATCTTCGCCTTTATCGTTTTGAACAATCATATCTCGAGCTTTTACGAGCTTGCGTAAATCTGCATTATAAATATCGATAGCTTTCTTCTTTTCACCTTCAAATTTACATGAATCTGTATCCCAGTATATTACATTTTCCCAGCCGACAATCTGAAGCATTTTAAAAAGCTCAAGCCTCGTGCAGCTTGATGTCCATAACCCCCAAAGAAATGGAAATTTAAGCTGTTGCTTCTTCCAGATCTCCTGCTCGTCTTTTGCTTTTAGATTTTCAATCCAAGATATATATTTAGGCTCAAGCGTAGAATTATCAATCAAACTCCATTCGTCACGAATGACCTTCTGAGCGGACGCTCCAAAAATGGTATTGACGCAAATTTTTGCGAAATTGCGCTCTGCTCCTGAGGCGGATTCCTTCAACCTAAAATACTCCTTAATAGCTTCTGTATATGCTGTAGGGAGATATTCAAGCTTAAATGCAAATCCGTCCAAAAGAACGAAATCATCATATTCATAAGCATCTCTGAATCGTTGATAATCATTTGAATCTAAATATACAAGTACTGATTCCGCATAGGTCACGCGGCCATTATCAAGATCTGCGCGACCTTCTGTCTTAATACATTTACTAAATGATATCGTCGGATCAGGGCACTCCGGAAGAATAGTCATTTTTTCTATATAACACAGACCTATCCAGCCGTAATCATTATCAATCAAATCCTGTAATTCCTCTTCCTGCAGCTCTGCCGGTAAATCAATCGGACGCCCGGAGGGGAATTTACGTAGCAATTGCTGCGAAGGATGCGCAGATTTAAAGTCATATGAATTACAATTCTCAAACGTGATTCCTGCTCTCCAGCGGCAGCCGTGTGTGTCACCTCCAGCCATAGCTCGATATGCAATCTCCATTTGATGCCTATTTAACGTAAGTTTACGCATCTCTCTTAAGCATGATTTACTCTTATTACAATATTTATTAACGGCCTCAATAACCATAGCCGTATTAGTAAGCGGCAAACTTGCGGTATTATAATTACGCTCGGATTTAAGCCTCTCAATTGCTTCAAACAGTCCTTGAACGTCATTTACTATATAATCAAACTCCTTCTGAGTTAGCTCTGTGTCTGGAGTACGATAGATATTATAATCGAGATCGCCCTTCAGCTTTTCATGCGGAAGCCCTTTTGTAGTCTTTTCGAGTGACTTCTGAAACAGTCTGAAACTGTCTCTGAATTCGATCCCATTTCCATATTTAACAGTCAAAATCTTACGAGCTGCAGTAAAAAGTATACTCTTACGCCCGTAAAGCTCGCTAAAAAGCTGAGTAGTATACATATGTTCATAGCCCAAATTATGCACATGAAATATTAACATTCTTTTTGTTGATAAATTAAATCGTGTAGATAAATCGTCGAATAACTCGTATACATCTTCGATATATCTAAGCACAACATTTACTCCTCCGACATTGAATGCGAACGAATACGCGAATCCGTCTGTATCTGTGTTAGTTGTCTCGATGTCAAAGGCGCACGTTATGTCAATATAATAACATTTACGTTTAGAAGAATAGACAGCTTTCGGATTTAGATCGAAAGCCGCCTTAAATTCTTTGATTGATTCATATACGATTAAATCTTGTGATATTCTCATTTCTTATATTTCTTCTTTTGAGCCGCAGCTCTTTTACGTTTTTGAGCCGCGCGTTTCTTCTTATAATTAGCGTATAACTGGGGGTCCTCTTTCATTCGCTCTTTCTTATGCTTCAGATACTCGATTAATTTCTGTCCTTGTACTTTTTCGTCGAGCCTGCGCCCGTCGCTGGCAGCCTTTAATACCTCATTAATAATATCGGTATCGTCTGTCATCAAAGCTTCATATATTATCTCTGAGCTGTAAAGAGCTTCTGTCTTTTCGGTAAAAATCTTGCTCACAATGTCGTTGAATTCGTCTTGTGAGATATCCGGAGATAATCCCGCAGCTTTCGCTGTGTTGTATCGGTTCTTATTTATGTTATTCTGTCCTGCAACTGTCGAGCTTTTAGCCGTCAAAAAATCTCTTAACTGCGCATACTCAGAGCGGAGTTGTTGAATATTAAGATTTTTCGTCTGCTCCTTGAATCGCTTATTTCCGCCGATTTCTAATCGACTCATAGCCATAGCATAAACGCCTTTTGTAAGTCCTGCACGCTCCAAGCGGACAAGGCGCTGATTCGCTGCTTTTGCCGCCTTCCGCACGATAGGTCGTAAATCTTCTGCGTTTGCAATACTTAATGCGCCTTTATATTCATAAGCTTCAATCCAAGATTTCATGTTTAAAACCTCCGATCAGATGCTTTAAAAAGCGATGTTCACTTCTTGTAATTCCAGCCTTATTCGCCTCGTTAAGCTGCTTGATCATCAAACGATGATATTTAATCATCGCAGCGCGACATAATCCGTCGTTTGATATTCTCCTATAATCTGATAAAGCCTCATAAATCAGCTCGTTGATCATATCCTGAGCATTTAATCCGTTAATTGTACGCTGACCTGTAATAATATAATATAATTCTTTAATTCTGTTCATGTCTTTTCTCTCCTATGTAAGCTAAAGCACTGGCCGTCATATTATTAATGCGCTCATACGTAGGCCATGCGCGAGCGTCCTTTTCTGATACGTTTAAACGCCTAAGATATGCGTCAATATATCTGAGCTGCGATAATGTCTCCTGATAGGATAAATCTTCCAAATCTGAATCTAATACATATTGTAGAAAAGGCTCGAACTTCTTTTCTAACATCCATATCCATTGTCTCATATGATGTACCTCCTTACGCTCTAATTATATAATAGATCAGCAAAGCAGATTGTATTTTTATTGTATTTTTTTTATGTTCAATGCCTATCGGGGAAGTAGGTGTTAAAACC
>CAVIGM010000031.1:0-14492 GCA_963642455.1 Anaerovoracaceae bacterium | reverse complement strand
AAGGTAAACATCAGGCGAAAGGATTCGATTTATGAAGAAACAAATTTTCCGCTCGATAAGCCTTGCCACAATAATAGTCATTCTCGCGTCCGTCGTGCTGATTATGGGCCTCCTCTATGACTATTTCTCGTCTGTGCAGATGAAAGGCCTCGAGACCGAGACGCGCATAATCGCATCGGCGCTTGAGCTTGAAGCTAACGAGGAAGGCGGCGATATCTATCTCAACAAAATCGCCGAGGAGGAATATCGTATCACATGGGTTGCTTCCGACGGCTCGGTTATATACGACAACAAAGCCGATGCTGCCAAGATGGGCAATCACAGCAAGCGCGAGGAAATCAAAGAGGCTATGGAAAGTGGCTTCGGCAAGTGCACGAGATATTCAGATACCTTGATGAAGAAGCAGCTATATTGCGCGAAGAGATTGTCTGACGGCACCGTGCTTCGCATGTCCTCAACACACCTTTCTCTCTGGGCCATCATCTTGAATATGCTTAAGCCGATTGCACTTGTAATAGGCTTCGCGGTGTTGCTTTCTGTATTTCTGGCATATCGCTTGGCGCACCGAATCGTCCGACCTCTTAACGAAATAGATTTGGACAAGCCACAGATAGACAGGACCTACGATGAGCTCTCGCCACTGATTAACCGCCTCAACAGCCAGAAGGAGCAGCTCAGGCTCCAGGAGAACATCCTTAGGCAAAAGAAAGAAGAATTCGATGCGGCGACGGAGAACATGCAAGAGGGCATTGTGCTTCTCGGCGAGAACGGAGATGTGCTCAGCATCAATCGGGCCGCCTCGGACATTTTGCAAATCAGCAGTTATTGTATCGGAAAAGATCTTCTGATATTTGACAATACCGCGGAGCTTGCCGAGCTGCTTCATACCGCAACGGCAGGTGAGCACGCAGAGCAAATAATCAAAATCGCAAAGCAAGAAGATGGAGTTGACCAAGCATGGCAAGCCAGAAAAGATAATAATGCCAGCGATGGCAGGAATTACCAGTTCAACGCAAGCCCTATCGTAACGGACGGGAAGGTCTCGGGTGTCGCGCTGATTATCCTCGATATTACAGAGAAAGAAAAAGCAGAGGCGGCAAGGCGCGAGTTCACGGCCAATGTCTCGCATGAGCTTAGGACCCCTTTGCAGAATATCTCTGGAAGTGCCGAACTTCTTGCAAGCGGCATAGTGAAGCCAGAGGATGTTCGAGGCTTTGCGGAGAATATTTACGTAGAGTCTAAGCGACTGATTGATCTGATTTCCGACATCATCAAGCTGTCTCATCTGGACGAGGAGCCAGAAGATTTTGTATTTGAGAAGACAGACCTATTCGAGCTTGCGAAGACTACTTATAAATCGCTTACGGCTGTTGCCGCAAAGAAGCAGGTCAAGCTCGATATAAGCGGCGAGTCATCTGTGATAGAAGGCGTTCCAAGCCTAATTTCTGAGATTATATATAATCTTAGCGACAACGCGATTAAATACAATCGAAGTGGCGGCAGAGTAGAGATTAAAGTAGAAAACAGAGAAGATGCCGCTGTGCTTACGGTGGAGGATGACGGCTTCGGAATTCCAAAGGAGGAACAGGAGAGAATTTTCGAACGATTCTATAGAGTAGATAAAAGTCGCTCGAAGGAAGTTGGCGGCACGGGGCTTGGGCTTTCGATTGTTAAGCATGCGGCGCTTACGCACAACGCGAAGATTGAGCTTGCAAGCGAGATGGGCAAGGGAAGCCGCTTCGAGATTCGCTTCCCGAAGACTCATACGGGCGCCGAATCGAACTCGAACTAACGCGCGCCCTCGAAGCGGCCCCGATCCAAACGCGCGCGCCTACGAACCCGAACGCGCGCTCGCGCCCCCCGATTTTACATTGATTTTACATAAGCGCGATAATTGATTTGATATCCATTTGTTACACTTTAGCCTGTGAAGAAAGAAAGGATAAAAGGTAATAAATGGATATTTTTAATGGCTTAACTTTAATCGGAGGACTGTGTTTGTTCCTCTTCGGTATGAGCGTAATGGGAGACTCTCTTGAAAGAAGAGCCGGAAGTCGCCTGAAGAACCTGCTCAGCAAGCTGACAAGCAGCAAAGCAACTGGACTTCTGACAGGACTTGGCGTAACCTCGATAATCCAGAGCTCATCAGCAACAACGGTAATGGTTGTCGGCTTCGTAAATGCAGGCATCATGACTCTCGGACAGTCGATATATGTAATCATGGGAGCCAACATAGGAACGACCGTAACTGCTTGGATTCTAAGTTTGGCGGGCATAGACAGCGCAAACGTGTGGGTGAACCTTCTGAAGCCATCCTCGTTCACGCCAATCCTCGCCTTGATAGGAATTATCCTATATATGTTCTGCAAAAGCGAAAAGAAGAAAGACACAGGTATGATTCTTCTCGGTTTTGCAACACTAATGTTCGGTATGGAGACGATGTCGGGCGCGGTTTCGGGCCTTAAGGACGTCCCAGAATTTGGTCAGCTTTTCCTCTTGTTCTCTAATCCAATTCTGGGCGTGCTCGCAGGAGCAATTCTGACAGGCATAATTCAGTCGAGCTCGGCATCCGTCGGCATACTTCAGGCATTAGCATCAACAGGCGCTGTTTCGTATGGTGCGGCAGTTCCAATCATCATGGGACAGAACATAGGAACCTGCGTGACAGCCCTGCTTTCCTCGATCGGAACTAACAAGAACGCGAAGCGTGCGGCCCTGGTGCATCTGTCCTTTAATGTAATAGGCACTGTGATTTGCCTCAGCGCTTATTGCATAGTCAAGGCCATCTTCGCGCCGGCGATATTAAATAGCTCAGCCTCGCTCCTTGGAATCGCGATCATCCACTCGATGTTCAATGTTCTCTGCACGACCATGCTGCTGCCTTTTGGCAATCTTCTTGAGAAGCTTGTATGTCACCTTGTACCAGATTCAAAGGAAGAGGAGAAAGCCAACGAACTTGAAGAGCGTCTTCTTGCAACACCTGCGCTTGCAGTAGCACAGAGCAGAGCCGTTACGGAGAAAATGGCAGAATGTGCTGTTGATGCTCTTAGAAAAGCTCTTTCGAGCCTCGTTAAGTATTCGCCTAAAGAGGCAGCCGAAATTCGCGAAGCGGAAAGAAACTGTGACGATTACGAGGATAGGCTCGGAACATATTTGGTAAAGGTAAGCTCTTCGAATTTGGGAGAAGACGAGAGTGAAGAGGCGACCATGCTTCTTAAGATGATTGGAGATTATGAGAGAATTTCCGATCATGCCGTGAATATTCTTGAGTCAGCCGAGGAGCTTCGAGACAAGAAGCTGTCTTTATCGGAGGAAGCTCTAAGAGAATACGAGAATATGGCAAATGCTCTGAACGAAGTCCTCTCACTTTCGGAACAAGCATTCCTGCAATCCGATATCGAAATGGCTAAGAGAGTCGAGCCTCTGGAGCAGGTAATTGACGCCCTGAAGGAGAAGCTTCGTACTAATCATATACTGCGAATGCAGAATGGCAGATGCTCTATCGAAGCGGGCTTCGTATGGTCGGATCTTATTACAAATATGGAAAGAGTCAGCGACCACTGCTCAAATGTTGCGGCAGGCGTAATAGAGAGCTCAGGGCACGAGCTGAATCCGCACGAAACGATCAACAGAGTCAAGGCTAATAATGCAGAATTCCAGAAGCTATACCTTGGCTATGCTGAGAAATATAATGCTTAGTCTAAATACATAAAGGCACAAGCAATCACAAGCAAGTGTATGTAGGTGCAAACAAGAAAAGGGACTTTCGAGCCTCTTTTTCTTGTCATATAAAGGGCGTGCACTTGACCTAAGATCAACTCATACAGAGCTCTGGATTTGGTCCAAGCACGACTCATACACGGCTCGTATTTGACTTATATTCATCTTACTGTCATTGAAGAAAGGCCTATTAAATGATATAATACCTTGTTAACGAAAGGGCCGCAGCAAGGCCCCTCTACAGTTCGATACACAAGAGCAAATCATAAGGCTTTTCTATCACTATAGAAAAAGGAGACATACTAAATGGAAAAAGATTACAAGGCATATCTTGAGGAAGCAAACGACGTCCTTGAGACCTACGGAACAAGCGAGAAGGGCTTGAGTTCCGAGGAGGCCAGCAAAAGGCTCGAAGACTATGGTCCTAACAAGCTAATTGAGCCGCCAAAGGTAAGCAATATCAAGAGGTTCTTCGATCAGATGAGAGACCCGATGATCATTGTCCTTCTCTGTGCAGCGGCACTTTCGCTCATCACATCGATTTATTCGGATGAGTCACCAGCTGACGTTTTTATCATCCTCTTTGTAGTAGTTCTTAACTCTATTCTTGGAGTAATTCAGGAGAGTAAGGCTGAGGAGGCTATCGAGGCTCTTAAGAAAATGACGGCGGCCAAGTCGAAGGTACTTCGAGACGGCAAAATCGTCACAGTCGAGAGCTCGCAGCTTGTGCCTGGCGATGTCGTAATTCTCGAAGCAGGCGATAGCGTTCCTGCAGACGGAAGACTTCTTGAGGCGGCTTCAATGAAGATTGAAGAATCCGCCCTGACGGGTGAATCCGTTCCTGTAACCAAGCAGGCAGAGGTGCTCGAAATTGCCGCAGAGGCTAAGGACATTCCTCTCGGCGACAGAAAGAATATGATATACATGGGCAGCACGGTTGTATATGGAAGAGGCCTTGCTGTTATAACGGGAACCGGAATGGAGACCGAAATGGGAAAGATCGCAGATGCGCTTTCGCAGGCAGAGAACGAGCAGACACCACTGCAGCTCAAGCTTGCACAGCTTTCTAAGATTCTCACCAAGCTTGTTCTGGTAATCTGCGTAGCTATCTTCATCCTTGGAGTAGTTAAGGCAGGAACAATCAATGCAGAGGTAATGATTAACACCTTCATGCTTGCGATTTCACTTGCCGTTGCGGCTATCCCAGAGGGACTTGCGGCCGTAGTAACAATCGTTCTTTCGATGGGCGTTACCAAGATGTCCAAGAAGAATGCGGTTATTCGTAAGATGACAGCTGTCGAAACCTTGGGATGCGCTCAGGTTATTTGCTCGGACAAGACCGGAACACTTACTCAGAACAAGATGACGGTTGTTGACCACTTCTGTCAGGACGAGGATGTTCTTGCTGCAGGCATGGCTCTTTGCTCAGACGCAGAGCTTGTTGAAGACGAGAACGGCGACAAGAATGTAGTCGGCGAACCAACAGAGGCCGCACTTGTTGCTTACGCATCGTCACTTGGCATGGACAAGCCTTTATTGAAGAAAGATTTTCCTCGTATAGGAGAAGCGCCTTTCGATTCAGGCCGTAAGATGATGTCAACCGTTCACGAGAATGTCAAGCTCGAGACGATTTCCGAGCCAGAGACGATTCTCGGCAAGCTCCTTGGAGCATCAAGATATATACAGTTCACAAAGGGTGCGCCTGATGTAGTTGCATCACACTGCACCAAGATTCTTACAGCAGAGGGCATCGTTCCTATTACAGACGAGCTTATAACTCAGGTTAAGAAGGAAAATGCCAAGATGGCTGGAAAAGCGCTTCGTGTGCTCGGACTTTCGCTTAGAGTCTATGATGTAGCGCCTACGGATTTCACCGATAAGGCTCTCGAGAACGAGCTTATCTTCATAGGACTTACAGGCATGATTGACCCAGTAAGACCTGAGGTTAAGGATGCCGTAAGAAAATGCAGAGAGGCCGGAATCAGACCTGTTATGATTACAGGAGACCAGCTTGATACCGCAGTAGCAATCGCCAAAGACCTTGGAATGCTCGAATCCGCTGACGAGGCAATCCTCGGAGCTAAGCTCGACGATATGAGCGACGAGGAACTTTTGACACTCGTTAAGACCTACTCCGTATATGCAAGAGTTCAGCCTGAGCATAAGGTTAGAATCGTAAGAGCATGGAGAGCTAATATGATGGTTACGGCCATGACAGGTGACGGCGTTAACGATGCGCCTGCTATCAAGTCCGCAGACATCGGTGTAGGAATGGGAATTACGGGAACGGACGTTACGAAGAATGTAGCGGATATGATTCTTGCCGACGACAATTTCGCGACTATAGTTGCGGCTGTTGAAGAGGGCAGAAGAGTATATGCGAATATTCGTAAGACAATTCAGTTCCTGCTTGCAACAAATATCAGTGAGGTTCTTTCGATTCTCACAGCAACAATACTTGGCTTCACAATTCTTAAGCCTGCACACCTGCTGTGGATTAACCTTATCACCGACTCGCTTCCAGCACTTGCGCTCGGAATGGAGGAAGGCGAGAAGGATTCGATGAAGAAAAGACCTCGTAGCTCCAAGGACGGAGTTTTCGCGGGCGGAATGGACAAGGACGTTCTGTATCAAGGTGCGATTACAACAATTCTTGTTATAGCTGCATACTTCATAGGCGAATTCATCGAGGTCGGAGAGTGGCATATCACTCAGAGTGACGACGGAATCACAATGGCGTTCCTGACAATGTCAATGTGCGAGATTTTCCACTCGTTCAATATGAGATCAAGAAGAAAGTCGATTTTCACTTTGGATAAGCAGAACAAATGGCTGTGGGGCTCAGCACTGGCAGCTTTCGTACTTACAACTGCTGTAATTGAGATTCCTGCACTTGCGAATATCTTTGAATTTACGATAATTGATTTCAAGGAATATGCTATTGCGATGGCTCTTGCAATCTTGATTATTCCATTAGTTGAGATTGTAAAAGCATGCCAAAGAGCATATGCTAAGAGAAAAGGATTGGAGATTTCAGAATAATGCCCGAAAATAGAATGGGAACAGAACCAATAGGGAAGCTTTTGTTTAAGATGTCTGCACCGCTAATGGTGTCTAACCTGGTGCAGGCACTTTACAACATTGTCGACAGCATATTCGTTGCTATGATAAGCGAGGATGCGCTGACGGCTGTTACACTTGCTTTTCCGATACAGATGCTGATTATAGCATTTGCTATAGGAACCTCTGTTGGTATGAGTGCTCTGCTTTCAAGATATCTTGGAGCAGGGATGATGGACAAGGTTAATAAGGTTGCGCACAACGGACTGATTCTCGCAGGTTTGAACTACCTGCTCTTTGTGGTAATCGGATTCATCGCTAAGCCTTTCTTCGAGATGCAGACCGATGATCCTCTTATCATCCAGTATGCAACGGACTATCTGAGCATAGTATGCTGGCTCTCGATAGGAGCTATTATTCAGATTTCCTTCGAGAGATTGCTGCAGTCAACGGGCAAGACCAAGTTCATCCTCTTCTCGCAGAGCACAGGTGCGATTATAAATATTATCGCGGATCCTATTCTCATCTTCGGACTTTTCGGAGCTCCTGCCATGGGCGTAAAAGGCGCTGCGGTTGCGACCATCTTCGGACAGATTTGCGGTGCGGCCCTTGGCTTCTATTTCAATCGCAAATACAATAAAGAAATCAAGCTTAAGTGGAGCAGCTTCAAGCCTGATTGGAAGATAATGAAGGAAATCTACGGAATTGCACTTCCTTCGATAGTGCTGCAGTCAATCGGCTCAGTCATGAACTTCACACTTAACCAAATATTGATTAAGTTCTCCACAACGGCGGTTGCTGCATTCGGCGTATATTACAAGCTGCAGAGCTTCGTCTTCATGCCTATCTTCGGTATGAATAACGGCGTTGTTCCTATTGCAGCATACAACTATGGCGCTCGCAATAAGCAAAGACTTGAAGAGGTAATGCGAGTCAGCGTCAGGTATGCCGTTATAATCATGAGTATCGGAACTGTGGTTTTCTGGGCATTTCCGCAACAGCTACTTTCGATCTTCAGCGCATCTGACGAGCTGATCGCTGTCGGAACCGTTGCTCTTAGAACCATCTCCCTGGTATTCCCACTCGCGGCCTTCTGTATTATGAGAGGCGCGATTTTCCAGGCTCTCGGCAAAAGTGTATACAGCATGTATATCTCAATCGCAAGACAGCTCATGGTTCTTACCCCTGCCGCTTGGTTGCTCGGACAGCTCGGAAATGTCGACTACGTCTGGATGGCTTTTCCAATCGCAGAGGGTGTCGGCGTTGGAATGTCAATAATGTATACTAAGCGCATAAGACGCAAAATTATCGACCGCCTCGATGACAAGAAGGTGGATATGAAGAAGATTCTTCGCGAGGATGTCAAAGAAAGAAGATCTAAGCTTAGCAAAGAATATATGGCGAAAGCTGATGCTCAAATTCAGAAGGAACTCATAGATCAAGAAGAATTTAGAAATGCCAAGACTATAATGCTCTATCTCTCGGTAGAAAGAGAGGTATCCACAGAGCTTATACTCGAGGAATGCTTCAAGCAAGGCAAGAAGGTATGCGTGCCTCTTTGCACAGATACCAAGGAGCATTTGATGGAGGCAAGGCTCATAACAGGCGAGTCCGATATGAAGGTCAACAAATACGGAATCAAGGAGCCTACAGAAGATGCTGCCGCCGTTGATAAGAACGAAATCGAGCTGGCGATAATTCCTTGCCTAAGCTGCGATACCAAGCGCAACAGACTCGGACACGGAGCAGGCTATTATGACAGATTCCTTGAGAGAACGGATTTTGCCAAATTCTCTCTTTGCTACGAGAAGCTGATGTCGGTTGATGTTCCAGTCTATGGAAATGACATAAGTATGGATGCCGTTATCACCGAAACGAATGTATATAAGAAAGGAAGATAGTGATGGCTGAGAATAAGAAAATCATGCTGACAGGCGACAGGCCTACAGGAAGACTGCATATCGGACACTATGTAGGTTCGCTGAGACAGCGTCTCGAAATTCAGAACGGAGGCGAATTCGACGAGGTGTATGTAATGCTTGCTGACGCGCAGGCTCTTACGGATAATTTCGACAATCCCGAGAAGGTAAGAGAGAGCGTAATGCAGGTTGCCATTGACTATCTGTCAATTGGTCTCGACCCTGAGAAAACAAATATCTTCATTCAGTCGCAGGTTGAGGCTCTGCATGAGCTGACCATGTACTATATGAATCTTGTAACTGTTGCAAGAGCTCAGAGAAATCCAACCATCAAGACCGAAATCAAGCTAAGAGGCTTCGGAGACAGTGTTCCAATGGGCTTTCTGAATTATCCAATCAGTCAGGCTTCGGACATTACGGCCTTCAAGGCAACGCTTGTTCCTGTCGGAGAAGACCAAGAGCCAATGCTTGAGCAGTGCAGAGAAATCGTTCGCAGATTCAATTATATATATGGTAAGGAAGTTCTTATTGAGCCGGAAATTTATCTGCCTAAGAACAAGGCTTGCCTTAGACTTCCGGGAATAGACGGCGGAGCTAAGATGTCGAAATCCCTCGGAAATACTATTTACCTTTCTGACTCGGAAGAGGAGCTTAAGAAGAAGGTAATGTCCATGTATACAGATCCAGGTCATCTTAGAATTGAGGATCCAGGCAAGCTTGAGGGCAATACGGTATTTACTTATCTTGATGCCTTCTGCCCAGAGGACGCCTTCGAGAAATATCTGCCTGAATACAAGAATCTCGACGAAATGAAGGCTCATTACCAAAGGGGCGGACTTGGAGATGTTAAGTGCAAGAAATTCCTCTTCAAGATTCTTAACGACTTCCTTACACCTATAAGAGAGAGAAGAGCATATTTCGAAGCTCATCCTAAGGAAGTAATCGAGGCTCTTCGCAAGGGTACAGCTGCAGCTAATAAGAAGGCTAATGAGACGCTTGCCGAGGTTAAGGAAGCAATGCAAATTGACTACTTCGAGAAGTGGGATCAGCAGTATAAGTAATTCGCAAGAATACAAATATGTTGATTCGACCACCGCAAAATTCACATAACCGACTAAATTGTAGCGCCTAATGGTGCTACAATTTTTTCATGATTAGAAGGATAGAAGGTCTATGCTTCTGTGCCGATTACGGCGCAGCAGAGATAACAGAGCGAATAGTGGCAGAAATCGCAAACAGGGTCGACAAGCTTGTGCCAGATAAGCTTGAAAGATCTTGCTCGGATATTCCTTTGCGTGCAGCCAAAGGCGATCTCAATTTCGATTGCGAGAGCCTCGTTGTTATTTGTGTTCCTGTAATCAAGAACAGAGTTCCGATGCCATGCATCAGAATGCTGCAGCATCTTCATTCAAAAGGAGCCCTAACAGTAGCCGTCGTAAATTATAAAGGGGCAAGCTACGGACAGGCGCTCTTCGAACTCTATTCCTTCCTTGACGGACAAGGCTTCAACGTCATCAGTGCGGCAGCCTTCGTCTCACACCCTGTATGCAACAGATTATTTGTCAGAATCAGCAACGCAAGACCTGACGAGAAGGACCTCGAAATGTTCAAGACCTTCGGCTCGCTTACCACAGGCAAGCTGAAGAGACTCATAGGAACTGATGTTGATTGCCTCAAGATCAAGCCAGCTCCGCTGAACATCTCTTGCAAATCAAGCCTCATTGTTAAGACCGTCCACGTCATCAAAAGGCGCGAGCCCGAGTGGTTCCTGTAGGTCGCAGCTTGCATAAATAGTACAGAGAGGCAAGATCCTCCCAAGAAGAGTAACAGGTACATGTGCTATGCACCAGAGAGCAGTTGCTAAGGCAATCAAGAGAGCAAGAATCGTTGCTCTTCTGCCATTCGACGCTGAGCATTAATCGATACGGAGCTTCGGGAGAAGCGCCGCTTTTTTTTATAAGATATGACAATAGCCGCAAAAGGCAATAATATTTACAGGAGGCGATAAAATGTTAGGTAATTGTGAACTTAGAATTCCGACCGCAATTTACTTCGGGCCAGACGCTATTGACGGCTTGAGAAAAGAACTTAAGAATGTCGGAAAGAATGTCGTTCTTATATACGGCGGAGGTTCCGTCAAGCGCAATGGCATTTATGACGATGTCGTTCAAGCGCTGAAGGAGGCCGACAAAAGCATTGCCGAGATTTCCGGGGTTATGCCTAATCCGACGATAGAAAAGCTGAGCGAAGGCATCGAGATTGCGAGAAATCACCATGCCGATTTCCTGCTTGCAGTCGGAGGAGGGTCGGTATGCGATTATACCAAGGCGCTGTCAGCATCGATTAATTGCAAGCACGATCCATGGAAGTATTATTATGTAGATTACGAGCCAGTTGATTGCGAAGTGGTTCCACTCGGCTGTGTGCTTACGATGGCGGGAACGGGCTCTGAGATGAATTCGAGCTCTGTAATTACCAATACCGATGAGAAGCTGAAGCTGTGCAGGACCTATGAGACTTATGGTAGCCTCCCAAGGTTCGCGATTCTCAATCCGAAGTATACGCTGACTCTTCCTAAATATCAGATGGTCGCAGGCATATACGACATATTCAATCATATATGTGAGCAGTATTTCTCCGGGGAGGACGACAATACGAGCGATTACATGGCAGAGGGCCTTATGCGCTCGGTTATCGAGGCGAGCCGCAAGGCAATTGTCAATCAGACGGATTATGAGGCCAGGAGCAATATAATGTGGTGTGCTACATGGGCGCTGAACGGGCTCATCGGAGCGTGCAAAGACCAGGATTGGAATGTACACAGCATTGGCCAAGCGGTCGGGGCTTACACGGATGCAACCCACGGAATGACTCTTGCGGCAGTTTCGATGGCATATTATTATCGAATTCTTGAGGCGGGTCGCCCTAAATTCGAGCGCTGGGCAAAGGCGGTATGGGACAAGTCCACCGCCGAGGAGGGCCTCGAGGCGATGAGGTCATGGATGAATGAGCTTGGCCTGGTTATGAATCTGCGCGAGCTCGGCGTAACAGAGGACATGATCGAGGGCATCGCAGATGCCACCGTTATGGGGGACTGTGGATATGTTCCGCTCAGTCGCGAAATGGTTATAGACATTATAAAAGCAAGTCTCTAGCGACTTGCTTTTGTCTTGAACTATCATTGCAAAGCTTGCACCGCCGGTACCTATACCTGTTTCGAGCGACTGCAGCACACAAACAACGAGCCATGCAATGTTGATTGCGATGAGTCCTACATCTCCGCATGCGTTACCTACAAATAAGTCGCGCAAAAGAATTAAATTCCGCGTAACAGAATTTTAATTTGATTTTGACACATGGGAGCCTTATAATATTAGCAAGTATTCCTGATAGGAAACTCAGACAGATAAGATGCCGGAGGACGATATGGTAAGAGAGATAAAGGATTCGAAGAAAAGAAGGAGTACGAATATAACCGCTGTCGACAGAGCAATTGATGTTATGGAATTGCTGTACAAAGAAGACAGACCTATGGGCGTTAACGAAATGGCAGCTATTATGGGTGAACACCAAAGCACGATACACAGGGTTCTCAATACGCTCAAAGATAGAGGATATGTGTATCAGAACGCGGAGTCTTCCAAGTATGATCTAAGTTATAAATTATTTATGCTGGGAAAGCGTGTAGAGATAAGATCCGCACTTATTAATATGGTGAAGCCTTATGCTCAGAAGATAGCAAGACAATACAAGGAGACGGTTAATGTCGGTGTTCGGGATATGTCACGCACCGATAGTTACTATGCGTTAACAATATGGCAGGAAAGGGGAGGCAGCCGAAGCCTGAGTGTCACGGAATCGGTCGGCCAGACATACGAGTGCTTTTATTCGGGAATAGGCAAGGCTCTGCTGGCGCATTCAGAAGACTACGATCCTGTCAAAATGCGTTCTATCGAACTCAAGGGTTCTTCGCCGAATTCGATTACAGATAACGAAGCATTTATGCGTGAGATTGAGAAAATCAGGGAGCAGGGATATGCGATAGATGACGAAGAGAACGAGATGGGCTTATATTGCGTAGCATGTCCTATACTCAACAGCAAGAGGCAAGCCGTTCTTGCTATAAGCGTAAGCGGATATAAGGGCCACGTTGCGGAACTTGGTGTTGAGAATATATATAAGACTCTTCGTGAAGCTTGTGATGAAATATCCAAACAATTAAATTAGAACATTATACATGCTTTGCAAAGATTGAAGCAATTATTCAGAGCAAGAGCTGTCAACAGGGACAACTCTTGTTTTTTATTTAGTTATATCCATTTATAAGTCGGGTAATCGTTGACAAAAGCAGGGTATTTGTATAATATAAACACACAAGTTAGAACTCAATTCTGCACAGCGGAATTGAGTTAAACAATATCGTCAGAGTGGAATTAAATTCCGCACAATAGAATATAATGCATTATGAAGGAGGAAATGTAGTAATGATTTTAGCAGACAGAATGAATACCGTAAGAGGATCTGTTATCAGAGACGTTGCAACAGAGATTGCAGCCAGAAACAATCCTAATCTGATTAAGCTATCAGGCGGTCTTCCTGACGGAGATTTGTTCCCAATGAAGGAGCTGCAGGCTGCTGCAGAGACAGTTTTCAATGATAAGGAGCTCTATAAGGAAGCGCTTCAGTACGGACTTACACGTGGTGACACAGAGCTTATCGAACTCATTTGCGCTCGTATGAAGAAGAACGAGGGCGTTGATATCGATATCAGCAACATCATCATCTGCACAGGATGCCAGCAGGGCATTTCAATGTGCGCAACAGCTCTTCTCAACAACCATGACACGATTCTTATTGAGAAGCCAAGCTATCTTGACGGACTCAATGCATTCCTGCCATATGAGCCTAATATCGTAGGTGTTGAGACAGACGAGTATGGAATTAAGATTTCAGCACTTGAGGAACAGCTCAAGGCTAACCCTAACACTAAGATTGTATACGTAATTCCTAACTTCCAGAACCCAACAGGTAAGGCATGGCCTCTGGAGAGGAGAAAGGAATTCCTCGAGTTCATGGCACAGCCTGAGTACAGACATATTGCTATTCTTGAGGATAACCCTTACGGCGAGATCAGATTCCGCGGCGAGCACATTCCTTGCCTGAAGGCTCTTGACAAGACAGGACAGGTTATTTATCTCGGATCATTCTCCAAGATTCTTGCACCTGGACTCAGAATTGCTTATGTAATTTCAGAAGACACTAACCTCATCGACAGAATCGAAGAGATTAAGGAAGGTCTTGACCTTCAGTGCAACCAGTTCACACAGGTTCACGTTCGTGAGTACATGAAGGCATATGATCTTGATGCACACGTTCAGGAAATTTGTGCAGATTACAAGAAGAGATGTGATGCTCTTATTCAGATTATGAAGGAAGAGTTCCCTGTAGGCGTAAGCTTCACAGTTCCTGACGGCGGTATGTTCCTCTATGTAACATGCCCTGAGAATTTCGATACAGGTAAGATGCTCAAGGACGCTCTTGATGCAGAAGTTTCATACATCCCTGGTGCTTCATTCAACGCTGACGGAAGCGGCAAGAACACAATGAGATTGAACTTCACAGCTAATGACATTCCTAACCTCCAGGAAGGTGTAAGACGTCTTGCAGGAGTATTTAAGGCTGAACTTGCTAAGCAGGGCAAATAATTCAGTCACTTATGTCGGCGGATTCGTTGTTAATCCCCCCTTCTACAACGGGTCCGCCAATCACAATTAACCCAATAGGAGTAAAGAA
>CAVIGM010000030.1:0-15071 GCA_963642455.1 Anaerovoracaceae bacterium | reverse complement strand
GCAGCGGCGGCAGCTGCGGCTTCGCTGGCATTTTCAACCTCTGCAAATACTGCAAGTGGCGTAGTGCATAATACCATTACAAGTATAAGAAGTACGCTCAGCAGTTTTCTTCTTGTGCCATTTCGTCTTTCCATCTTGTCTCCTCCCCCGTTGTTTCTATTTCCTTCTATTTTCATTATTTATTTGGTTAGTTTGTGTTAGTGTCGAGCTAAAGTCTAAAGGCTTATGGCGGCCGCCAGCGCTATTTGCATCATATCATCGAACGATGACTGGCGTTCCTCAGCGGTGAGCCTTTGCTTCTTGGTGAACGAGTCGGAAATCGTCAGCATGCACGCCGCTTGCTTGCCAAGCACTTTTGCATTATGGAACAAGGCGAAGCTCTCCATATCAACGCAGAAGCAGCCCTTGTTCCGATAGATTGCATCGTAATCGCAGAGGCCATCTTCATGATAGAAAACATCGCAGGAATGAACGCGGCAAGGCGTGATTTTCTTAGATAAATGCTCAGCCGCCTTGACAATCTTGTCGTTCAGCATTGCGCTTGGATAGAGAATATCTGCGTCGACATTGGCCTGCGTCTTTGCGTAGGTCGATTCGCTCCAGGAGCTTTCCGCAAGAACAATATCCAGCATTTCCAGCTCATCGCAGTACGCGCCGGCACTTCCAATTCGAATAATGTTCTCGACATCGTAGTTATTATACAACTCGTACGAATAAATGCCCATACTTGGCATTCCCATGCCCGAACCCATAACGGAGAGCTCTTTGCCCTTGTGGGTGCCGGTGAAGCCGAACATATTTCTTACGGTGTTGAAGCATTTAGCATTCTCCAGATATTTCTCTGCAATATATTTCGCGCGGAGAGGGTCGCCGGGCATCAATACGGTGCGTGCGATTTCTCCTCTTTCGGCTTGGTTATGCGGTGTAGCCATTTCGTCAACCTCCCATTCTTATCAGTCGCAGTCGTTTCGTCTTAGAAAATTCGTCATCGGTAATTCGTCTTAGAAAATCCATCGTCGATGTTTCGTCATCGGCAATCCGTCACAAATTCTTCTTCATCGACAGCACATTCTTGCCGTCAGAATATTCGTATTTCATTTCATCCATGTTCTTCTTCACCATGTAAATCCCGAGTCCGCCGATCATGCGCTCTTCTGCCGAAAGTGTCGTGTCGGGGTCTTCCTTTTCGAGTGGGTTGTATGGTATGCCCTCGTCGATAAAAGTAAGTCGCACTGCCTTCCGGTCATTCTGTGCGCCATCCTCTGCGTCGCTCTTTGGGGCATCTTCAATTTCCACTCTGATCGTCGCATCTCCGATGGAATCTTCGGAATCTCCGGAATCTTCGGAATCTCCGTAGGCATAGTGGCAAATGTTACTGAATATCTCGTCAATGGCAATGTCGATTTGCAGCTTGACCTTCATCGGACAATCGCAGCTATCGAGTATGTCGTCTACGAAATCCGTAACAACGCCTAAATTATCTACAAGAGCCTTAACAGTTATCTCTTCCATAGACTATCCCTCCATTTCTTTAACATACTCAAGACAGAGCATCGTAATATCATCGAACTGCTCTCTTGTGCCGACAAAGGCATCTATGTCGCTTTTCACATTTTCCAGAGTCTGCTGCGGATTAGCATCAGCACAGCGCTCGTTCAGAACGGACTTCAAGCGCTCCATTCCGTATAGGCCGTTATCTACATCGGTGGCCTCCGTTACGCCGTCTGTGTACTGGAAAATCTTATCGCCCACATTCAGCTGTATCGTCTGCTCTTTATATTTCATATCCTCCATGCCAGCCAGCACGAAGCCTGGCTTGGTTCTGTATGCCTCATATTCGCCATTCTTGCGATAGATGAACGGCATTTCGTGACCGGCGTTTACATATCTGAATTCTCCTGTTACAAGGTCAAGCACGCCCTCGAACGCTGTGATGAACATGCCGTTATCGTTTGAATCACAAAGGATGTTGTTGACTTCTGTGAAGACCTCGCCCAAGTCGCGCCCCGGCTGTGTATGGTCTTTGATTAAGGTCTTGCCGATAACCATGAAGAGCGCCGCAGGAACTCCTTTGCCCGACACATCGGCCATGACGATAGCAAGGTGTCTTTCGTCAACCATGAAGAAATCATAGAAGTCTCCGCCAACTTCTTTTGCAGGGGTCATCGTCGCATAGATGTCTATCTCGTCTCTGTCTGGAAAAGCAGGGAAAATGCAAGGCAGCATCGAAAGTTGAATCTCGGTCGCGATGTTCAGCTCTGTGGCGATACGCTCCTTGTCCGCAGTCACGGACGCGAGATTTACCATATATTCATCAAGCTCGCCCACCATGTTCTTGAAGGAAACGGCAAGCGCGCCAATCTCATCTCCCTGAGGGACCTCGTCCGCCAACAGCTGTATGCGCTCCGAAAGGTCTCCGCTATGCTTGTCCTCACGGCTTGCGTATAATTCCGTAAGGTCAGAAAGGTGCTCTATCGGAGTTGTAATATTCTTCTCAACGTACCAGAGGAAGAGAATAACCACGCCGTAGAGCAGGTTGATGGAAATTCCGAGCACCAGATAAATGTAATTCCATATCTTAAGGCGCTCGAGCTCGCCTCCCATCGTCAGTGCGCTATAGGATGCCACGCCGAGCATAACCAGGAAAATCAGCGTCACTAACAGAAAACCGATGACTACCTTTGCTCTAATGGAGAATTGAACGCTCTCGCTGTGTGCAGGCAGTGGCTCCACGGGTTCTGTCGGACGAAAAGCATAAATCAGCAATCCTAAGAAAGCCACGCCGAGAAGCACAAGAGCAAGGGAGCTATTTATTTTGCTGCCGCCCTGTGCCAATGAATAGAGGAAATAGCCTACCCCGATTACAGAGATGACAAGCAGTGGCGCATCCAGCAGGCGCACGCTTCCTTGCGATTTCGAAGTCGTCTGTTGCTCTGGTGCATCCGACGCATCCGACACGTCCGTTACATCCGGCACGACGGAAGGCAGGTGCATTTTTTTCCAGAAGGACATCACAGGTATGCCCAGAATAATCGCGAAGTCGAAGTTATTGAAGAAAAGCAGCGGGAACGAAGAGGAGAACGACTGGAATCCCGCAGCTTCAAATACCAATGATAGGGATACAGTGGTAACAAAGGAATCAATGAAAACCACTATAATATATTTGACAATTTCTATCACCCTGTTCAGGCGCACCGGGTGGATTGCTTCCTTTCCGACACGCAAGCTGTACCACAACTTGTATGGTATATATGAATAGAAAAAGTTAGTTATGAATCCTGCTATGCAGATGAAAACGCCGGAGCCTGATAGGATATCGGAAATGAGGTTTCCGACAGCAATGCCCCAGGCAGCTGCAGGGCCGAACTGTATTCCGAACACTACCGGCACCATGTTGGCAGGTCTTATCTCTGTCACTCCCGGCAGGAGCGTGAACATGCTACGAAATGGCAAGGCAATGGCAAAGAAAACCACGGCACTGAGTAGCATTTGCCACCAGGCTTCTTTCTTCCGAAAAACAGCGAAAATTTCTTTCATATTCTTTCCATTCCTTTCTTACAGCACCACCATGAAATTGTTGAAGCCTACCATCCTTTTATATGAATAGGACTTGGCCATCTTCTTAACCATGAGCAGGCCGAGCTCGTTATGGTCCTCGTGATGCGAATCATCCATCAAATCGTTCAGCGACGCCTCTTGAGAATTGGTCGGGTCGAATTCCACGGCATCGTCACGAATGCGAAGAACAACCCTCTGGTCCGGCAGCACCGACACCTTAATATCTATATAGTTATCTCTTTCTTTGCGAAAGCCCATCTGAATTATATTGACAACAAGTTCCTCCATGCAAAGAGAAATTGCATATTGCTTCTTCATAGGTACATCATGCTCTTCACAGAAAAGTTCAAGGTCCGCGGAGATTTGCGGAATATCCTCATATTTATCTTGTATCAGCACCTGATACGCAGGCCCTTCTTGCGCGTTCTCAGCAGGAATCAGCAGTATCGCAGACTCCCCATCCTTGCGATAGAAATGCAAGAAGCACAGCAGAGCTATCAGGGTTGCAATATCCGTAAGTACAAGGCCTACATAGACGCTATAGCTTGCAAGCGATGTGAGCTTAACGAGCAGCAGAATAATAGGCACTGGGAAAATCAAATTATTGCAAAGGACAATGAACATCGCCGCGCCGGCATGACCTGTGCATCTGTAGAAGGCCCCTAAGTATGCAATCACACTTGAGCTGATGCAGAATATCATCTGAATGCGAATCGCTGTCATCGTCATATCGAGCAGGTCCTGTCCCACACCGAAAATCGCACAAATCAAAGATGTTCCAAGTTCCGTCACCGCGGTTAATCCGAGCGCAATCAGCACCATAGTCTTAAGGGATACCGCAACTGTTCGGCGCAGATTATCGATCTCTCCTTCGCCCTGATAGACGCCAAGCATAGGCTGAATCGCGCCGTTAACGCCGTCATAGAAGGCATAAAGGAATGTGATTAAGTATTTAACTACCGCGTACACTCCTACAGCATCCTCGCCACCGGTAATAGCGAGAGTGCGGTTAATCACAACAGTAAGCACCACTTGGAAAAAGAAAATCATAGCCGCGGGTAGGCCGGGCTGTGCCATTTCGCGGACAGCAGCGAAGGACCAAGCTCCTTTTCTCGTCAAATGGAAACTGCTATTCTTCCGATACAGCTTAAGTCCTGACAGAATGCAGATTAGCAGCTGCGATGTAATCGTGCCGATTGCAATACCTGCAATACCAAGGTCGAAGATAAGTATCAGCGAAATCCCGACAGTAAGATCCCACACGCCACCTACGAGCACGCAGAACATGGAATATCCAGGTTTGCTGTCGTTGCGCAGAAAAGTGAGCTGAATCGGTGCCAGAATCATAAAAGGCATTCCTATAACAAGAACCCCGATATATTCGCGAGCAGCGTCCATGCCTGCGCCAGGCTGTCCGCCAAGCAATACAAGCAGCGGGTCCAGAAATATCGAGCCTAATACAGCCGATGCAATGCCCAGGACAACTGCCGAAATCAGAGCCGTAGTGAACACCTGATTGCATTGCTCCCTTTCTCCCTGTCCCAGAAGATTGGAGAGAACAATTCCCGCGCCTATTCCGAAGATTGCGCCAATAATCTGAACGTAGATGGTCACTGGCAGCGCCAGGCTCATTGCGATAAAAGCGGAATTGTCCAGAAGCTGTCCTGCAACAATAAGGTCGGTCATGGAAATAGCAGCCAGCGCCAGTGACGACACCAGCGTCGGGCCAAGAAATTTCATAAAAGTTCGTCTGACAATTTTATCCATGCTCGTCCTGCTATTTCGATTCGCTATTTCGCTTTGTTGTTTCGCTTCGTTATTTCGCTATTTCGATTCGTTGTTTCGTTTCGCTCCGATATTAAATCGGAATTGCGGTCTTTCTTGCTATTAAATGATATGTCTCAGTGTTGCTGCATTTGGGTGCGGCCTCAAGAATTCTTCCAGATTAGCTTCATAGAAGAAGTTGTTCTCGCAGAACCACGAATCAAGCAATTTCTTCTCTGAGCCTGCACGGGTGATAGGATTGTCCTCACCCAGAATATATAGCTGTGGAGCGAGCTCTCTGTGGTCGCAAAGGTACAGAGCCATTTCCAGCATTTCTGTGAAGACAAGGTCAATCATTCTGTGAGTCAGGCTGATTACACCTTCACGGTAGAAGTTGACCGGCTTGCCTTCCGCCATTATGTATACATTCTTCTCGCAGCCATCATAGAGAAAATGATAGCAGCTATGCCATTTGGCCTCGTCTCGTCCCATAAGCTGCAGTCTCGGAAGTTCTTCTTCGTGTTTCCTGAGATAATCAAGCAGCTTGGCGAATTCCACGTCTTTGGAAGAGCCGCTTGCCAGATAGAGATTAGTCGCCTGTCCGTCAAGATAGGCTCTGAACATTTCTTCGGTGAAGGAAGGGCTACCCACGCAGCCGATAACAATCGTATCTTCTTCAAACATTTGCGCAGAGGCTTCCGTGTAGACTTGCACGCCTTCTTTTTTTGCCACCTGAAGCATATCGGGATTAATGTCATACGCCTTCAGCTTGCAAAATTTCCCCTCAAGCGCCATGCGGCAGCTGCGTCCGATGATTCCGTATCCAAGTATCAGTACCGTGTGGAAAGGGAAGAAAGTGTCCGCTTCGTAGAGCATCTGGGCTAATTCTTCGACAATCCGCTGACCGATGAAGATAGATTCAACATTCATCTTGATGTCTGACCTGGCAACGCTGATGCAAGGATAGGCGTAACGATAGCCCTGCGAATCCATGCTGCGGCGAGTGCCTGATGTGGTCTGCTCAACTACGCCTATAATCTTGTCCTCGATGTCGGGAAATATACGTTTCACGCGTGGCAGCACCTCGAAATGATAGCCGCCATCTTCGATAATTAGTAATTTCTTGCCGCTGCGGAGCAAAGGAATAAGTTCTCGGCGAAAAGCCTCTTCAAGAAGTGTTAAGGTCGCCTCCATGAAATCTGTGTGTCCGCAATCAGATTCGCATTCGAGTTCGCGTTCATGTCTGCGTTCAATTTCGCAATCGAGTTCGCGCTCATGTCCGCCTTCAATTCCGCTGTAAATTCCGCGCTCAAGCTCCGTGCGATTCTTCATCAGGCGATACGCGCCGTCATGCTTCATGCCGTGATAGCACGAACCCTCATACTGCTCGGGAATATCCTGATTGCCATAAGGCGGCGTCACAAGTATCACATTCTCGAACAGCTTCCTTAGAACATCGTTGAAGGAGAAAGTATTGTCCATGCAATGATTTATATGCAGAATTACAACGTCGTTGAGTCGGCCTTCCTTTACTGCCTGATGGGCAGTCTTTTCCAGCAACCTCATTCTATGCTCCTCCCTCCATCTTAAGCACGAGCTTATTCGTTTCGTCAAATGTATAGTGAGCCTCGGAGGTCATTTTCCTAACGAGCAGCATAGACAGGTCATCCTCTGGTGCCTCCTCCAACGGATTGAAGGCTTCGCCGCCATAGACAAACGACAGCTCAATGACATCGTCTACCTCGAAATATCCAATCTGAATCAGTATATCTGTCGAATGGCGAATGAGGTGATTCTCCACGAGCTCCTCAACTACCAACTCGATATTTTTGATCTTTTTCTCTGTGAAATAATGCTTGCGGCAGAATTCTTCGATGCGTCCGTTCAGCTGGTAGAGGTCGAAGTCGACAGAGCCAATCTTGTATTCCATAGTACGCAGGCGCTTAACGAACGCCTTGGTCCTCTCTCTCTGCGGATTATTGAAGATCTGATCCGGCGTGCCGTCTTCGTAAATGATGCCTTGGTCCATATAGAAAATGCGGTTCGCAATATCTCTCGAGAAGGCCATGTCGTGCGTTACGACCATCATTGTAAGCCCCTTCTTCGCCAGTTCGTGGATAACCGCCTGTACTTCGGCGACCATATTAGGGTCAAGAGCAGATGTCGGCTCATCGAAAAGAATGATCTCGGGCTTCATCGCAAGGCACCTTGCAATCGCCACACGCTGCTTCTGTCCACCGGAAAGCTCGTCCGGATAAGCATATAATTTTTCTCCGAGACCTACCATCTTAAGATAGCGCACGCCCTCGTCGAAAGCCTCTTGCTTGCTCACGCCCAATATGTCCATCGGAGCCATCATTACATTCTCTATGACCATTTTGTGAGAGAAAAGGTTGAAGGACTGGAAGACCATGCCGACCTTGCTGCGCACCTTCAAAATATCCGTGTGGCTGTCGGTCATATCGGCGCCGTTAATTATAATCTGCCCCGCTGTCGGTGTCTCGAGCATATTGATGCAACGAAGCAAAGTGCTCTTGCCTGTGCCAGACGGCCCGATAACGGAAATTACATCGCCTTGATGTATCTCGGCATTTACATCCTTAAGAGGTGTAACACTACCGTATGATTTCTCTAAATGCTTAATCGATATCATTGATGTTTACCCCCTTAATCTTTCTTGGTCTGCGCTTAGGATCTAATTTCTTATCGAAATATTTCAGTCCCAGAACGAAAAGGTATGCCAGGATGAAATACAGAACTGCCGTCACAATCAGAGGGAAGAATGCCTCGTAAGTTCGGCTTCGGATAATGTCGCCAGCCTTAGTCAGGTCCTCTACGGTGATGTAGCCGATGATAGCGGTACCCTTTACCAAGCCGACAACAGCGCCCTTGTACTGCGAGAACATCTGATTAGCCGCCTGTGGAAGAGTGATTTTGAAAAATACCTGTCGCTTGTTGTATCCCATGGACGAGGCTGCCTCAATCTGGCCCTTATCAACCGCGCTTATGCCGGTGTTCAGAAGGCCTGCAACCACGTTAGCGAAGTCAAGGGTGAAGCCGAAGATGCCGACCCATACCGCTGGAATATCTATGCTCTTAAATACGAGGTAGTACAGCACCATCAGTATTACTACCAAAGGCATACCGTCAAGGAAGGTGCTTATCGCACTGGATATTGTGCGAACGAATTTCTTCTTGCTTCTAAGTGGGAAGCTGACTGCGAAGCCAAGCAGCGTACCCAGAATCATCGAAATAATGGAAAGTTCCAGTGTTACGTACAGTCCGTCACGCAACAACTTCCATCTGCTCTCTTTGATAAAGGTACGGTTGAAGCTTTCTTTAATATCGTTGAAGAAGCCGCCGCTGGAGCTATCGCCGCCAAGAGTAACCATGACAGGTCCGCTCTCGTATATGACATCTGTGAAGTGGATGAGTTCTTCTCGCTCCGGAGTTACCGTGATACATCCGGTCGCAATGTCTACCTTTCCGCTCTGAACTGCAGGTATCAAGCCCGCGAACTCTATCGTCTGGAATTCAACGTCGTAACCGAGACGCTCGGCTATTCTTACTACTAATTCAATCTCGTAGCCGACATGCTCTCCGTTAGAAATATATGTAAAAGGTTCAATATCGCTGCTACTTCCGACAACGAGCGTTCCCTTGGATGTGTCAGCACCCGGAGTTCTGTCAACGGACTTTTCTCCTTCGCCTTCCATCCATTCAGCTTTGAGCTCGTCGAGCACGCCTTCTTCCTTGAGCTCGGCTAAGGCTGTCTGAATCTCCTGCTGCAGAGCGGTGTCGTCCTTGTCAACCATAAGGGCGTAGCTTTCTTTGGATAACAATTCAGGGAAATATTTAAGGTCGCCGGCCTCTTTGACCTGCGATTTGACGAGAGGTTCGTCCGTAATATACGCATCCACCTTGCCGCTCTTAAGCGCAATTATGCAGTCGGTATAAGACGCATAATTAAGGAAGTTCGAGTCTGGGAGTCGCTCTTTGACCGCGGTGTCATACGAAGAGCCGCCGAGCATACCAATCGTCTTGCCGTTCAAATCATCCACGGCATTATATTTATTATCATCTGTTGCAACTCTGCTCTTCTGAACCATAACGGCTATTTCGGAGACCATATACGGATCAGACATCAGAATTACTTCCTTGCGTTCCTCGGTAACATTAAGATCCGAGATAACAAGATCCAGCTTGCCAGATTCAAGCGATGCAACAAGAGCATCGTAGGACATTGCTTGGATTTCGACATCTGCGTTCAAGTAGTATGCCAGTCTGTAAATCATTTCAAGGTCAAAACCAGTCAGTTCCTGGTTCTCGTCGTAGTAGTTCATCGGCTCTACCAAGCCGGAGGTTCCAACCTTAATCGTTCTCTGTGGGGCTTCCGCCTTCGGAATCTCAGGCATAGTCGTATCGGCCTTCACAACCCAGCGATCATACATATCGTCTAAGGTGCCGTCTTCTTTGACCTGCTTGATGAAGGCATTGACTTCTGGCAGCAAATCCTCTCGGTCTGGGTTAATGCCAACCGCTATATCCGTCTCGTCCAAGGAGTCTTCGAGAATCGCCAGATTGTCGAGCGTATCTGATGCAATCGCATACTGCATGTATAATTTGCCGTATACAAAAGCATCGGACTTGCCGTTCTCAACAGCCAAATAAGCGTCCGAAATATCCTTGTTATATACAATTTCCGCATTAGGAAATACTTCCTCTGCCAGAATCGCTCCTGCCGAGCCTGGATGCACGCTTATGGTATATCCAGACTGATTTAATTGCTCCACGCTCTCAATCTTGTCTTTGCTGCCACTTCGGCAACCCGAAAGAGTTCCTGCAAGTATCAGGAGAAAAGACAGGGCAAGCACGATTAGGCTTATGCGGTTAATCTTCTTAACTTTCATATAATTACGCCCCCCGTATATGGTCTGATTATGATCTCACTCTGTGTGATGCGGTAAGGAGTTCTTTGTTCAACCACTTCCTTGCATTCTTGCAAGGTCCTGTTCAACTTGCCTTTAAGCTTAATTACTTCCTGATATACATCGTCGTCAGATGTGTCAACAATCATAGTGAAAGCATCTTCTTCAATCAGAAGCCGCTTAATCGCTTGATGCTTCCTAAATTCCATCTTGCTGAATTCGTTGTCTATCGCGTCAATATCGTACATGAAATCAAGATTGCGGTCCGCCGCAATATCCAGCTCGTCAGCCAGTCGGATCAATGCCGCAAGGTAAGGCAGGCAAATCGGCACGCCTTTATCTGTGCAGAAGTTCTCGGGATATTCCGTCTCATCCCACAGATCTGTCTTGCGGTGTCCTCTCGAAACCTGAACGATGGCGAAAAGATGTTCCTCTGATGGTATTTCCAGAAGCTCTGCGTATTTCTTTATAAATTCGCCACTGTATTCATGGTGGAAGCTGCGGATAATATCGGGAACAGTGTGGTCCGGATGTGTCTCGGAATGATCGCCGAAGTCAATATTCTCGGAGAAATTCTCGTAATCAGACTTAGATATTCCGATACCCGTGTCGTGAAGATATGCCGCCATAAGCAGGACATATATCTCGTCAGCGTTCATTCTCTCGATATTATGAGCAATCAGCTTATTGCAGAAGTCAATAACCTCCAGGGAATGCAGCGCAGTGTGGTCTGTAAAAGTAGGAAAAATGTTCTTGTAATTCGTCAGCATGCGATGCAGACAGAACACACTATTGCTGAAAAGGTTGTGCAATTCTGGGGATTCCTTCTTGAGCTTATGTTCACATAAATAATTCGTATCCATATTCGTAACCCATATCCTGTTCCGCAAGATTCCAAGTTCGCCCGGCTCGCCGGCCTATGTGACCCTCGCGAATTCCTACTCGATAGTTAGGATGTCTGCAAAACCAGTAACCTCGAAAACCTCGGCAATTACTTCGTTCACATTCTTGATAACCATGCTTCCCTGCTTGTTCATAACCTTCTGAGCAGCAAGCAGAATACGCAGACCTGCTGAAGAAATGTACTCTAATTTCGCAAAGTCGAATACCAAGTCTGCAACGCCGTCAAGGGACTGCTTAAGTTCTGCCTCAAGTGAAGGAGAAGTTGTGGTATCAAGTCTGCCTTCAAGTTCAATCTCGAGTCTGTTTCCGTCTAAGTTCTTGTTAATAGTCATTTGCATTACCTCCGTATGTATTTAATTTAATATTTGATTAGCTATTTAATCTATTTGATTGCCAATTTGAATTAACTATTTAGCTCTAAGTAATTCTCAATTCTCGTCGAAACATTTTCCTGTAGATTACGATAGAAAAATTGATAATCATACAGGTGGTACACCCCGCTGTCGAAGATCGAAAGCACTGGCGGATATTCCTCGCTCGTAACATCCGTGACCTTCAAGGCCCCTCTTTTTGCATCGATATATGCACCGGTAAGCTGCGGGATTTCGCTCGTGATATTCCCGTCGTAGTCCGTAAAACAAGCACCCTTATTCAGCGTCTTGTCGGCAAGCGTTCCGTCTGTTTTCCAATTCAGCGGGTTGATTGCAAGCGTCTTCGTCCCTTCCGGAATTAGCAGCGAATCGCTTACGTCTATCGCTTCGCTGTTGAAGGAAACGATAACGCCCACGTCTTCTTCGCCCTGAGCAAATTTCAAATGCTCATTTTCCTGCAGTTCCTCCTCGCTAATGCTCCAGCCGATTGCGTAGCAGGCAACGAGCAGATCTTTTACATCATCATCCGAGAAACAGTCCTTCAGCAATCGAATGCACATGTCCGCTCCCTGCGAAAAACCAGCCAACACGATAGGCCGCCCGTTGTTGTAGTGCTCCATATAATATTCGAAGGCCTGCTTCACATCTTCATAGGCAAGCTCCAAATACTGCTCTCTGTCTTCGATTGCCATTTCGTATACACTGAGTCCCACCTGCCTGTAATACGGTGCGAAGAACCTGCAATCCGTGTCGTAAATTCCCTTCTCCATATTGGTCGCACCCAGGAAGTTCGCCTTGGTCTCCTCATCGTCCAGAGCCATGTTGGTGTTCTCGCTGTCCCCGCCATATACGGTCGGACATATGAAGAAAACATCTGCCTCCTTGTCGCTTGCGTCTGTTTCGAGATACGCCCAATTCTCTGCCTGAGAATAAATATTCTCCTCCTGCTTGGTGCATCCGCTGAGACACAGTGTAGCAATAAGAAGCGCTACCATGGCCAGCCATACGGCCCGTGTATTTCTTAGCTTTTTCATCTATCTCCCCTCATAGAAAAAGCCGAAGGCTAGGCGCAGTGAGCCCTGTCTTCGGCGTTATAATGTCTTAAATTGTTAGGGAATGCGGCCTGACAAATTGACAGAAGGGCGCTATACTCCTTGCGAATTGAGCCCAGCGGTGACAAGCCTTGCGGAACCGCGCCACAGCCGTGGCAAGCCAAGCCTTTGCAAGCTGAACCGTTTAATTCCACTCTTAGGGCTTCGTCGCATATAGCCATTGTCATTGTCAAGTCCTCCTTTCGTAATACTTGCGAAAAGGGAAGGCTGTAATCGTCCCCGCCCCTTTGAAAAATATAGTATTAGTCTATCAGAAAAGCGTTGATTTTTCAATCGATTCGCGTGCAACACCTAAGCCGCGCTATCTGTTGCAATTCCTCGTGTCGCGTGCTGTCGCTGCACCGATTGCTAAGCCGCGCTATCTGTTGCAATTCCTCGTGTCGCGTGCTGTCGCTGCGCCGATTGCTAAGCCGCAAGCGAGAAGCAGTGCAAGCCAGAGAGTCAGATTCTGATCGCTGTCTCCTGTATTTGGAGATTTGGTTCCGCTGGCAGCGTTGCCTTTTGCGAGAACCAGCGTAAATTCGGCCGTCTTGCCATTGCCGCAATCGTAGGTATATGTGACTTTGTCCGCCTTGCTGTCAATTATCAGCTTGCCGTCCTTAACGGTTGCGCCGCTCCAATTTGAAGCCTTGTCAACATCGAAGTTGCCTGGCAAATTCTTGAGATCGAAGACGCCATTCACAGCGCTAATCTCGTAAGTGTTGCCAGAACAGCGCAAACTTAGGAGATTTGTATTGCCGCTGACATCAAGCGCTGTTAAAGCGTTATCGGAGCAATTCAAATATCTGAGTGCTTCGTTCTTGCTGACATCAAGCGATGTGAGCTTGTTGCTGTTGCAATCCAAATCCTGCAGCTTGGCGAGCTTGCTTACATCAAGTGTTGTAAGAGCGTTGCCATTACAGGTCAAAATTTCAAGCTCTTTATTGGCGCTGACATCGAGCGTTGTAAGTGCATTGCCGTCGCAGAACAAATACACAAGTTCTTTATTGGCACTGACATCGAGTGTTGTAAGCGCATTGTTAAAGCAGCTCAGCATTTCAAGTCTCGTATTATTACGTAGATTGAGCGATGTGATGCTGTTGTCGTAGCAGTACAGCCTCTCAAGCTTTGTATTCCTGATGAGACTAAGAGCCGTAAGCTTGTTGTTGTTGCAATTCAAATTAACAAGAGCTGTATTCTTCTTAAGATCAAGCTTTGCAATCTTGTTGCCGCCGCAGCCCAAAATTTCAAGTTTCTTATTGGCGCTGACATCAAGTGTTGCAAGCTTGTTATTATTACATTGCAACTCTCTGAGCTTAGTGTTCTTGCTGATGTCGAGCTTTTCTATAGTGTTGCTTGTCTTGCTAACATAGTTGCTGCAATCCAATTTCTCAAGTGAAGTGAAATATTCGATTCCCTTGAGGTCAGCGATGCCCTTATTGCTGCAATCCATTTCTTTTACAGCTGCTAATTCAGAATGAGACAGCACACCATCTGCGCCGCCACCTGCTGCACCGCCTGTGTCATATTGCCCTACAAACTCGCGGAATTTCTCATCAGGGAAGTTTGCAGCATTTATCTTTACGGGTATGGTAAGTTCGAACTGCGCGGTTTTGCCCCCTCCGCAATCGTAGGTATATGTGACCTTGTCCGCATTGCTGCTAATCGCAAGTGTATTGCCTGTTAATGTTGCGCCGCCCCAATTTGAGGCCTTCGTTGCATCAAAACCTTCGGGCAGACTGCTGAGATTAAATTCGCCGTTCACGGGAGTAATCTCGTAGCTGTTGTTAGAAAAATCGAAATCCTCAAGATTAACATTAACAGCGAGCGATGTAAGATTGTTGCCGCTGCAATCCAAAGCTGTAAGCGCTGTATTGCTATTAACATTAAGCGTTGTAAGTGCGTTGTTGGAACAGAGCAAACCGACAAGTTCTGTATTAGCGCTGACATTAAGTGATGTTATGGCGTTATTTGAACAACGCAGGACAGTAAGACCAGTGTTGCTTCCGACATTAAGTGATTCAATCTTGTTGCTGCTGCAGTCCAAATTTGTAAGCGCTGTATTGCTATTAACATTAAGCGTTGTAAGCGCGTTGTCGCTACAGCGAAGGTCTTGAAGCGAGGTGTTGCTTCCGACATTAAGCGATTCAAGCTTGTTGTCATCGCAGAACAAATATTCAAGCTTAGTATTCGTGCCGAGATCAAGCGATGTTAGCGCATTATTATCACAGCGCAGAAATCCAAGCTCTGCGCAGCCGCTGGTATTAAGGCTTGCAAGCTTGTTGTTATAACAGTTCAAAGAGTCAAGCTGTGTATTATTGCTGACATCGAGTGCTGTGAGAGCATTATCATTACAAACCAAAGTAACAAGTGCCGTGAAATATTCGATTCCCTTCAGATTAGCGATGGCCTTATTGCTGCAATCCATGCTCGTTACGGCTGACAGTTCATCAGAG
>CAVIGM010000029.1:14378-15797 GCA_963642455.1 Anaerovoracaceae bacterium | reverse complement strand
CTCTACAGCTCGTCGCTGCAGTTCAGGTGCACCTCGAAAAGCGAATGATCTTCTTTTGTTTTTCTGATGATAGTCTTGATGAGACAGTCGAGTTCGCTGTCCGACCTATAATCTGCAGGTGCATAATACCTGATTCTATTGTCCTTGAGCATCTGCATAACCTTGCTCTTGTCCTTTGAATTCGCATCATAGACACCGATTGCATGACCGCCGTAACTGTTGACGAGCTTCATGCAAGGCACATCTGTCTCGCTGTCCCCAATGTAGACAACATTCTGGAAAGGCACGCGCATTTCCGAGAGCTTGAATTTGTTATTCACGCCTCTGTCGGTCACATCAAGCACGCCTTTGGAGATGCGGAAGAGGTACTGAGTCTTGTTCGTATAATTAACAACCTGCGCAGGCCATACTGCGACACCGTCGGAATCGTAGAGGAAAGAGCTTGCGTAGATTTTTGTAAAAGCGCCCTCTTTTGCGGGCTTAGTGCCCTCTATCATTTCGCGAATGCCCGAGGAAATGATGTAATGCTCGACAGTAACGCCGTGCTCCTGGCCATACGCATTGACGCGCTCAAACCAGTCCTCGACACCAGGGTTGAGCTCAATCGAGGCTCCGTACTCCTCGAGCTTCTGCCTTGTTGGAATCAGCTTGCCGCGGGAATCCTTGATCATCTTGTACATCCAAGCGAGATCTGAATCCATTTCGTTTGTCTTAGCAAGTTCGCCCACTTCCTCCCAGAATTCATTCTGGTCCTCGTATTGAATTTCCTGAAGATAGCCCTGCGCCTGCATATTGTCTGGCGAAAGGGTTTTGTCGAAATCGTAGCAAATCGCCAGAATCGGGCGGCTGTCATTATTTGTTGTCATATTAATGCTCCTATATTTATAACTATTGAATGGCGTCAACAAGGTGGTTTCGTTGCTGCGATTTGAAGGAAACGAGTTTCTCGCCTTCGTAACGAAGAGTCATTTCGAAAGGCTTCTCGCCTGCTTCGCTGCTTAGAAGTTCTCTAAGAAAATATCGGTCGCCCTCCCAGAGCGGAAGCTCGAGAATTCTGTCTTTGGAAATCCATTTGAGCTCGCCCTCGTCGCATTCGTAGAACTCACAGGCTTCGCCGAGCTCGTCGCATTTAGGGTTCTTCAACGTAGCCTCAAGCTTCGCTGTGAAGAGGTACATTTCCTCGTCCGCCCATTTATCAGCTCGGAAATGCACAAGGCCTCGATAGATGAAGTCGATATCCGTGATTCCGGTCTCCTCGCGGACCTCACGCTTGACGCAGTCAAGAGCTGATTCGCCCTGTTTGAATTTGCCGCCTACACCAATCCACTTGCCCGCATTCGGGTCATCCTTCTTCTTATTGCGGTAGAGCATGAGATATTTGCCGTCATGCTCAATATAGCAAAGCGTCGATTTGATTGC
>CAVIGM010000029.1:12624-14311 GCA_963642455.1 Anaerovoracaceae bacterium | reverse complement strand
GGCGGCGCGAAGCTTGTCATTATCTTGCGGGCGGCCTTGATTCCGTCGCAGGCCGCCGAAGTGATTCCGCCAGCATAGCCTGCGCCCTCGCCAGCCGGATAGACGCCCTCAATATTGCTTTGCCCATCATCGCCTCGCTTGATTCTGACAGGCGACGAGCTCCTTGTTTCTACAGCTGTGACCACCGCCTCTGGCATATCGTAGCCCTTGATTTTGCGGGCAAAATTCGGCACAGCTTCCCTGATTGCCTCGTAAGCCCAATCTGGCATCGAGCTTGCGACTGCCTCCGCGGACTTGTTTCCTTCGAGAAAATCTCCCATGCTCGTGCTTGGTGCTGTGAAATTCCCACCGCCTTTCTCAAAGGCGATTCGCTCCCATTTACGCTGAAATTCGACACCTGCAAGGACATCGTCCGAGCCGAAATCGCTCGTTCTGACATCGCACAGAATTCCGCTGTTCGCTACTCCGCTGTCACGCTTTCTGTTGCTCATGCCGTTGACGCATAGCTCGCCCTCGGCTGTCGAGCAGACTACGACTTCTCCGCCCGGGCACATGCAGAACGAATACACGCCTCTGCCGTTGCTCGCCTTGTATGAGACTTTGTAATCGGCAGGCGGGAGTCTGTCCTCGTCGCCGTACTGCGCGCGGTCGATTATTTCTTGAGGATGCTCCATTCGCACGCCTATGGAAAAAGGCTTCTGTTCCATGTCGAAACCGAGCTCTTTGATTAGTGCAAAAGTGTCTCTTGCGCTGTGGCCGATTGCAAGGATGAGAGCGTTAGTGTCGATTCGTGTCGAGTTATGTCGAGCGCTGTCGATTTGTGTCGAATTTTGTCGAGATTCATCGAATTTCGTCGAATCGTCTCCGCGCACTTTTTCGACATCGATGCCGACAAGCCTTCCATTCTCGATATGCATGCCTGTCATCTTGGTATCGAAATGCACCTCGCCGCCGAGCTCGATAATCTTATTTCTGAGATTTACGATTACAGTTCGCAGGACGTCGGTTCCGATGTGAGGCCTGTGAAGATACATGATATCCTCACCTGCTCCAGCATCTGCAAAAGTTCTGAGTACCTGTCTGATATTGCCGTCTTTGATTCCGCTTGTTAGCTTGCCGTCTGAGAAAGTACCTGCTCCGCCTTCACCAAAAAGCATATTTGCCTCAGGGTCAAGGACCCTGAGCGCGCGGAAATCGTCCACTGCCTTGACGCGACCGGACATTTCCGCGCCGCGCTCGAACAGAATCGGCCTGTAGCCGTATTTGGCGAGTTCGAGCGCTGCAAATATGCCACACGGGCCCGCCCCAATTATTACCGGGCGGCCCTTAAGCTGCCTTGCTCCACTTGACCCCGCTTCACCGCTTAATTTGATTTCCCCATCCTTATTAAATTTAAGAGGCTCGAATTGAACCTCTTCATCTTCCCTTATAGCTGTAAGCGCCTTGTTTCTGATTTCTCTATCGGACCAGAAATCAACCGTATATACAAGTCTGATGTTCTTCTTATCGCGTGCATCAATTGACTCACGACGAAGCTCCCATTTCGTAATCGTGCCAGGCTTGAGGCCAAGCTTCTTCTCGATTCGATATGGGATTATTTCCTTCGACTCTTCTATTTTTAATTTGATTTCGTTAATTCTATAATGGTATTTCATTTCTGATTCGACATTTTTCGACATTTTTCGAC
>CAVIGM010000029.1:9934-12153 GCA_963642455.1 Anaerovoracaceae bacterium | reverse complement strand
CTTTATTATATAAGCTTCCTATAATCCAATCTGATCTGCGATTGCCGTCATTTCCTCGAGTGCGATGTCCACAAATTCATCGAAGCTGATGCCGGTCTTCTCGATTTCCATCATATACTGTCTGTTTGCTCCGGCAGCGAACCTCGCTTCCTTGAAGCGTTTTGTAACCGACTTATGCTTAACGCTTGCAATCTTCTTGTCTGGATAGATCTGCGCAATCGCCTTGAGGAATCCACTCATAGGGTCAGCAGCGATAATTGCATATTCGACTGTTGTCTCAGGATTCTTTCCACATAGAGGGTTGTGCGACATAATTGCATTTGCCATTACCTCATCATCCCAGCCCTCTTCCTTGAGCATTCTTGCTGATGTTGGGCCATGTGTTGAAATGTCCTCTCTCCAAGGGCAGGTCTCCTCGTCAAGGTCATGAAGAAGTCCGATTGCTCCCCAATATTCAACATCGTCAGGCGCGAGTCTCTTCGCAAGGCCTCTCATGATTGCCTCAACTGCCAAGCTGTGCGTGATATAATTCTCGCCTTTTACATGTTTCGTCAGCAAGGCGTACGCCTGCTCGTGATTCATTTTCTCCGACATTTTTCTCTCCTCCGATTTTTATATGTTCATTTCGACTTTAATTGCCATATCCACTACCTTGCCAAAGGTTTGCGCGATTCTCTTGCCGACCTCGTCGACTTCCGCCCCGCTAAGAGGCTGGTCGAGTATGCCCGCCGCCATATTCGAAAGGCAGGATATTCCGATGATTTCGAGGCCTGCATGTGCTGCCACTATCGCCTCGGGAACGCTTGACATTCCAACGGCATCTGCGCCTATGACCCTGAAGAATTTAATTTCTGCAGGAGTCTCGAAGCTTGGCCCCTTTGTCGATACATACACGCCCTGTTCAAGCTTGATGCCCTCGGCGGCCGCCATCGCAATCAGCTTCTCCCTTAGTTCCTTCGAATATACATTTGTCATATCTGGAAAACGTGGCCCGAATTCCGGAATGTTCGGCCCTACGAGAGGATTGCTCCCAAGCTGATTGATGTGGTCCTTGATGAGCATGAGGCTTCCGACCTCGAAGGACTCGTTAATCGCACCAGCCGCATTCGTTATAATAAGCCTCTTAATTCCAAGCCTTATCATCACTCTCAGCGGGAAAACTATCTGCTCAATCGAATATCCCTCATACAAATGAAAGCGCCCCGCCATAACGAGGATTTGCTTTCCCTCGACTTTAGAATATACCATTTCGCCTTCGTGTCCTGCAACCGTCGTCTCCATAAAACCAGGGATTTTGGAATATTCCACAACAATTGTGTCCTTCTTCTCCTTGAGTGTGTCGACATAGCCGCCAAGCCCGCTTCCGAGAATCAGCCCAACTTCCGGCTTCACAATTCCTTCGCTCCGCAGGTAGTCCGCAGCGGCGTCAATATTCTCCAAGGCAGTGTGAAAGCCCCCGTGAGGCATCTTCTCTGCGCCCTGCATCTTACACGAATCATCTAATTTCTGCATCATTCTGGATCCTTCTCGTCTTTGAGTCTCTTATAGTAAAAATCTGCCTGGTAAATTGCGGCTGCTGGGTTGTGTCCAGTTACTCTGTCCTTGCAGACAATGGTCGTTACAGGCGCCTCAGAATATTTATAGAAAAGGCTGTCGTGTCCGACGCAAAGTCCCATGACAATATTGAAATCCGTGCCCTCTTCATTCAGGAGCTTCGCCTGAAGTATAGGATTGCACATATTCACGCCAAGCTCGTCGCAAGCAGGGTCACAGCCGACGCTCTGCTTCTTCTGAGTTCCGCACTTGCAAGCTATTCCATATACCTCGAAATTGTGATTTCTCAGAATCTGTGCGAGCTTCCTTGACTCAGCCAGAAGTCCGACACAAGTTGCAATTCCAAGCTTCTTATATCCCATTCTTCTCGAGAAAACTATCAGCTCCTCAACACGGCACCAGCGCAGGTAGCCGTCATGCTCTACCGAAGCCGAAACCTGTGAGATTTTCCTGTTCTCAGGTTCCTCATATAGCGCCATCGTCTCAGTAAGCACCTTCTTGTCCATGCCCGTTGTCAGGCAGAAGTCAGGAAAGCTCTTGTCCTCAAAGTTGCAATTCGAAACGCCGCAGTCAATACATGATCTTTTAATTTCTTTGTTTGTTTCCTTACTCATTTTCGCAATCTCCTATCACTTATCTCTTCGCAATCTCCTATCGCCTATCTC
>CAVIGM010000029.1:0-9860 GCA_963642455.1 Anaerovoracaceae bacterium | reverse complement strand
GCGAAGCCGAAGAAGTCCTTGACCTCGATAACTTTGCCGTCGTCGAGCACAGCCTTGCCGCTGAATTTTCCGAAGACCTGATGCTGGTCGCTCTTGATGAGCTTAACATCCGTGCAAGACGCTCTGTCGATTACTGGCACGAAATCCATCTCGAATCTGCCATCATCGCTTGTGAAGGTCCATGGCTCTTCGAACCTGCACTTACCTTCCTCTTCTCCCGGAATGTTGAACTTGACCTCGGAAATTTTGTGAGCTTTGCCATCATAGAAAAGCATGTTCTCGCTTGCCGCACTCGTATCGCCGAAGCCGTAGCCGATATTCCAACCGAAATCGTGACCATCTACCATGCCGGAGGCCGAGCCCCAGTACCAAGTATTGTGATATGTCCATACGCCGCGACCCCAGTCGAGCAAACCAAAGGCCTCTCCGTCCTCGAACTGATAGATATTCCAACCAATCTTCGCATAACCGCTTGCATGCATGCAGTTGATTTTCTGATTGAAATAGAAATGCGCATCCTTCTCGAAAGGCGTGCAGATTACCATGGATTCCTCAGGAATATTTGTAAGCTCTATATCTATATCTATCGGCTGACCGTCCTTGAAATTATCCATGTGTGCCACAAGATGTCTCTTCTCGTCGGTCACATCGAAGCAAATCTCATAGCCTCGCCCACCACTCTTTGTAATTCCTTCGGCGGAAGTGTTAGGCAAATTCGTTCCGCCAAGCGTCAGAGCCTTCATCGGACTCTTGGTAATCTCCCAAGGTGCCGCCAGCTTGCCAGGAATCTTTGTTCCCGAGAGCGCTCTGTCAAACATCAGAAAAGAGATTGAATCAAGGCCCATATAGCCGTTGTCCGCAATGGTCAGCGCCACGCCGTAATGATCATTTCCGATATAATAGTAATCCCATTCCTTAAGCCTTAGCTTGCTTGTCTTAATAGCCCTCTTGTCGTACTGCTGAATAAGCTTCTTCGAATAGCCCGCCTCGGCAAGATTGCCATTTGCGTCAAGCAAAGGCTTCGATTCTGTAATTTCTCTTTGCGGTCTTCCTGTCATAACATTTCCCTCTGTGTTTTGTTATTTGATTCCGTTCCTACTCGAATATTATACCACAGGCACCCAAGAGAGCGGATTATATTTATAAAAAGACCCGCGAATCGCGGGTCTTTCAGTCTTATATGTAGCTAACCACATCCTCATCATCTCTATACTCAGTATGCCTTGGGGCCGGAAGGCTTCCATCGGCAGGATATCCAACCGGGAGAAGTCCCGTAATTGCGATATTAGAAGGTAGGCCAAGCTTAGCTTCTATTTCTGATTGGTAATATCCTACCCAGCAGCTACCGAGTCCAAGGTCGGCAGCCTCGAGCATCATATGAGTCTGAACAATGCTTGCGTCCTGATTGCCGAAGCTGTAGTCTGTTCTGACATCAAGCTTGCATTCCCTGTCCTTGTCATATCCGATAACAAATACAACAGGCGCTTTATATATGCAAGGCGTAACTTCATTCAGAATCTTGAGAGCCTCTTCACTTCTTGCCACATAGATTTTCTGTGGCTGTGAATTCTTGGCTGTTGGAGCTACCTTAGCCGCCTCAAGAATCAGATCGATTTTCTCCTGCTCAACAGGAGTGTCTTTGAATGCGCGTACCGAATAGCGCGCTTTTGCTAATTCAAGAAAAGTCATTTGCTTATGCCTCCATGGTAGTCTCTGCGTTCTCAGCAGTCTCGTCTTCCTCGACATCCTGGTCGTTGGTCAGCTTGAACTTATCAAGGATGTAGAATACAAGGCCAAGAAGCATACCTACTACAGCAGCAAGGCTCATTCCTGTAAGTGATGATGAACCAATCTTGATTACGATGCCTGAAAGTCCAGCAACGAATACTACTGATGTAAGTGCGAGGTTACGCGACTTCGAATAATCTATCTTTGAATCTACCATCAGACGAATTCCGGATGCTCCGATCATACCGTAGAGAAGGAAGCTTACTCCGCCCATTACAGGGCCAGGAATTGTCTCGATGAGAGCAGATGCCTTACCGATGAAGGACAGCAGGATTGAGAAAATCGCAGCTCCGCCGATTACCCATACGCTATATACTTTTGTGATAGCCATAACGCCGATGTTCTCGCCGTATGTTGTTGTAGGGCATGAACCGCAAAGGCCCGAAAGTGCTGTTGAGAAACCGTCAGCAAACATTGATCTGTGAAGGCCAGGGTCCTTGAGAAGGTCTGCTCCGATAACCTCAGATGTTACAACCTGGTGTCCGATATGCTCGTTAACTACTACAAGCGATGCCGGTATAATTGTCAGAATTGCATCCATGCTGAAGAGCGGTGTCTCGAAGTTAGGAAGTGCGAAGACCTTAGCGGACTGAACTGTCGAGAAGTCTACAATTCCCATTACGAGAGCTAAGATGTATCCAATTACGATAGCAAGAAGAATTGCGATTGCGCTTGCAAAACCTCTATAAAGTACTCCGCCGAATACTGCAAGAAGCAGTGTTACGAGGAATACGATTACGCATTTAGGGTCAATCGGAGAACCATCACTTGATACAACTCCGCCTGTTGAAGCAGCGTTGCTTGCAAGCTCAAGTCCGATGAGAGCTACTACAGGGCCCATTGCAGCAGGTGGAAGTATTGCATCAATCCAATTTGTTCCGACGAACTTAATGATGACGGCTGCGATACACATGATGATACCTGTTACAACGAATCCGCCGAGCGCGTATCTGTATCCCAGATTAGGATCTGCGATTACCAGCAGTGCTGGCGAGATGAAGGCGAAGGAAGAACCAAGATATGCAGGTGCTTTTCCTTTTGTGACAAAAATAAAGATAAGTGTTCCGATGCCGTTCATTAACAGGGCGATGGAAGGACTTATCCCGAGAATGTATGGTACTAATACCGATGCACTGAACATTGCGAATGTGTGCTGGATCGAAAGAGGAATACCTTTGCTAAGCGGCACTCTTTCCTGAACTTGAATAATCTTGTTAGTCTTGCTCATGATTACTTCCTTTCCTTAATTAAATACTACTAAATAATTTTGCTCAAATTGTAGATATTATAATATGAATTTGGGGAATTGCAAGAGCTTTTTCGACAATTTCTTCATGCAAAATTGTTTTTTCTTGTTCGCACTTCTTCGAAAACCGTAACAATAGCAAGCGGCCGTCCGCTATTGTTCGGTTCTGCTCAGTGTCGCGCGGCTTCGCGTCCCGTTGCTGCCTTGCATCCGCTCGCTTCGTGTCCGTTCGATGCTGCGGCTTCTGCTTTTTTTCATACAAAAAAAAGAAATGCCCGCATATGTCACGGGCATTCCTTAATCGTTAGTTTCCGAATAATTATCCGAAGTACTTCTCTCCAAGCTTCTTGAAGCTCTCTGCTGATCTGTTGATTGTCTCGTTAGCGATGCAGAAAGAAGCTCTTACCCAACCTGGGCTTGCGAAGGAGCTACCAGGAACGATGAGGATTCTCTCTTCCTTAGCTGCAGCAACGAATTCCTTCTCATCTTCAACAGGTGACTTAATCCACAGATAGAAAGCACCTGCAGGATAGATAGCTGTGAAGCCAGCGCCTGTTACGATATTGTAAAGGTCAGCTGCGTTCTTCTTGTAATATCCAAGGTCGGATCTTGCATCCATGCATCTCTCAACGATGAGCTGTGGGATATTTGGAGCATTTGTATCTCCGCATACTCTGTTAGCTACTACGAGAGCTCCGCACATTTCCTCAACCTCGTGTGATCTTGGGGAAATAGCAACGTATCCGATTCTGTCTCCTGGCATTGAGAGTGACTTGGACCATGAGTAAGCGATGAATGTGTTGTCATACATTCCTGGGATATATGGAACTACTGCATCTGTATATACGAGTTCTCTGTATGGCTCGTCAGCGATGATATAAATTGGGTGACCATATTCCTTCTCAGCTTCCTTGAGTACGTCACATACTGCCTGGATTGATTCCTTTGAATAAATAGCGCCTGTTGGGTTGTTAGGGTTGTTGATGATGATAGCCTTTACCTTAGGGTTAAGAAGCTTCTTCATCTCCTCAGCGTTAGGCTCGAAGCCGCCTGCTTCATTTGGTGGAACTACGAGAGTCTCAGCGCCGTAGTTTCTTGCCCAGTTAGCATATTCTACAAAGTATGGTGCGAAAACAATCTGCTGGTCGCCTGGGTCGAAGATACACTTCATAATGATGTTGATAGCGGAACCTGCTCCAACTGTCATTACGATGTTCTCGAATGTGAAGTTGTCTCCGAATCTCTTGTTGAGATCGTCAGCTACAGCCTGTCTTGTTGACTCATAACCAGCATTTGATGGATAGCTGTGAACTACGTGTGGATCCATCTCGTGGTTGATGTAGTCGATAGCATCGAATACTTCCTGTGGTGGGTTGAGTCCAGGATTTCCTACGCTGAAATCATATACGTTCTCCTCACCATATACCTTTGCCATTCTTTTTCCTTCTTCGAACATAGCTCTGATTACCGAGCTTCCTGCGAGGAAAGGCTTCATACTGTTAGCAATCATTTAATAATTCCTCCATATTTGTTATCGATATTTCATTTCTCATTTCATTTATATGATAAATGATTTCCGTACACATTATACAATAATGTCGCTGATTGTTAAATAGAAAAAATCCATCAGTTTCTGCTCGATTCTGTGAAACGTACTTGAAAATACATAGAAATCCGTTAATATTATTTATGTATATTTATGTATTTTCTTTATAGGAGGACATTATAATGGCTAAATATAACTGGGAGAAATTCGGTCTTCACATTCCGGAAATTCTCATACCTGCAGAGGGTACTGATTACAGCAAGTGGGCTGTAGTTGCTTGCGACCAGTACACTTCAGAACCTGAATACTGGAACGAAGTTGAGAGCATCGTCGGTGACGCTCCATCAACGCTCAGACTGACACTCCCTGAGATTTATCTTGATAAGCCTGGCGAAGCAGACAGAATCAAGGCTATCCGCCTGGCAATGGATAATTATTTGAATGACGGAACTCTTCGCAAGCTCGAGCCTGGTTGCATGCTTGTTAGAAGAACAGCCGAAGGTCGTTCAAGAACAGGTCTTGTAATCGCAACAGACCTTGAGGCTTATGATTTCAGCAAGGGTTCAACTTCCCTTACAAGAGCAACAGAGGGTACTGTTGTCGAGAGAATCCCACCTCGCCTCAGAATCAGAGAAGGCGCTCCTATCGAGCTTCCACATATTCTCATTCTCATCGACGATCCTGACAAGACAGTAATCGAGCCTCTTGTTAACGCTCCTGCAGTTCCTGTATATGACACAGACCTCATGATGAACGGCGGACATATCAGCGGCTCTTTCATCAAGGAAGAAGATCTTGAGGGCGCTAAGGATGCACTCTCTGCACTCTTTGACAAGGCTGTCGAGAAATACGGCGAGGGCAATGTGATTTTCCAGGCGATGGGAGATGGCAACCACTCACTTGCAACAGCTAAGACAAATTGGGAGAACCTCAAGAAGACACTCACAGCCGAGGAGGCTGCTAACCACCCTGCAAGATTTGCACTTTGCGAGATTGAGAACATTCACGACGACGGCATAGTCTTCGAGCCAATCCACAGAGTACTTTTCGCAAAGAACGGCCAGTCAGGCAAGGACATTGTAGATGAGACAGTTGCTCTTCTCAATGAGCAGAATGGCAAGGCATATCTTGCTGATGCAGATGCTAAGCTTCCTGAAGGAGCCTTCGGAATTCCATATCTGTATGGTGACAGCAAGGGCCTTATAGTTGTTGAGGAGCCTGCTAACAAGCTCGAAGTTGGCGCACTTCAGAATGCACTTGATGTAATGGTTAAGGAGCGCAAGACTTGCGACATCGACTACATCCACGGCACTAAGGCTGTTGAGACTCTTTCGGCACAGGACGGCAACGCCGGCTTCATGCTCCCTGCAATGGATAAGTTCATGCTCTTCCCTGCAGTTGCAGCAGATGGCGCACTTCCAAGGAAGACCTTCTCAATGGGCGAAGCCAACGAGAAGCGCTACTATATCGAATCAAGATATATTGCGAAATAAAAGCCGAGAAAATCGCAAAAACGAACGGAAGCATAAAAGGCTCACCGCGAGAATCCGTTGATGGATCCGGGGTGAGCCTTTTTTTCTAATAACATCGCCTTCTATAACAGCAGCCTTCAAGAAGCTTCTCAATCGCCACTTAACGCGGCATTGCTGCGCGAGATCTCTAATGAGGCCTGTGCTAACTCATCTACAGTGGCATGTCCTCGTATGATTTTCTCTTGAGGAGCTTCCAAGCATTTATATACAGGACAAGCACGAATATTACAAATATGATTAGCGCAACATAGGTCTTGTCAGTTAGACAGAAGTCAAATATTCCATGCAGGATAGTCGGAGTTATGATTGCAAAACGCAGATTCCTCCTCTTGCCTGCCATGTCTCCTCTCGACTCGCATCTCTTAGCAACACCATACGATACGCCCATAAAGAGTCCGAATATTGCATGGCCCGGTACGGACAGCACACCTCTTAGCAGGGCTACCTCAAGTCCGCCAGCCGCAACATAGAGAATATTCTCAAGAATTGCGAAGCCCAAGGATGTCGTAACAGCATATACGATTGCATCGAATTGGAAGTTGAAATTGCGGTTCTTCCATGTGCACAGCTTGGTTACGGCAAATTTGCCAGTCTCTTCGATGAGCGCAACTCCGATGAAATTATCTACAAAACGTAGCAGTCTGCCGGCAGGAATAAGGCCAGCAAAGAGCCTATCGAGTACGTTCTCGATATACGCAACAGGGAAACATACTACCGCTCCAAGACAGAGCAGCAGTATGAGTAAGCCTATAGGTTCTTTTTCGATTCTATCAGCTCTATATACCTTGATCATCAGAAGGATGCCAGGCAATATAGCAAGAAAAAGCAGTAATTTGGACATTTGATTTGATTTCTCTTTCTCTTAAATTCTTTAGCGATCTCGCCTTTATTTATCTTTCTCCTTCAGCGCAGGAATAATAATGAATGCCAATGAGCTTACAAGAAGCAGCATTGGATAATATAAATGAGGCAGAATCTCAAAGGCTGAGATATTCACGTCGAGGGCACTTGCCGCAGAAATTGCGAGCAGAATCTGTGCTCCATAAGGAATGACGCCTTGGAAAATACACGAGAATGTGTCGAGCAGCGATGCCGTCTCTTTAGGCGAAATGCCGTACTCTTCGCTGATTTCTTTTGCGATAGGCGCAGCCATTACGATAGCGACTGTATTGTTAGCTGTCGAGATGTCCATTGCTCCAACAAGAAGTCCAACACCGAGTCTTCCTCCGATGCGGCCCTTGAAGTTGCGGCGAATGAAGGCAAGGATTGATTCGAAGCCACCATATTCGCGGACGAGAGCGCACATTGCGGCTACAAGAATTGTAACCATGACAGTCTCGAACATGCCAGAAGCTCCGCTTCCCATATTTACGAGAAGATCGAAAGCCTTTGTTGTGCCGGTTGCAAGTGTGATTACCGAGCCTGATACGATTCCGATGAGAAGTACCACGAAAACATTCCAGCCTATAAGTCCGCCCGCAAGTACGAGCACATAAGGAATGAGAAGCAGCATGTTGTAGTCAGGAATCTGTATATGCGAATTTCCTGCGCCCATTGATGTTACGATGATAAGGATGATCGCAGCGATAGCAGCAGGAAGTGCAATCTTGAAGTTCGCTCTGAATTTGTCTTTCATTTCGCAGCCCTGGGTACTGCAAGCAGCAATGGTTGTGTCGGATATAAAAGATAGGTTGTCTCCGAACATCGCACCGCCAACAACGCAAGCTATTACATAAGCAGCGTTTATTCCAGATACCTCAGATACCGCAACGGCAATAGGTGCAAGCAGTGAAATCGTTCCGCAGGATGTTCCCATCGAGAGCGATACGAAGCAGGCAGCTACGAACATAACGGCAGATGCGGCCCAAGCCGGTGTTACAGAGAGCATGCAGTAAGCAACAGCCTCAGCGCTTGAACGGCCCGTTACTCCTACGAAAATTCCGGCAACTATGAATATGAGAATCATAATCATAATGTTGCTGTCGCCAACGCCTTCAGCCATAATCTTAAGCTTATCGTTGAAGTTGACTCCCCTATTCTGGAAGCACGCAATCATTACGCCAACCATAAATACTACTACGATAGGAATTGAATAGAAGCCCATTGGAATCTTGAGCACATATTCAAACAGAATTCCAAGTCCAAGATAGAGAACGAGGAAGGTTAATATTGGCAGCAAGGCCTTTGCATTTGGTTCTTTCTTCATTATTTCGTTAAATCCTTTCGCCGATATAATCAAATATGAAAACAATCCTTAACATTATAACACAGATAATCCTTGAAGGCATTAAGCTTTCGAGGATTGTGTGGATGTTATTTGGATTATGTAAAAAGTGCTATGTTTTCAACGAAAAAAGAATATTTGTTCGATTTTTGTTGACATTCGATTTTGCGAGGGTATGATATCTTCAGCCAAGGCAAAGGGAGCTCCTCTGGAGACATGAATGCGGGCTATAAGTTATAACACAAGTGCTAATCTCTTATGAGAAGAAAGGAGATATTTAATATGGTAGGACATGTATTTGATACTAGAGTCGGTAAACGCGAAGATGAATTGGTGTCTCAGCTTAACGTGAGACAGAGGATCTCGGCAAGGAAGAACAAAGGATTAGGCTTTCTTCTGTGGTTCCAGGCTGTTATGGATCTGAATTATAGAGTCGTTAATGAATTCATCTACAACGATCTAACTGTTTCGTGTCTGGATTCTGAAGGAAACGGAAGAGTGCGCAAAGCAAGACACGACAAGAGAGCCTGTGAAGGTGTGAAGAGACTCCAGGAGATGGGTATCATTGCATATCATTGCATTTATGACGAGGTCTACGACACTCATTACTATTTGGGGTTCGATATCACAGCAAAGACAGATGTGGAATTCTTCTGCTCGATTTCATTGAGGAGACCTGCAGGTACTCCCTGTAACTATATGGCTGTGTACTGGTTCGATTCATTCGGGGACTATCATTGCGATACCATGGATGTCGACGTTCATGACGGGGTCATCTATGTCGTGGATAATCATCCGGACCTTAGAAGCATTGACAATATTACTTGCGATGAGAGGGAGAGAAGAGATTGGGCATACGAAGATGTGTGCTACCCTCTAGACGAAGTCGAGGAGAACGATTACGGCGAGCCATTCTCTACTGGAGAGCCTGAATTCGACAGGGTCTACGAGATAGGCAAGGACTTGATTGACTTGATCTAGAGCAAACGCCCCCAAGAGGGGCGTTTTTGCTTGGTATTGTATTTGTTCCGCCTTCAGCCAATTCGGGCGGAGCTGTCTATTAACTCCCATAGAAGGCGAATTTACAGATAAAATCTCACACTCTTAATTCAATCAGCTTCTTCAGAATCTCGGTATCTGCAGGGCAGAAATCATACTGCGGAATCTCGGCAGGGGCAATCCAGCGGATATCGTTATGCTCGAGCATCTGCGGAACACCTTCCTTAATTGTGGCATTAAAGAGCGTGAGTGTTATTGTAATATCGGGATATTCGTGGATTACTTCCATATAAACAGTGCCGACATCAAGAGTAATGGCAAGTTCTTCACGGCACTCGCGGATGAGTGCCTGCTCCTTGGTTTCGCCCGGTTCGACCTTTCCACCGACGAACTCCCACAAAAGGCCTCTCGCCTTGTGCGCAGGACGCTGGCAGATCATAAATTTATCATTGTCCCATATAAGTGCGGCTACTACGTTTGTCATGGTACTTTCTCCTTACTTTGTGAGTCCGAAATCGTATTGCA